>NZ_WIBD01000027.1:55476-100080 GCF_009495975.1 Pseudomonas sp. SZ57 | reverse complement strand
CCGTTCGGGACGCTCTGCGTCCGGTCTTCTTTGTTGCAGCCGGGTATCAGGACTGAATCGCGGTTTTTTCCGATGCGGCCGGCGTAGAAGGCTTGGGAGCAGGTTTGGCGGCCGGCTTTCTTGCCGCTGTTTTTTTCGCAGCGGCAGGCTTTTTGGCAGCCTCGACGGGCCTGGCCGCTGCTTTCTTGACAGCTGGCTTGGCCGCCACGCTCTTGTCCGCCGCTTTGGTGACAGGCTTGGCCGCCGCCTTGACCAACGGTTTCGCCGCGCTTTTCGGCGCTGCAGGTTTGGCCGCCAACGTGCGTGAGGCAGCCGGTTTGGCTTTCGCGCCCACCAACAGCTCGATCTGCCGGGTCAGCTGGTCGACCTTGCTGTGCAGCGCCTGTACTTCACTGCGGCTCGGCACACCCAGACGCGAGATGGCGCCATTCAGACGCTTGTCGAAAGCCTCTTCCAGCTCGTTCCACTTGCCAACCGCGAGGTCTTTGACATCGTCTACGCGAGACTTGGCCGACTTGCTGGTGTTCTTGACGTCATCGAGCTGCTTCTGCGCTTCGACCTTGGTCAGCTTCTCGGCCTTCTCGCCGTCCTTCACCAGGCTCTCGAAAAGCCTGCTGCCGTCATTGCTGACTTTGGAATACGCGCCCAAACCCGCCAGCCAGATCTGACGAGAGTACTTCTCAACCTCGCCCATCCAGGAGCTGCCATCTTTGTCGGTTTTTTTCTTGCCAGCCATCCTGTTCTCCTTATCGTCCAGACTTGGAACGCCCGAGTCGTTTCGGCACGCAGCGTTCGAGCTTTTATCGGCCCGACACGCTCAAGCAACGCCGTCAGCTCATCGAGCCTGGCAAAGAGCGTGTCTACATCATGTTTAGACGGGATACCGACCCGGTTCAAGGCCTTTGCGACTCGAACGTCGAAAGCACGCTCGATTCTGTCGATTTGCGCGCATAAAAGAGCGCATGGGCACACGGCGGCGAAGAAAAATCAGCAGGTCTGCATACGGCGTTCAGGCAGCGAGCGCCTTGTCGAGAACGCGCTCGACTTCTGTCTTGATCGAACCGCTCATGGCCGACAGGATGAAGTTCAGCTCGATGTTCACGCGGATCAAAGCCTCTTCGACCTCGACCTCGCCCTTGGCGCCCTTGCCCTCCAGTTTTACGGTATCGCCAGCCCATTCGTGAGCCAGTCCGTATCGGGTGGACAGCTTCTCGACCAGTTGCTCGGCCTTTTCGCGAGCCTTCTCGAGGCCCAGGGCGTGCGGGCGTTCAACGGTTATCTTGGCCATCGGAGGCTTCCTTGATCGTCATATGAAATGCGGCGCAACTATATACACCCGCCCGCATCCAAGAAAGCGTTGCAGGTGAGCCTTGTCAAGACAAAGCCGGCCTTGGCGATTAGAATGACCCGCACTCTATTCCGGTGAAGCGATATGAACGATCAGCGCAAAGGCAGCGATGCCGAACCTACGACTCACTTCGGTTACAAAAATGTACCGGAAAGCCAGAAGGCAGAAAAAGTCGCTGAGGTTTTCCATTCGGTGGCGGCCAAGTACGACCTGATGAACGACCTACTGTCCGGCGGCATGCATCGCCTGTGGAAGCGTTTCGCGATCGAGCTGTCCGGCGTCCGCACCGGTAACCGCGTGCTGGACATTGCTGGCGGCACGGGTGACCTGACCCGCAAATTCTCCAACCTGGTCGGCCCGACCGGCCAGGTGGTCCTGGCTGACATCAACGCTTCCATGCTCAAGGTCGGCCGTGATCGCCTGCTGGACCTGGGTGTGGCGGGCAACGTCGAGTTCGTCCAGGCCGACGCCGAAAAACTGCCATTCCCGGACAACCATTTCGACTGCGTGACCATCGCGTTCGGCCTGCGCAACGTGACGCACAAGGAAGACGCCCTGCGTTCCATGCTGCGCGTGCTCAAGCCGGGTGGTCGCCTGCTGGTGCTGGAGTTCTCCAAGCCGACCAACAAGCTGATGTCCAAGGCCTACGACGCCTACTCGTTCGCGTTCATGCCGTTGATGGGCAAGCTGGTCACCAATGACTCGGAAAGCTACCGCTATCTGGCCGAATCGATCCGCATGCACCCCAACCAGGAAACCCTCAAGTCGATGATGGTAGAAGCCGGTTTTGACCGCGTGACCTATCACAACATGACTGCCGGCGTCGTGGCCCTGCATCGCGGTATCAAACCCTGATGTTGCTCCGGGGGCTGCTCGCCAGTATCGAGCACGGCATCAATCGGGTGCTGCGCCTGGACAGCACCGCGCTGCCACGCATGGCGCGTCTGTCCGGGCGTGTCATTGCGGTGGACTGTCGCGATCCGTCCCTGAAGCTGTTCATCCTGCCCAGCGACGAAGGCTTGCTGCTCGCCGCTGACTGGGCTGCCGAGGCTGACTGCACCCTGCGCGCGCCGGCTTCCAGCCTGGTGCGCCTGGCCCTCAGCAAGGACAAGACCGCTGTGCTGCACGGCCCGGACGTCGAACTCGACGGTGACAGCGGCGCGCTGCTGGAACTGGTCGGCATTCTTCAGGACCTGGAGCTGGACTGGGAGCACGAGCTGTCCAACTGGATCGGCCCTGTGGCCAGCCAGTTGTTCAGCAACCAGCTGCGCAACAGTGGGCGCTGGACCTGGGAAAGCTTCAACAGCCTCAGCCAGAACGTTGCCGACTACCTCAGCGAAGAATCGCGCACCCTTGTAGGCAAGCACGAAGCCGAAGCACGATTTGCCGAACTCGATCAGATCAAGCTCGATCTGGAACGCCTCGAGGCGCGCTTTGCCCGCCTTGCCCACTCCCTCAATACCAGCGATAACGCATGAAGCTGCTTGCCGTCCGCCGTCTGTTTCGCATTCAACGTGTCGTTATCCGCTATCGCCTTGATGACCTGTTGTTCGCCCTGCCCCTGCCGTGGTGGATGCTCGCGCTGCGTTTCGTGCTGCCCTGGCGCTGGCTGCCACGGCGTAAATCCGAGCTGAGCCGGGGCGTACGCTTTCGTCTGGCGCTCCAGGACCTGGGGCCGATTTTCATCAAGTTCGGGCAACTGCTGTCTACACGGCGCGATCTGCTGCCCGAGGACATCGCCGACGAGCTGATGCTGCTGCAGGACCGCGTGCCGCCGTTCGATCAGCAACTGGCGATCAAGCTGATCGAAGAACAGCTCGGCGCGCGCATCTGTGACGTGTTCAGCCGCTTCGACGAGAAGCCGCTGGCGTCCGCTTCGGTCGCTCAGGTGCATGCCGCCTGCCTGAAGACCGGCGAAGAAGTCGTGGTCAAAGTGGTACGCCCCGGCCTCAAGCCGATCATCGGTCAGGACCTGGCGTGGCTGTTCATTCTGGCCCGCACCGCCGAGCGCGTGTCTGCCGATGCCCGCCTGCTGCACCCGGTGCAGGTGGTGATGGATTATGAAAAGACCATCTACGACGAACTCGACCTGCTGCGTGAAGCGGCCAACGCCAGCCAGTTGCGACGCAACTTCGAAGGCTCCGACCTGCTTTACGTGCCACAAGTCTACTGGGACTGGTGCCGCCCGAAAGTGCTGGTCATGGAGCGTATCTACGGCCTGCAGGTCACCGACATGGCCGGGCTGGCCGATCAGCGCACCGACATGAAACTGCTCGCCGAGCGCGGCGTGGAAATCTTCTTCACGCAGATTTTTCGCGACAGCTTCTTCCATGCCGACATGCACCCCGGCAACATTTTCGTCAGCACGGTCAACCCGTGGGCGCCGAAGTACATTGCCATCGACTGCGGCATCGTCGGCAGCCTGACCCCGGAAGATCAGGATTATCTGGCGCGTAACCTGTTTGCCTTTTTCAAACGTGATTATCGTCGCGTTGCGCAACTGCACATCGATTCGGGCTGGGTGCCGGCAGAGACCAAGCTCAATGAATTCGAAGCGGCCATCCGTACGGTCTGCGAGCCGATTTTCGAGAAGCCGCTCAAGGATATTTCCTTTGGTCAGGTGCTGATGCGCCTGTTCCAGACCGCACGCCGCTTCAATATGGAAGTCCAGCCGCAACTGGTTCTGCTGCAAAAGACCCTGCTCAACATCGAGGGGCTGGGTCGTCAGCTGTACCCTGAACTGGACCTGTGGAGCACCGCGCAGCCTTATCTGGAGCGCTGGATGCGTGAACGGGTCAGCCCGAAAACCCTGCTGGGCAATCTGCAATCACAGGTCGAGCAACTGCCGCATATCGCAGGCATGACCCGTGATCTGCTGGAGCGCATGTCCCGCCCGCACGCCTCTGATCCGCCGCGCCCATGGCACGATCGCAAGGACGAGCCGGTCCTGCGGCTGATCGGTGCGGCATTGCTGGTCGGCGGCGCGATACAGGGCTGGGTGATGAGCGAGGCTGCTACCCAGTTGCTGACGCTCACCGCGTGGCCGGCGGCGATCATGCTCATCGCCGGGCTGTATCTGATCGTTCGCCGATAGCCAGCAGCGGATGGCGCTGGCACACTGTTCAATCCGCCGGGCATGAAAGCCGGCTGCCGGAGTAGATATGAAAGACTGGCTGGACGAGATTCACTGGAACAGCGACGGTCTGGTGCCTGCAATCGCTCAGGATCACAAGACCGGCCGGGTGTTGATGATGGCCTGGATGAACCGCGAGGCCCTGAGCCTGACGGCGTCCGAGAACCGTGCCATCTATTGGTCGCGTTCGCGTGGCAAACTCTGGCGCAAAGGTGAAGAATCGGGTCATGTGCAAAAGCTGCATGAACTGCGCCTGGACTGTGACGCCGACGTCATTATCCTGATGGTCGAGCAGATCGGTGGCATCGCTTGCCATACCGGCCGCGAAAGTTGCTTCTACCGAGTGTATGAAAATTCAGGCTGGAAGACCGTAGACCCGGTTCTGAAAGATCCTGATGCTATTTACCAGGCAGGCCATTGAACATGACTGATACGTTGTCCCGTCTGGCCGATGTGCTGGAATCCCGCAAGGACGCCGCTGCCGACAGCTCCTATGTCGCAAGCCTGTATCACAAGGGCCTGAACAAGATTCTGGAAAAGCTCGGCGAAGAGTCGATCGAGACCATCATCGCTGCCAAGGACGCTGCGGTCAGCGGTGATTGCAGTGACGTGATTTATGAAACCGCTGACCTGTGGTTTCACAGCATGGTGATGCTCGCCGCGCTGGGTCAGCACCCGCAGGCCGTGCTCGATGAACTGGACCGCCGATTCGGCTTGTCCGGCCACGCGGAAAAAGCCGCTCGCTCGGCAGAGTAACGCTCTCCCCTTTCAAGCTTGAAATCTTTTACGAGGACTGTTTCATGGGTATTTTTGACTGGAAACACTGGATCGTCATCCTGATCGTCGTTGTACTGGTTTTCGGGACCAAGAAACTCAAGGGCCTGGGCAGCGACGTCGGCGAATCGATCAAAGGCTTTCGCAAGGCAATGAATGACGATGACAAGCCAACCGAACAGCCTGCACCTCAACCACAGCAGGCCCAGCCAGCCCCACAGGGCTCGCCGCTGAACCAGCCACACACCATCGACGCTCAGGCGCACAAAGTCGACGAGCCGATCCGCAAAGACCAGGTTTAAGCCCATGTTCGGTATCAGCTTCTCTGAACTGCTGCTTGTCGGCCTGGTTGCCTTGCTGGTACTGGGTCCCGAGCGCCTGCCGGGTGCTGCACGCACCGCAGGCTTATGGATCGGCCGGTTGAAGCGCAGCTTCAATGCGATCAAACAGGAAGTTGAACGTGAAATCGGGGCTGACGAGATTCGTCGGCAGCTACACAACGAGCACATTCTTTCGATGGAAGACGAAGCGCGCAAAATGTTCGCGCCCAATCAACCGCCCGAGAACAGCTCCGAGCCGGTGAATCCGTCGCCAGCACCGGCAGCGGACCAAGCTGCAAGCCCCGTGCACGACCAAGCCGCGCACCACGAAATCGGTCCTGCACAACCTGCGGCACCGAAGACCGAGCTGTCGCTGGAGAAAACCGCGAAACCGGCTGACGCCGGCACACCGGTCCCGACGCCTCCCGCCCACGATTCGTCATTGCCACCGCGAGCACCATGAGCGCTGATACCCCGGAAAACGATCAGCAAATGCCGCTGATCTCGCACCTCACCGAGTTGCGTACACGTCTGTTGCGCTGCGTTGCGGCAGTCTTCCTGATTTTCGCCGGCCTGTTCTACTTCACGCAGAAGATCTACACACTGGTCTCGGCGCCGCTGCGAGTCTATCTGCCTGAAGGCGCAACGATGATCGCCACCGATGTGGCTTCGCCGTTCATCACGCCGTTCAAGCTGACCATGATGGTCGCGCTGTTTCTGTCCATGCCGGTGATCCTGCATCAGATCTGGGGCTTCATCGCGCCGGGCCTGTACAAGCACGAGAAGCGTGTCGCGGTGCCACTGCTGGTGTCGAGCATCATCCTGTTCTACGCAGGTATGGCGTTTGCCTACTTTCTGGTCTTCCCGCTGATTTTCCACTTCTTCGCCAGCGTGACGCCGGAAGGCGTGTCGATGATGACCGACATCGCCAGCTATCTGGACTTCGTGATGACGTTGTTCTTCGCCTTTGGCGTGGCCTTCGAAATCCCGGTGGCCGTGGTGTTGCTGGTATGGATCGGCATCGTCGACGTCAAGTACCTGAAGAAGATCCGCCCTTACGTGATCATCGGCTGCTTCGTGGTCGGCATGATCCTCACCCCGCCGGACATCTTCTCGCAGACGCTGCTGGCGGTGCCGATGTGGCTGCTCTTCGAGCTGGGCGTACTGTGCAGCACGATGATCAAGAAGCGTGGCGAACATCCGGACGATGAGACCGAGGACGCTGACAAGCAAGACCAGCCGCCCGCGACCACACCGTGAACCTGCTGCTGCTTGAGGAAGCCGATTTCATTGCGGCTGACCGGGTGGTCCTGCGTGACCGCCGCCTGAAGCACATGCAGGAGGTGCATCGCGCAGAGGTCGGCGACAGCTTGCGGGTGGGCCGGGTCAATGGCCTGCTGGGCAATGCCGAACTGCTGCGCCTTGAACCCCATGAAGCAGAGCTGCGTGTCGAGCTGCAGAGTGCGCCGCCGGCCAAACTGCCGCTTACCCTGTTGCTGGCGTTGCCACGCCCCAAGATGTTACGCCGGGTGTTTCAGACCGTTGCGACCATGGGCGTGCCGAAAGTCATCCTGCTGAACAGTTACAGGGTGGAAAAAAGCTTCTGGCAAACGCCATTTCTCGAGCCTGAAGCCATCCGCGAGCAGCTGATTCTGGGCTTGGAACAGGCACGCGATTCGGTGCTGCCTGAAATCGTGATCGAAAAGCGCTTCAAGCCTTTCGTTGAAGATCGCTTGCCACAGATCGCGCTCGATACACTGGGCCTGGTTGGCCATCCCGGTGATTTCCCGGCCTGCCCGCGTGCGGTCACAGAGCCAGTCACACTGGCCATCGGCCCTGAAGGTGGCTGGATACCCTACGAAATCGATCTGTTGCGCCAGTCGGGTTTGCAACCCGTGCAACTGGGCGAACGCATCCTGCGCGTCGAAACCGCTGTAACGGCCCTTCTCGCTCGCTTGTTCTAAGCTGTCAGTGTCGACTCAATCGCTTCAGTTAACCGATAACTGGCCGATGCAGTCGGATACTTAGGACAAAAGACGTCAAGGAGTGATCATGTCTCGTGGGTTATCCAAAAGCCTCGCCAATGCGAGTGTCAGCCTGAAACTGGCGATAGGCTTTGGCCTGGTGCTGTTGATGACGCTGATGATTTCGGCCACCGGCTGGTTCAGCAATCAGGCCCTGATCGATCGTGGGGACCGTGTCACTGCGATTGCAGAGGTCAATGAGCTGACCCTTCAGTTGCGCATCAACCGTATGAGCTACGAGGCGCTGTACAACGCAGAGACCGCAGCGAAGGTCAGAAGTACACTCGATGAGCTCGACGCTGCACTGCAAACCGCCAGAAACCTGCTGCGATCCCCCGAGAACCTGCAATTGCTGGATGTTCAGATTCAGGCGACCCGCGACTACCGCCAGTCGTTCGAGGACATGAGCAAGGCGATCGAAACCCGCGAAGCGAGCCGCAGCCAGATGGGCGAAAACGCCGACAAAGCGGTGGATCAGGCCGACAGGATCGAAGCCGAACTGCTCAAGGAAGATAACATCCTGGCCTTCAATGGCATCGTCGGCGTCAGCAAGCTGATTCAGCAGGCGCGTTTTCAGGTACGTGGTTACACCTACAGCGGCCGTCCCGATTTCGAAAAAGACGCCAATAAGGCCATCGATGACGCGGTGACCGGGATCAACACGCTGGCTGGCGACATTTCTTCCACTTATTCGCCCATGCTGCAACAGGCCATCGCCGGGCTGAATGGCTACCGCGCGGCTGTGGGCCGCTACCGCGATGCCCAGGCCGCATCCAAGGCCGCACTGGATAAAATGACCACGCTGGGCGTCAGCATGCTCGCCACCAGCAACGACCTGATTACCCGACAGAACAAGAGCCGCGATGCAGACAGCGCCAAGTCGGTGACGATGATCGCCGCAGCGACTGCGTTGGCGCTGGTGCTGAGCATTCTCGCGGCCTGGGTCATCACTCGCCAGATCACCACCCCGCTGCAGGAGACCCTTGAGGTCGTAGAGCGGGTGGCCTCGGGCGACCTGAGCCGCAACCTCAAGGTCGATCGCAAGGACGAACTGGGCAAGCTGCAGGCCACGATTCAGCGCATGACGGTGAGCCTGCGCGAACTGGTCGGCGGGATTCGCGATGGTGTCACCCAGATTGCCAGTGCAGCCGAAGAGCTGTCGGCAGTTACTGAGCAGACCAGCGCCGGGGTCAACAGCCAGAAGGTCGAGACCGATCAGGTCGCCACTGCCATGCATGAAATGACGGCGACCGTTCAGGAGGTCGCACGCAACGCCGAGGAAGCTTCGGAAGCAGCGGTGACGGCAGACCGCCAGGCCCGCGATGGCGAACGAGTGGTCAACGAGGCCATTGCGCAAATCGAACGCCTCGCCTCTGCGGTGAGCAATTCCAGCGAAGCGATGGGCGCGCTGAAACAGGAAAGCGACAAGATCGGCAGCGTGCTGGACGTCATCAAATCGGTCGCCGAGCAGACCAACCTGCTGGCCTTGAACGCCGCTATCGAGGCAGCACGCGCCGGTGAGGCCGGTCGCGGCTTTGCGGTGGTTGCCGATGAAGTACGCAGCCTGGCGCAGCGCACGCAAAAATCCACCGAAGAGATCGAAGCGCTGATCGCCCGTCTGCAAAGCGGTACACAGCAGGCCACAACCGTCATGGACAGCAGCCGCGAACTGAGCACCAGCAGCGTGGAGCTGACCCGCAGGGCCGGTGGATCGCTGGAGAGCATCACCAAAACCGTCTCGGCAATCCAGGCGATGAACCAGCAGATTGCCGCTGCCGCTGAAGAACAGAGCGCGACCGCCGAAGAGATCAACCGCAGCATCATCAATGTCCGTGACGTGTCCGAACAGACCTCTGCGGCCAGTGAAGAAACCGCAGCGTCCAGCGTGGAACTGGCCAGACTGGGCAACCACCTTCAGGTCCTGGTGAGCCGCTTCACCGTCTGATCTGTCAGCGCACAGCCCGCGCCAGCAAACGGCGCGGGCCATTTTTTTCGACAAAATGTGACACCCTTCACCCCTCCTTCGTGCTCGGAAATCTCCTACGGCCTTCTCAGGTCACGCAATGAATCGCCACGCCGATGCGCTCACAACGCACGTCCCGACGAGTTGGGAACGTGCTTTTGTTCGCTCATTGCAGGAGATTCAAATGTTCCGACTGATCAATCAAGCGCTCGGCAACATGAACGTCAGATTCAAGCTGTCCCTGGGTTTCGGCCTGGTGCTGCTATTGACGCTGATCATCACACTGACGGGCTGGCATGGCCTGTACACCATGATCGACCGCTCGGAGTCGCTCTCGGACATCGCCCAGCTCAACGGTCTGACCAAAGACCTGCGCGCCGAGCGAATCACCGACCGCGTCCAGAAAACGCCGGAGAGCACGGCGCTGGTTACAGAAAAGCTCAATGAAATGAAAGCCCAGCTCACCCTGCTGCACAAACAGAGTGAGGAGCAGGCAACCATCAAGCTGCTCAACGGCCAGTTCGAGATGCTGAACAGGCTGGAAAAGACCTTTGCGGACGTTCGCATCAACCGACAAACCCGCAACCAGATACGCGCGCGCCTGGAGCAGACGTCCGAACAGGCCTTGCAGGCCATCGCGCAGGTTGAAGTAGAGGTACTCAAAAGCGTCAGCCAGGAACAGGACAGCAGCGAGCGGATGGAGGAGTTCACCAACATTTCGCAATTGAGACAGCAGGTCCAGACCGCTCGTTATCAGGTGCAGACGTATACCTTCACCACCCGTGACGCAGATGAAAGCGCAGCCATAGCAGCCATTGACGAAGCGCTCAAGGAAGTCGGACAGATCGCTCAGGATCAGGGCAACGAAAGCCTTCAGGGCCTGACAACCGCGACCGCCGCCCTGCAGAGTTATCGGGAACGGCTCGGCGAGTTCAAGCAGATCCAGACCAAGGCCGAAGCGGATCAGGAAATCATGGAGGGTCTTGGCGCAGCGCTGCTGGACTCCGTCGCGGCGCTGAACCGCCTGCAGACTGAGCAGCGCGACAGCGAGGCGGCCAACTCCAGCGCCATGCTGAGCAGTGTTGCAGGCCTGGCACTGCTGATCGGATTGCTTGCCGCCTGGATCATGACCCGACAGATCACCGTGCCGTTGCAACAGACACTCATTGCCGCAGCACGCGTCGCTCAGGGCGATCTGAGCCGGGATATATCGGTCACGCGCCGTGACGAAATGGGTCAGTTACAAGGAAGCATGCAGACCATGACCGTCAGCCTGCGCGAACTGGTCGGCGGCATCAGCGAGGGCGTATCGCAGATCGCCAGCGCGGCCGAGCAGTTGTCAGCGGTGACCAAGCAGACCTGCACCGGGGTCACCAGTCAGAAAGACGAAACAGACCAAGTGGCGACGGCCATGAATGAAATGGCCGCAACCGTGCAGGAAGTCGCGCGCAATGCGCAGGAAGCGTCGCAGGCGGCCGCTCAGGCGGATCAACAGGCGCGCAGTGGCGATGAAGTGGTCGGGCAGGCGATCATTCAGATCGAGCAGCTGGCTCGCGAGGTGCTGAACTCCACGCAGTCGATGAGCGCGCTCAAGCAGGAAAGCAACAAGATCGTCGGCGTTCTCGACGTGATCAAGTCTGTTTCACAGCAGACCAACCTGCTGGCCCTCAATGCGGCCATTGAAGCAGCCCGCGCGGGAGAGGCCGGGCGCGGTTTCGCGGTGGTTGCCGATGAAGTTCGGGGGCTGGCGCAACGCACGCAAAAGTCTACCGAGGAAATCGAAGAGCTGATCGCCGCCCTGCAAACCGGCACTCAACAGGTCGCAACCACGCTGGATAACAGCCGTACCCTGACCGACAACACGGTTGAACTGAGCCGTCGCGCGGGTGGCGCGCTGGAGCAGATCACCCGCACCGTGGCGACGATCCAGCACATGAACGAACAGATCGCCACCGCCAGCGAGGAACAGAGCGTGGTCGCCGAACAGATCAACCGTAACGTCATCAGCGTACGCGACATCTCCGAACAGACCGCCGCAGCCAGCGAACAAACCGCCGCCTCCAGCGTCGAACTCGCCAGACTGGGAACGCACCTGCAGACACTGGTGGGGAAATTCAGGGTGGGTTGATAGATCTGCGACGCAAGGATTCCGACGCTGGAACGCTTGGCGTTATACACCAGCCTGCTTTTGATTCTGCCCAACGGGCGTAGGAGCGGACTTGTCCGCGAAGGGGTCGCCAAGCTTTCCGAACATGCATCGCCTGAGCGAGCGTCTTCGCGAACAAGTTCGCTCCTACCCCTCAGGCAGAAGGCTGTTTTTGATTCTGCCCAACGGGCGTAGGAGCGGACTTGTCCACGAAGGGGCCGTTAAGGTTTCCAAAAATGTATCGCCTGAACAACCGTCTTCGCGGACAAGTTCGCTCCTACCCCTCGGGCAGAAGGCCGTTTTTGATTCTGCCCAACGGGCGTAGGAGCGGACTTGTCCGCGAAGGGGCTGTTAAGGTTTCCAAAAATGTATCGCCTGAGCGAATGTCTTCGCGAACAAGTTCGCTCCTACCCCTCGGGCAGAAGGCCGTTTTTGATTCTGCCCAACGGGCGTAGGAGCGGACTTGTCCGCGAAGGGGTCGCCAAGCCTTCCGAACATGCATCGCCTGAACGACCGTCTTCGCGAACAAGTTCGCTCCTACCCCTCGGGCAGGAGGCCGTTGATTCTGCCCAACGGGCGTAGGAGCGGACTTGTCCGCGAAGGGGCCGCCAAGCTTCCCGAACATGCATCGCCTGAGCGAGCGTCTTCGCGAACAAGTTCGCTCCTACCCCTCGCTTGCGCGGGTCTTTACCACTAGACGCAATAAAAAAGCCCCCGACGCGCTAAGCGTCGGGGGCTCTTTTCGTAGCCGGGCGGTTTAGACCGGGACCGGCTCCGATGCTTTACCTACAGGTTGCAAAGGCAGCAAAGGCGCATGCGGATCGGCTTCGATGGAAGCTCTCCACGCGGCCAGCCACTCTTCGTGACCTTCGCTCCAGACGCGCTCGTGCAAGCGGCCAAGGGCGACCGGGTCGCTCAGCAGCATCAGGCGTTCCTGATTGCCGAGTTTTGCCGGACCAACCTTGAGTGCCTGATCGACACGCTCCATACGCACCACTTCAATCGGTTGAGCCTGACGGTGACGCGACGTCGCCAGGGCGCAGGCCAGGGCGTTCTGTCGCGGGTCGACTACTGCGCGGATGAAGCCCTGTTTCAGCGCATGCCAGCGGTTCTCGTAGGTGTACTGATCCGTCGAGATCAGCTCTTGCGGCGGCTCGAACTCTTCAGGAATCAGGAAGAACTTCTCGTCACGCGCCTTGACGCCCAGATTGGTACGGCTGGAAATCACCGACACCGGAATCGACAGCATCAACGACACCACGATCGGTGCAAGCCACCACAGGAAGCTCGGGTTCAGCCAGAACACCAGCAAGGCCCAGCACGCGCCCAGCAGGGTTTGCGGACCGTGGCGCTTCACTGCTTCGATCCACGGCGTGGAGTCATCGTCGCGTTGCGGCGAGTTCCAGGTCGCGGCCCAGCCCAGGAAAGCGGCCAGTACGAAGCGGGTGTGGAACAGCATGCGCACCGGAGCCAGCAGCACCGAGAAGAGCATTTCCAGCAGCATCGAAATGGTGACCTTGAACTTGCCACCGAAGCCTTTCGCGCCCTTGGCCCAGATCAGAATGACGCTGAGCAGTTTAGGCAGGAACAGCAGGACAATGGTGGTCGAGAACAACGCAACGGCTTTTTCCGGGTGCCATTGTGGCCACAGCGGATACAGCTGACGCGGTTCCAGGAAGTAGGTCGGCTCCATCAGCGTGTTCACTGCCAGCAAGGCCGTGGACAGCACGAGGAAGAAGAACCACAACGGCGCCGACAGGTAAGACATCACGCCGGTCAGGAACACCGCACGGTGAACCGGGTGCATGCCCTTGACCAGGAACAGCCTGAAGTTCATCAGGTTGCCGTGGCACCAGCGACGGTCACGCTTGAGTTCGTCCAGCAGGTTGGGCGGCAACTCTTCGTAGCTGCCTGGCAGGTCGTAGGCAATCCACACGCCCCAGCCGGCACGGCGCATCAGCGCAGCTTCGACGAAGTCGTGGGAGAGGATCGCACCGGCGAACGCGCCTTTGCCGGGCAACGGCGCCAGGGCGCAGTGCTCGATGAAGGGTTTCATGCGGATGATCGCGTTGTGACCCCAATAGTGGGATTCACCCAACTGCCAGAAGTGCAGACCGGCGGTGAACAGCGGACCATAGACCCGGGTAGCGAACTGCTGCATGCGTGCATACAGCGTGTCCATGCCCGACGCACGTGGCGCGGTCTGGATGATACCGGCGTCCGGCGTGGCTTCCATCAGGCGAACCAGACTGGTCAGACACTCACCGCTCATGACGCTGTCGGCGTCCAGCACGACCATGTAGCGGTAGTCACCGCCCCAGCGACGGCAGAAGTCGTCGAGGTTGCCGCTTTTGCGTTTTACGCGGCGGCGACGGCGACGATAGAAGATCTTGCCGAAGCCTTTGGTCTCGCGGCACACGTCCAGCCACGCCTGTTGCTCGGCAACGGCGATGTCGGTTTCGTTGGTGTCACTGAGCACGAAGAAATCGAAACGATCCAGGTCACCCGTGGCAGCTACCGATTCGAACGTAGCACGCAGACCGGCGAAAACCCGTGGCACGTCTTCGTTGCAGATCGGCATGACCAGCGCAGTACGTGCGCCCTTTTCGATCGGCTCGTTGCCAGCACTGGCACCCGAGATGCGGTATTTGTCGCGACCGGTGAGCAGCTCGAGGAAGCCCATCAGCGCGGTCCAGAAACCGGCCGACACCCAACAGAACAGAATCCCGAACAACAACAGAATACTGGTCTGCAAGGCATAAGGCATGACCTGCAAGGCGGTCTGCACAAAGGTCTGACGGGTGATTTCGTCGAGCGAAACCAGCGACCAGCCCTGATACGGCAGGATGCCCTTCATGTACCAGCCAGCCACGATCGTCTGACCCAGCATGAGGATCAGCAGGATGTAGCGACGGATCGAACCGACGGTGCGCCAGCGCGCCTTCGGCAGATCCCGCGGCAGGTCATCATGCTCGGGCTTGGGCGGATTGCCCTTGCCGGTCAGACGACGCCAGCCGCGCACCAGGATGTTGGTGCGCCATGGCTCTGGCACGACCTTGGTCCGGCGAATCGGCGGTGTAGCCTTCAGGCACAGGCGACCACTGGCGTCGACGCCGAGCATCTCGGCGTCCTCCAGCTGATCTGCGGTGGTCAGCGTCAGACGGCGACCCACCGAAGCCTGAGCGGCCTCGGCAGGGTCAGTGACCGGCTGCGCGGACAGTCGCTCATGCAATTCGGCGAAGGTCGTGCAGCCGGCAAGTTCTGCCCGCTGCTCGTCGCTCATCGGTAAATGCGCCAGGTACTCGTTCAGAGACATTGGCACCGGTAGAGAATTACTCATCGCTCGGCAACTGATAGCTCCAGGTCTCGGTCATGACTTGCAACGTCTTGGCCGGTTCCGGATGGGTGGGCGCTGCCTCGGTTTCAGGCTGCTGAATTTCCTTACCGTCCTTGTCCTTGGCTACGTCAGCCTTGGATGCGTCGGCTTTGCCTGCATCGGCCTTGGCGACTTCGCCTTTGCCTTTGGCTGCGTCAGCTTTTGCTGCGTCAGCCTTGCCAGCTTCAGACTTGGCAGTCTCAGGCTTGGCAGCTTCAGGCTTCGGCGCGTCGGCCTTGGCGATTTCTACTTGGTCGTTGGCGGACTCCTTGGCGACTGCCGGCTTGGCAGCTTCCTTGGCGGCGGCCTTCTTCTCTTCGGCCTTGTCAGCCACGAGCAGCGCAGGTTCCTTGCCCGGTTCGGCAGGGATTTCACGCAACAGGTAAGCGCGCATTTCGGTCGGCTTGCTGGAGTCCTTGACCTTCACCCGCAGGGTCAGGCGGTAACCTTTGGTGACCGGGTTGTAGCGCAGGTTGTTTTCCACCAGCTCGACGTTGTCGTCAGTCGTCACCTGGCTGCGAATGGTCTTGTCTTCCGGCAGTGCGGCCAGCACCGGGCCCACGAAGTCGACCAGGAAGGCAAGGCTGCCGTCCGGCTGACGAATCAGGTTGGACTGACGCACGTCACCGATGGAGCGTTGAGTCTGCTTGACCCAGCCCAGATCCGGCGAGTGAATCGAGTTTTCCTGCATGGTCCAGTGCAGACGGTAATCGAACGCCATTTCCTGG
This sequence comes from Pseudomonas sp. SZ57, assembly GCF_009495975.1. NCBI lineage: Bacteria > Pseudomonadati > Pseudomonadota > Gammaproteobacteria > Pseudomonadales > Pseudomonadaceae > Pseudomonas > Pseudomonas sp. SZ57. Next base: position 84,268 of record NZ_WIBD01000027.1, on the reverse strand, counting down.
CCAGGCTCTGCCAGCGTTTCAGGCTTCCAGTAGGCCACGATGTTGTCGTTGGTCTCGTCGGCAGTCGGAATTTCGACCAGCTCGACAGTCCCTTTGCCCCAATCGCCCTTCGGCTCGATCCAGGCACTTGGACGCTTGTCGTAACGGTCATCCAGGTCTTCGTACTGGCTGAAGTCGCGGCCACGTTGCAGCAGACCGAAACCACGCGGGTTCTCGACCGAGAAGCTGCTGATGGACAGATGTTTAGGGTTGTTCAGCGGACGCCACAGCCACTCACCGTTGGCCGCCTGAATCGACAGACCGCTGGAATCGTGCAGTTCACGACGGTAGTTAGGCACACGCGAAGGCTGGTTGGCGCCGAACAGGAACATGCTGGTCAGCGGAGCAACGCCCAGCTTGTTGACCTTATCACGCAGGAACATGCGCGACTTCACGTCAACCAGGGTGTTGGTACCCGGACGCAGGGTCAGCTGATAGGCACCGGTGGCACGCGGCGAGTCGAGCAGTGCGAAGATCACCAGATGGTTGTCATCCGGGCCTGGCTTCTCGATCCAGAATTCCTTGAAGCGCGGAAATTCTTCACCGGACGGCGAGGCAGTGTCGATCGCCATGCCGCGCGCGGAAAGGCCATAAACCTGACCCTTGCCGATCACGCGGAAGTAGCTCGCGCCCAGCATGGTCATGATTTCGTCCTGTTTGTCATCCTTGTTGATCGGATACAGGACACGGAAACCGGCATAACCCAGTTTCTCGGTGGATTTCGGGTCGATCTTCAGATCGCCGAAGTCAAAGCGATTCGGGTCGTATTTGATCTCGTCGACGCTGGTCGCGGTCACTTCGTTGATCTTGACCGGCGTATCGAAGTGCATGCCCTGGTGGTAGAAAGACACTTTGAACGGAGTCTTTTCACCCGCCCATTCGGCCTTGTCATCACGGAAGCGGATCTTCTGATAATCGGCAAACTTCATGTCGCGCAGCTCGTTCGGCAGATTGCTCCTCGGAGCCTCGAACTTCTGCCCGGCCATTTCTTTGGCCTTAGCCGCTACATCATCAAGGTTGAACGCCCACAGTTGACCTGCACTGAACAGGCATACAAGGGCCGAGCTTGCCAGAAGTGCACTACGCAACCGCTTGACAGGTGTCTTTGGAGCATCACAGGGACTAACAATCACGAGCAACCCTCGCCGAAAAACAGATGAAAAAACCAACGGCCAGCTATCAATGCCGGGTTGGCGAGCATTGTTCCGACTCCGAATGGGCTTAATGATTCCCCAACCAGGTGTCAGAACCGCTTTTGTCATACCAAATGGACCAACTGCGTCGATCCCCGTAGCGCGCGATTATCCAGTAGCGCGCGCCACAACGCATCAGGTATGACAAAGAAATTTATTCCCGCAAGACAGATGAATTCAGGGGGATAAAGTGAAATCGTAGCTTATGTATCAAATAAAAATGTCACGGGGCCATCATTTATCAGGTGCACCTGCATGTCTGCACCAAACTGGCCCGCCGCTACCGTGGGATGCGCGATTCTGGCCTGGCTCAACAGATAGTCGAACAACTCGGCACCCAGCGCCGGAGGAGCGGCTTTAGAGAAGCCCGCACGCAACCCGCTTTTGGTGTCCGCAGCCAGCGTGAACTGGGAAACCAGCAACAAGCCGCCACTCACCTCGCGCAAAGACAGATTCATCTTGCCCTCGGCATCGCTGAACACTCGATAATTGAGCAACTTGTGCAGCAACTTATCGGCACTGGCGCGGGTGTCTTGAGGCTCTATTCCCACCAACACCAATATGCCCTGTTCAATGGCACCCACGACCTCGGTGCCGACCTCGACGCGCGCACTTCGCACGCGCTGCAACAAACCTTTCATAGATGCCTTTCCAGACTCAAAACCAATACCGGATGACTGTCACGCTTCTTCGGGCGGCAGGTCTAGCAGGTTGCGTGCAACTTCTGCTGCGGCCCGCACCAGCGCATCGGCGATACCCGGTTCGGCTGCCGAATGCCCGGCCTCGCGAATCACCTGCAGCTCACTGCCAGGCCAGTTCTGGTGCAGCTCCCATGCATTATCCAGCGGACAGATGACATCGTAACGACCGTGGACAATGATTGCCGGCAGATGGGCGATCTTCGGCATGTCGCGAATCAACTGGTTGTCTTCGAGGAAGGCGTTGTTCGTGAAGTAGTGGCATTCGATGCGCGCGATAGACAGCGCACGGTGCGGCTCGGCGAAGCGATCGACCACTTGCGGATTGGGGCGCAAGGTTGCGCAGCGCCCTTCCCAGGTCGACCAGGCCTTGGCGGCGTGCATCTGGGCGATCTGATCCGGACCGGTGAGTCGCTTGTGGAAAGCGGCCAGAATATTGTCACGCTCGTCCAGCGGGATCGGCGCGACATAATCCTGCCAATAGTCGGGGAACAGACGACTGGCGCCCGCCTGATAGAACCAGTCGATTTCCTGCTGACGGGCAAGGAATACGCCACGCAGGATCATCGCGTGCACGCGGTCTGGATGGGTCTGTGCATAGGCCAGAGCGAGGGTCGAACCCCACGAGCCGCCGAACAATACCCATTTGTCGATGCCGAGGTGCTCGCGAATCGCTTCAAGGTCTTCTACGAGTTTCCAGGTGGTGTTGTTTTCAAGGCTCGCATGCGGTGTGGAACGACCGCAGCCGCGCTGGTCGAAGGTGACGATGCGGTACAGGTTGGGATCGAAATAGCAGCGGCTGTGCGCATCGCATCCCGAACCCGGGCCGCCATGGATGAACACCACTGGCAACCCTTCTGGCGAGCCACTTTCATCGACGTAAAGCACATGCGGTTGTTCCACGGCCAGATCGTGCCGGGCGTAGGGTTTGATCTGCGGGTACAAAGTCTGCATAAGTGCTCCATAAGTCCAGTTCAGAGGCTTCTATTATTCTGCCGTGGGGCATCATAAACCCGAAACGAAGAATCAGCATGCTGCACGTCATTGATCAGGATGGAACGAACGATGCAAGCGTTTTGCCAATTTCACCGGTGCGCGAACCAGAGCCGTCGCGCTGGGTCGAAGCGAGAGCTATGCCATGAATTATTTCGCTTTTTTTCAGGAAATAATTGACGACACGCCTACAGTCTAAGAATCCCGCTTTCCATTCGTCAGACTACTTGAGGTTTTACCGATGTCTCAGGAACCACTTGTTCGTGACGCTGATGTGGCCGCTTTTCGCGCCGCTGTGCTCGCCAAACTCACCTACTCGGTGGGCAAGGACCCCGACCATGCGTTTGAGCATGACTGGTTTGAAGCTGTCGCCCTTGCCGCCCGCGACCATATGGTCGAACACTGGATGGACCATACGCGGCAGATCTATCGCAAGGTTCAGAAACGCGTTTACTACCTGTCTCTCGAATTCCTGATAGGCAGGCTGCTGTACGACAGCCTGAGTAACCTGGGCCTGCTCGAAGTCGCTCGCGAGGCGCTGACCGAGCTGGGTGTGGACATCGAGCGTATCCGCCTGCTTGAACCGGATGCGGCGCTGGGTAACGGCGGCCTCGGTCGTCTGGCGGCGTGCTTCATGGAAAGCATGTCGACCCTGGGCATCGCGGGTCATGGTTACGGCATTCGTTACGAGCACGGCCTGTTTCGTCAGGGCATCGTCGATGGCTGGCAGCAGGAACAGACCGAGAACTGGCTGGACTTCGGTAACCCATGGGAATTCGAACGCCCTGAGGTGGTGTACTCCATCGGCTTCGGCGGCAGTGTCGACACCGTCCCGACCGAGGCGGGCGATTCGCGTCAGGTGTGGCGTCCGGGCGAGACCGTTCGGGCCATCGCCTATGACACCCCGGTGGTTGGCTGGCGCGGCAAGAGCGTCAACACCCTGCGTTTGTGGCGCGCCCGTGCAGTAGAAGACCTGCACCTGGAACGCTTCAACGCTGGCGATCACTTTGGCGCGGTGGCCGAAGTGGTGCGCGCCGAAAGCATTTCCCGCGTGCTTTACCCGAACGATGCGACCGAAGCCGGTCAGGAACTGCGTCTGCGCCAGGAATACTTTTTCGTTTCCGCATCGCTGCAGGACTTGCTGCGCCGCCATCTGAACCAGCACGCCACACTGACGGATCTGTCCGAGCACGCGGCGATTCAGATGAACGACACGCACCCCTCGATCGCCGTGGCCGAGCTGATGCGTCAGTTGATCGACAACCACAACATCCCATGGGACACCGCCTGGAAAATCACCGTCGGCACCCTCGGCTACACCAACCACACTCTGCTGCCTGAAGCACTGGAAACCTGGTCGGTCGGCCTGATGGAGCGGATGCTGCCGCGTCACATGCAGATCATCTACCTGATCAACGCGCAGCACATCGACACACTGCGCGCCAAGGGCGTCGACGACGTCAACGTGCTGCGTGCCGTGTCGCTGATCGAAGAAGACAACGGTCGTCGGGTACGCATGGGCAACCTGGCATTCCTCGGCTCGCACAGCGTCAACGGCGTTTCGGCGCTGCACACGCAACTGATGCGCAAGACCGTGTTCGCCGAGCTGCACAAGATCTATCCGGAGCGGATCAACAACAAGACCAACGGCATCACCTTCCGCCGCTGGCTGTTCCAGGCCAACCCGAAACTGACCGAGATGCTTGTCGAGTCGCTCGGCGAGGATGTTCTGGACAACGCCGAGACGCGCCTCAAGGAGCTCGAGCCGTTCGCCGAGAAATCGTCGTTCCGCAAGCAGATGGCCGATCAACGCCTGCACAGCAAGCGTGCGCTGGCGGCAATCATTCATGAACGCCTGGGCATCGCCGTCAATCCTGCCGCGATGTTCGACGTTCAGGTCAAGCGGATCCACGAGTACAAGCGCCAGCTGCTGAACCTGTTCCACACCGTCGCCCTGTATCAGGCCATTCGGGCCGAGCCGGGGACCGATTGGGTGCCACGGGTGAAGATCTTCGCCGGCAAGGCGGCGGCCAGCTATCACTCGGCCAAACTGATCATCAAGCTGACCAACGACATCGCGCGGACCGTGAACAACGATCCGACCGTACGCGGTCTGCTGAAAGTGGTGTTCATGCCCAACTACAACGTCAGCCTGGCGGAGAGCATCATTCCGGCGGCCGACCTGTCCGAGCAGATTTCCACCGCAGGCCTGGAAGCATCCGGGACCAGCAACATGAAGTTCGGCCTCAACGGCGCACTGACCATCGGTACGCTGGACGGTGCCAACGTAGAAATGAGCGAGCAGGTCGGGCTGGAGCACATGTTCATCTTCGGTATGTCTTCGCAACAGGTCGAAGCCCGCAAGCAGGCAGGTGAATTCAGCGCGCATGACGACGTGGCCGCTTCCGGACGCTTGAACGATGTGCTGCAGGCGATCCGTGGCGGTGTGTTCTCGCCGGATGATCCGAACCGTTATGTGGGTCTGATCGATCAGCTGCTGGCGTATGACCGGTTCCTGGTCTGCGCTGACTTCGACTCGTACTGGGCAGCCCAGGCCAAGGTCGAAGAGCGCTGGCACGACTCCAAGGAATGGTGGCGCTCGGCGGTCCTCAACACCGCACGCATGGGCTGGTTCTCCTCGGACCGGACCATCCGCGAGTACGCCGGAGACATCTGGAAGGCGCTGGAGTGACGTCATAGCCTGAACAGACTCACAACCCCAGTGGGAGCGAGCCGGGCGACGCTTCGCTTGCTCGCGAAGAGGCCATTAAGGTCTGCGCAAAGAAGGCGCTCGAAACGACGCCTTCGTGAGCAAGCTCACTCCCACAAGCGCCACAAGGATCTGCCTCAGTCCTGCAGAGACTCTGGTGCCCCCGGCTCAAAACATTACAAGCGATGTCCGCCCGCCCCTATATACTGCGCCTGATGAACCTTCACACATCGAAAAGGATGTCGTCGCGTGCTTTGGATTTGTCTGGTGGTGGGCGGTGCGCTATTGGGCTACTCGCTCAGTTATGACGAGTGGGCCGGTACGCTGATGGGTACAGTCATGGGCTGGGTTTTCTGGGCCGGCATTCGCGTGCGTCTGCTTGGCAGGCAATCCGCTGATCAGCTGCAGCAACTGCTCGCAACCCGCGAATCCCTCGATGCCCTTCAACAGCGCCTGAGCGCACTCGAACGTCAGTCCGCGCCCGGCGTGCCGCCTGCGCAGGCCCCTGCACCGCTTCCACTCGATGCGATCATTGTCGAAGCACCCACCGACGGCCCCGAACTGATCTGGGACCTGCCGGACGAAGCGCCGCAGGCAGCAACGCCTGTCGAGCCCGCCCCGCAGAACCTGCAGCCAACCAGGGCAGCAAAAGCCAATCCGCTGGACAGCGCGATCAACGCCGCAAAAGACTGGCTGCTGGGCGGTAATACCGTGCTGCGCGTGGGTGTCGTGGTGCTGTTCCTCGGCCTGGCGTTTCTGCTGCGCTATGCCACCGAAGGCATGGTCGTACCGATTGAAGCGCGCTACGCCGCAGTGGCCGCGAGCGCCATGGCTTTGCTCGGTCTGGGCTGGTGGCTGCGGATGCGCAACGGTCCTTACGCCTTGATGCTGCAAGGCGCCGGTGTGGGGGTGCTGTACCTGACTGTCTTCGCCGCGATGAAACTGCACACCCTGCTGGACCCGACGCTGGGCTTCGCGCTGCTGGTCGCAATCACCAGCTTCTCAGCCATTCTGGCGCTGACACAGAACTCGCTGGCCCTCGCCTGCGCCGGTGCGCTGGGCGGCTTTGCGGCACCGTTGCTGGCTTCGACCGGGCAAGGCAGCCATATCTCGCTGTTCAGTTACTTTGCCCTGCTCAATGCAGGCATCATCGCCATCGCCTGGTTCAAGGCCTGGCGCATTCTCAACCTGATCGGCTTCTTCGGCACCTTCGGCATCGGCTTCGCCTGGGGCCTGCAGGCTTACACACCGGCATTGTTCTGGAGCACCGAGCCCTTTCTGATGGTGTTCTTCCTGATGTATCTGGCCATCGGTCTGCTGTTTGCCCGCCGCAAACTGCTGGAGCTGGACAGCGCGCCATCCGACCACACTCGCGACGCCATGCTGCGCTGGGCTGCGCGCCAGGGCGATTACGTCGACGGCACGTTGTTGCTGGGCACGCCGATAGTCGGCTTCGGCCTGCAATATGCGCTGGTCGAGCATCTGGAGTTCGGCGCTGCGTTCAGCGCGCTTGCGTTGGGCTTGATCTACATGGCGCTGGCACGCTGGCTGGCAGCACGTGCGCCAGGCCAAACCGCTTTGCTGATGGAAACCTGCCTGGCGCTGGGCGTGGTGTTTGCCACGCTGGCGATCCCGCTGGGCCTGGGTTCGCAGTGGACAACCAGCGCGTGGGCCGTGGAAGGCGCGGCGATTTTCTGGCTGGGCTTGCGTCAGCAGCGCAGGCTGGCACAGGCTTTCGGCCTGCTGCTGCAACTGGGCGCCAGCGCGATTCTGATCAGCGGCGGCACCGACAGCTCGCCGCAAGCCTTTGCCAATGATTACTGGACGCCGATGATCCTGGCCATCGCAGCCATGGTCAGTGCCTGGTGCGTGTTCCGCCTCAATTCGCTGACCCTCATCGATCAGCGCACCGCTCGAACACTGCTGGTCATCTGGGGCGCGTTCTGGTGGATGGTCTCGCTGACCAGCGCTGTGATGCTGCACGCGCCAGAGGCCTATCTGGCTGCAGCGTTTTTGCTAGCCCTTGCGCTCAGCGTGGCGCTCTGGGCCGCACTCGCCATCCGCTTGCGCTGGGAGGATCTGGCCGCGCTGTGCAGCGCACTGACACCAATCAGCGCAGCCTTGCTGATGATCTCGATGGACCTGCGAAACAATCCGGCAGGCGACCTGGGCTGGCTGGCCTGGATGGCGGTGTTCGCCGTGCATCTGCTGACCCTGCGCCATTTGACCGGCATGCAATCCATCCTCGCCCGACGCGTCGCTCACACCGTGGGCTGCCTGCTGATCATCGCCGTGCTGGCACTGGAACTGCGCTTCGGCCTGCTGCAACTGTCCGAACATTACAACGCCTGGCGCTGGCTGGGCTGGGCGATTGTGCCGAGCCTGTTCCTCCTGGCGATGAGCTCGACGCGCCAATGGCCGTGGCCGGTAAAAGCCTGCCCCGAGGCCTATCACCTCGGGGCCGCTGCACCGCTGGCGGTGTTGATGCTGGCGTGGTTCTGGCTGGCGAATACCTTCAGCGACGGCGCGGCGGATCCACTGCCGTATATTCCGCTGCTCAACCCGCTGGAAATCGGTTTGCTGTTGTCACTGGCCGGGGTCTGCCTGTGGCTGCGCAAACACGTCATGCGCCTTGGTGACGCTGCCTTGCTGGTGGCTGGCGCGTCACTCTTCGCGCTGGTTACGGCAATGGTCATGCGCACGGCGCATCATTGGGCTGATGTGCCATGGAACACCGGGGCGCTGCTCGACTCGATGCGCGTCCAGGCCGGGTTGTCGATAGTCTGGACGCTGATGGCACTGGCCTTGATGATCGGCGGTCACATGCGCTCCAACCGCCAGCTGTGGCTGGGCGGCGCAGCGTTGATCGGGGTGGTGGTGGTCAAGCTGTTCTTCGTCGAGCTGAGCAACCGCGGCGGCATGGAGCGCATCGTCTCGTTCATCGGTGTTGGCATTTTGCTATTGGTGGTGGGATATTTCGCACCTTTACCGCCGAAACACTCTGTCACAGAGGTCGGCGAAGAACCCGGCCCAGGCCCGACTGCCGCACCGGACACGCTATGAGGAAACCGTTCTTGAGTCATCCTGCCATGAAGATCGCCGTGCTTGGCCTGGCCTTGTGCACGGCGATAACCGCCCTCGCCCAGGACAAACCGGCGGACTTCGCCAGCCAGACGCCGCTGAGCCTGAGCGGCGAAGGACCGTGGTATCGCATCGAGTTGCCGCTTGCCGTCCAGTTGAATGCCCGGCAGACCGATCTGAGCGATGTACGCGTGTTCAATGCCGAGGGCCAGCCGCAGGCTTACTCGATCACGCCGCGCCAGCCCGCGCCCGAACAGGAGCCGACGCCGATCGAAGTCAACTGGTTCGCCCTGTACAGCACACAGGAGGCGGGCGACACCGCACCGGTCATCCGTATCGAGCGCTCCAGCAACGGCAGCGTGATCGAGGTCCAGCCACAAAGCGATATCGAAGCAGGCGAAGAAGTGCTGCGCGGCTGGTTGCTGGACACCAGCGCAATCAAGGCACCGCTGGAACAACTGGTCATCGACTGGAGCACCGAGCGGGAGGGCTTCCAGAACTTCAGCATCGAAGCCAGTGACGACCTGCAGCACTGGCGCAACTGGGGCGAGGGGCAGGTTGCACGGCTGTCGTTTGCCGACGAAGTGGTCGAACAGCGCGAAGTCGGCCTGCCCGGCCAGAGCGCGCGCTATCTGCGCCTGCTGTGGCGCTCCCCGCACAGTGCGCCGCTGCTGATCTCTGCGCACCTGCTGAGTGCCAGCAGCGACACTCCGGCCACGCCGCTGACCTGGTCGCCACCGGTCAAGGGCAGCGTCGAAAGCCCCAACGAGTATGTCTGGCAACTGCCCACCGGCTTGCCGATAGGCCGCGTCAAGATCGACATCACCCAGCCCAACAGCCTGGCACCGGCGACGCTCTACGGCCGGCTCGATAGCGGACAGCCCTGGCAGCCGATCAGCAGCGGCCTGCTGTATCGCTTGTCGCAGAACAACAGCGACGTCTTGCAGGACCAGCTGCAACTGTCCGGACGCATCGTTCAGCAGCTCAAGCTGGTGGTGGATGATCGTGGCGGCGGACTGGGCAGTGAAGCGCCGCAGTTGAGTGTGGCTGTGCCTGCCACGGAGGTGGTGTTCCTGGCGCGCGGTAACGGGCCGTTCACCCTGGCGATCGGCAACCCGAGCGTCAAGGCTGCCAACCTGTCGCTGGCCACGCTGATTCCTGACCTGAGTGCGGAAAAGCTCGCGACTCTCGGCACAGCGAGCCCAGCCACAACGGCTGTGGCCAACATGTCCGCTGCGCCGATCGCCGTGCCACAAAGTACTGACTTCAAACGCCTGGGGCTTTGGGCCGTGCTGCTGCTTGGCGTGGTGTTTCTGGGCTGGATGGCGTTCAGCACGCTGCGCGCTGCAAAACGCTGAAACAGGCGGCCTGTCAGGCGCGGTTCGCCTGACATCTGAACTGAAACAGTCTTAAGCCAGTCTCATAGCAGTATTACGTCGCCACTCGCGTTAAACTGCGCGGGTTTTCATACCCCTATTTTCGGAGCTATCCATGTCCCGCGTCACACTAAGTCGTTACTTGATTGAGCAGACTCGCAGCAACAACACCCCTGCCGATCTGCGCTTCCTGATCGAAGTTGTGGCGCGCGCATGTAAGGAAATCAGTCACGCCGTCTCCAAAGGCGCGCTGGGCGGCGTACTGGGCAGCATGGGCACCGAAAACGTTCAGGGCGAAGTGCAGAAAAAACTCGATGTAATCTCCAACGAGATTCTGCTCGAAGCCAACGAGTGGGGCGGTCACCTGGCCGGCATGGCGTCCGAAGAAATGGACAATGCCTACCAGATCCCGGGCAAATACCCGAAGGGTGCCTACCTGCTGGTTTTCGACCCGCTGGACGGCTCGTCGAACATCGACATCAACGCACCGGTCGGCACCATCTTCTCGGTACTGCGCTGCCCGAACGAATACCTGAGCCAGAACGAAGCGCTGAATGAAAAGGCCTTCCTGCAGCCAGGCACCGAACAGGTCGCCGCCGGTTACGCCATCTATGGCCCGCAAACCATGCTGGTCCTGACCCTGGGCGATGGCGTGAAAGGCTTCACCCTGGACCGCGAGATGGGCAGCTTCGTGCTGACTCACGAAGACATCACCATCCCGGAGTCCACTCAGGAGTTCGCGGTCAACATGTCCAACCAGCGCCACTGGGAAGCCCCGGTACAGCGCTACGTGAGCGAGCTGCTGGCCGGTGAAGACGGTCCGCTGAAAAAGAACTACAACATGCGCTGGGTCGCGGCGATGGTGGCCGACGTGCACCGTATCCTGACCCGTGGCGGCCTGTTCATGTACCCGCGCGACAGCCGCGAGCCTTCCAAGCCGGGCAAACTGCGCCTGATGTACGAAGCCAACCCGATGTCCTTCCTGGTCGAACAGGCTGGCGGTGCGTCCACTGACGGCCATCAGCGCATTCTCGACATTCAGCCTGAAGGCCTGCACCAGCGCGTAGCGGTGTACCTGGGTTCCAAGGAAGAAGTCGAGCGCGCCACCGCGTATCACAAGGCGTAAGACGTCTTCTGCACCGCTGGTGATCGGGCCATGCTCGATCACCAGCGCGTGAGTCAATGCTCGGAAAAACGGGCAGCCCGCCCTTCGCCCAGCCCCTTCTGCGGGCCAACTATCTGATCCACGGCATAAATCCTTGCGCCGTCCGGGAACCAGATTCCCTTTTTCTCTTCTAAGCTTGCGGTACTGCGCCAGCGCCAGACTGCACCGGCTTGCACTGCGACGCGACCCCCTTCCGTTCAGGAGCTACATCCATGTCCTTGCGTTCTGTCGCGTTAATCTCGTTCTGCGTCCTGCTGGCTGCCTGCAGCAAGATCACTCAGGAAAACTACTCTAAACTGTCCGCTGGCATGCCTAAGGCTCAAGTCGAGTCCTTGCTGGGCAGCCCGACGGAATGTTCCGGTGCGCTGGGCATGTCGAGCTGCACCTGGGGCGACCAGAACACCTTTATCAGCGTGCAGTACGCAGCGGACAAGGTTGTGCTGTTTTCGGGCCAGGGTCTGAAATAACACATGATCAAGGTACTGGTACGTTTTGGAATTTGTGTCATGGCCAGCTTTTTGGCCATCGGTTTTGCCCACTCGGCTGACAACCTCGAGCCAAAGACCGTCGACAGCGTCGACCTCAAGCAGTATCAGGGCACCTGGTACGAGATCGCCCGCCTGCCGATGTTCTTCCAGCGCAAGTGCGCTCAGTCCGAGGCTCGTTACACGCTCAAGGATGACGGCAATATCGCGGTAACCAACCGCTGCCGCACGATTGAAGGCAAGTGGGAAGAAGCCACCGGGACCGCCTCGCCGCAGGTTCCGGGCAAGACCGACAAGCTGTGGGTCGTGTTCGACAACTGGTTCTCGCGCCTGCTGCCGAGCGTTGCCAAGGGTGATTACTGGATTCTGGACGTCAGCGAAGGCTACCGCACCGCGGTGGTCGGCAACCCGGATCGCAAATACCTGTGGCTGTTGTCGCGGACACCGACCGTGTCTGCCTCGGTCAGGGAAGACATGCTCAGCAAGGCCCGCCAGCAAGGCTACGACACCTCACGCCTGATCTGGCGCGAGGATGACTCGAAGATCGGCAAGGGCGAGAAGTAACCGAATCGGGATTCTGGCTAAGCCCGGCAGGAGCGAACTTGTTCGCGAAGACGGTCGTTCGAACGATAAATTTCAGAACGCTTTCCGGCCCCTTCGCGAACAAGTTCGCTCCCACGGCCTTCGGCCAGAAGCAGAAGCGGACTCGTGGATAACGCCGAGTGCTCCGCGTCCTCCCTTGCATCAGCCCAGCAACTCCCTCAACACCTGGGCGAACTCGCGGTTACTTTGTTCTTCTGCGGCGTGTCGCCCCTCGCGTATCACCCATCGTCCGTTGACCGCCACGTCGCGGATCTGCCGATCGCTACCGGCGAATAGCCAGCGGTTGAGGATGGCGTCGTCCGAAGCCGTGGCGATGTACGGGTCGTTGCCATCCAGCACCAGCCAGTCAGCGCGTTGACCCACTTGCAGCGTACCCATCTGCTGCCCCAATGCCTGCGCGCCACCGGCGAGTGCAGCGTCGTATAGCGTGCGGCCAACCATGGGCTGATCGCTGCGATACAGCCGGTTACGGCGCTGATCGCGCAGACGCTGGCCGTATTCCAGCCAGCGCAGTTCTTCGACCACGCTGAGCGAGACGTGACTGTCCGAACCGATCCCCCAGCGACCGCCCTGAGCAATGTAGTCCACCGCCGGAAAGATCCCGTCGCCGAGGTTGGCTTCAGTGGTCAGGCATAACCCGGCCACCGCGCCGCTTTGCGCCATCAGGGCCACTTCATCCGCCTCGGCATGGGTCGCATGCACCAGGCACCAGCGGTTATCCACAGGCGCGTTTTCATACAGCCATTGCAGCGGGCGTCGACCACTCCAGCTCAGGCAGTCATCGACTTCCTTCTGTTGCTCCGCGATATGAATATGCACCGGACACTGGCGGTCGCTGGCCGCCAGCACTTCACTGATCTGCTGCGGTGTCACCGCGCGTAATGAGTGGAAGCAAAGACCGAGTTGCTGCGCAGGCTGAGCCGCCAGAACCGGACGCAGACGAGCCTGCAGATCCAGATAGCTGTCGGTGCTATGGATAAAACGCCGCTGACCCTCGTTGGGAGCCTGCCCGCCAAAGCCGGAATGGCTGTACAGCACTGGCAGCAAGGTCAGGCCGATACCGACCGAACCGGCCGCCTGGCTGATCTGCAGCGCGAGCTCGGCAGGGTCGGCATAGGGCTTGCCATCGCTGTCCTGATGCACGTAATGAAATTCGGCAACCGAGGTGTAGCCGCCCTTAAGCATCTCGATGTACAGCTGACGAGCGATAACGCCCAGTTGCTGCGGGCTGATGCGCCCCACCAGGCGATACATCAGGTCGCGCCAGGTCCAGAAACTGTCGTTGGGGTTGCCCGCCACTTCCGCCAGCCCGGCCATTGCACGCTGGAACGCGTGGGAGTGCAGGTTCGGCATGCCAGGCAGTAAAGGCCCGTGAACCTTCTCGGCGCCCTGTTGATCGGCATTAGCCTCGACGCGGGTCAAAATACCGTCCTGACTGACCTCCAGACGCACATTGCTGGCCCAGCCGTCGGGGAGTAACGCGCGCTCGGCAAAGAAGGATGACATTGACTTCACACCTCATCACTGTAATTTGTATATACATATACAGACGTTTGAGCGACCGGTAAACCGCCTGCATGCTTGCCGAGCAGCAGGTTAATGGTTAGCGTGAGCGCTTTGCTGCGTCTGAATGCTCCCGAAAACACCGCCTCGAACAACAAGGACTCCCACGTGTCGACTCCGCCCGCCGCTTCTTCCCTGGCAGCCCAGATGGGCGAAAGTCCCGCACCCTTGTACGCCCGCGTGAAACAGATGATCGCCTTGCAAATCCAGAATGGCACCTGGCCGCCGCACCACCGTGTGCCGTCGGAAAGCGAACTGGTGACGCAGCTGGGTTTCAGCCGCATGACCATAAACCGGGCACTGCGCGAGCTGACCGCCGAGGGCCTGCTGGTGCGCATGCAGGGCGTCGGCACCTTTGTCGCCGAGCCCAAGAGCCAGTCGGCGCTGTTCGAAGTGCACAACATTGCCGACGAGATCGCCGCGCGTGGCCATCGCCATACCTGCAAGGTCATGGTCCTCAAGGAGGAAGCCGCTGGCTCCGAGCGCGCCCTGGCGCTGGACATGCGCGAAGGCCAGCGGGTCTTCCACTCGTTGATCGTGCATTACGAGAACGACATCCCGGTGCAGATCGAGGACCGCTTCGTGAACGCCCAGGTCGCTCCGGACTACCTCCGGCAGGACTTTACCCTGCAGACGCCTTACGCCTACCTCTCGCAGGTTGCGCCGCTCACCGAAGGCGAGCATGTGGTCGAGGCGATTCTCGCCGAAGCCGATGAATGCCGGCTGTTGCAGATAGAGGCGGGAGAACCCTGCCTGCTGATTCGCCGCCGTACCTGGTCAGGCCGTCAGCCGGTCACCGCCGCGCGCCTGATCCACCCCGGCTCCCGCCATCGCCTGGAAGGACGCTTTACCAAATGAGCCAGACCCGTATTTTGCGCGCCGCCGACTATCCGCGCATGCCGTGGAAGAACGGCGGAGGCAGCACGGAAGAAATCGCTCGCGACGCCGGCCAGGATCTGGACGGTTTCGGCTGGCGGCTGTCGATTGCCGACATCGAAACCTCGGGCGGCTTTTCGGTGTTCGCCGGTTATCAACGCATCATCACCGTCCTGCAGGGCGCGGGCATGGCGCTGGACGTGGATGGCCTCAGCAGTCGTCCGCTGCTGCCATCGGACCCGTTTGCATTCAGCGGTGACAGCCAGGTCGATTGCACCTTGCTGGACGGGCCGATTCGCGATTTCAACCTGATCTACGCCCCACACCGCTACACTGCACGCCTGCACTGGATAGACGTGCGTCACCCGCAACGCCTGTTCAGTTCAGCCAGCACCCTGGTGCTGTTCAGCATGGCCGAGCAAGTGGCGATCAGCGTCGACAGTCAGCCGTGGGAAATCCTAGGCAAACACGATTGCGCTCAGGTGGACAACGCTGGCGGTCTGCTTGAAGTCGAACTGGAATCACCTCGCGCCAGCCGTTGCTGCCTGATCGAGCTCACCGCCACAGGCCAGTAAGCGGCCTGTCTGCACACTTTATAAAACCCGCTTTTCGTTCAAGGACGACCATGACTCAAGTTCCGAACCGGGAAACGCCCAGAGGCATTGCCATCCTCGCCAGCTTCCTCGCCTCCGAATCAGCCGGCGGCATCGTGTTGATGGCCGCTGCGCTGGCGGCATTGATCGTTGCCAACTCGCCTCTGTCTGCCGGCTATTTCTCGATCCTGCACAGCGTCTGGCTGGGCCTGTCGGTCGAGCTGTGGATCAACGACGGGCTGATGGCGATCTTCTTCCTGATGGTCGGCCTGGAGATCAAACGTGAAGTCCTCGCCGGTGGTCTGGCGACCTGGGGGCAACGTGCCCTGCCCGGCTTTGCAGCGGCGGGTGGGATGCTGGTGCCTGCGCTGATCTACATCGCGATCAATTGGGGCAATCCGCAGACCATGAGCGGCTGGGCGATCCCGGCAGCCACCGACATCGCCTTTGCCCTCGGCGTGCTGTCGCTGCTGGGCAATCGGGTGCCGACCTCGCTGAAGGTGTTTCTGGCCGCGCTGGCGATCCTCGACGATCTGGGCGCCGTGACGATCATCGCCTTCTTCTACAGCTCCGGTCTGAACCTGCCGATGCTGGCCGCCGCCTTCGTGACGCTGGCGGTGCTGATCGTCATGAATCGTTTGAACGTGCGCCGTCTGCTGCCTTATCTGCTGCTCGGGGCGCTGCTGTGGTTCTTCGTCCTGCAATCGGGCGTACACGCCACACTGGCCGGTGTCGCCCTGGCGCTGTGCATCCCGATGGGCAAGCCCGAGGAAGAAGCCCGCTCGCCACTGCTGTTCCTCGAAGAAAAGATGCACTACTGGGTGGCCTTCGCCGTGGTGCCGATCTTTGGTTTTGCCAATGCGGGCGTGTCGCTGGCCGGTATTACCCTGGGCAACCTGGTCGATCCTGTGCCGCTGGGCGTTGCGCTGGGACTGTTCGTGGGCAAGCAGATCGGCGTGTTTCTCGCCGCCGTGCTGGCCATCCGCGCCGGGCTGGCGGTATTGCCGGAGGGCAGCAACTGGGTGCAACTGTACGGCGTGGCGATTCTGTGCGGCATCGGTTTCACCATGAGCCTGTTCATCGGCAACCTGGCGTTCCCCGGCTCGCAACACCTGATCGACGAGGTGAAGGTCGGCGTACTGATCGGCTCGGGTCTGGCCGCAATTGGCGGAATTGTGCTGCTGCGCAGCCGTTTCAGTCGGGCCTGAAAAAATATTTTCAAATCACTGCATCCAGATGGGTTTCTCACGGGTAGTACATTCAGCAGCCACTTCGAGTTGCTGAGCGCGGTTAAACCTTCTGGAGATTTCTGCATGAACGCAAAACGCTTGCTCTGCCTTGCTGGTACCACTCTGGCCTTCACTTGCCTGTCGTCTGTTGCCATGGCTCAGACCGACCTCCCCGAAAGCGTCCGTGTGCCGGCTGGCAACAAGGTCGGCATGCAAACCACCGGGGTTGGCGAGATCACCTACGAGTGCCGCGCCAAGGCCAACATGCCCAATGAAATGGAGTGGGCGTTCGTCGGCCCCAAAGCGGTGCTCAACGACAAGAGCGGCAAACAGGTCGGCACCTACTACGGCCCGCCCGCCACCTGGGAAGCCAAAGACGGTTCCAAAATAACCGGCACTCAAGTCGCTGTGGCCCCTTCGAGCGCTGGCAACCTGCCGTACCAGCTGGTCAAGGCCAACCCGGCCGAAGGCAAGGGCGCAATGACCGGCGTCACGTACATTCAGCGTGTAGCCCTGAAAGGCGGCGTTGCCCCGGCCAAAGCCTGCGCAGAGAGCAACAAGGGCGCGAAGGAAGTGGTCAAGTATCAGGCCGATTACCTGTTCTGGACTGCGAGCTGATAGCCATCACTTACCGGGTGACCGCTCAACAGTAAGCTATGCTGCTGGGCGGGAGCCTCGTGATGTCAACGAGGCAGTAGTCTTCCATCGATGGCGGATCATCTTGTCTTCGCACGAATCTCTCTTTGATTACGAAGCCACGTTGCAGGCCTGCGCTCGCGGTGAAAAGCAGGCCTTGCAGCGTCTCTATCAACAGGAAAGCGCCCGGTTGCTCGGCGTCGCTCAGCGATTGGTGCGTGACCGCGCGCTGGCCGAAGACATCGTGCATGACGCGTTCCTGAAAATCTGGTCCCACGCGGCCAGCTTCGATGCCTCGCGTGGTTCGGCACGTGGCTGGATCTTCAGCGTGACCCGCCACCTGGCGCTCAACACGTTGCGCAACACGGCTCGCGAGGTGCATGTCGAAGACGACGGCAGTGAAGATCATCAGGAACAGGCGACACTGGAAGGCTGGCAGGAAATCGGCGATGCCTTCGATTGGCGGGTCAATCCAGGACGGATTACTTCATGCATGGAGCAACTGGAACCAGTAAGACGAAACTGTATTTTTCACGCTTACGTAGACGGTTATTCGCATCAGGAAATCGCGCAGAAAATTGGCGCGCCATTGGGTACGGTCAAAGCCTGGATCAAGCGCAGCCTGACGGCTTTGCGGGAGTGCATGGGATGACCCGGCCTTTAGACGACAACATTCACGAGCTGGCTGGCGAGTATGTACTCGGAACCCTCTCGGTGCAGAAGCGGCTCGACGTACAGCGTCGCCTGTCGCGCGAGCCCGACCTGCAGGCTGCCGTCGATGCCTGGGAGCAGCGTCTGCTACCCCTGACCGAGCTGGCCGAACCGGTGACGCCATCGCCCGGCCTGTGGGGTCGCATCGAACGTAACCTGCTGGACATGACCGCGCCTGCCAACACGCCGCAACGACCGCGCGTGCGCTGGTGGGACAACCTGTCGATCTGGCGTGGCCTCGCCGGGGCAGGCCTGGCTGCTTCGCTGGTACTGGGCATGACGCTGCTGACCCGCGCACCGGCGCAACCGTCTTATCTGGTGGTCCTCGTAGGGCCGCAGGACAAGGCTCCCGGCTGGGTCGTGCAGGCCAGTAACTCGCAGGAAATACAGCTTATCCCGCTGGGCGTGTTCGAGGTTCCGACCGACAAGGCGCTGGAGTTCTGGACCAAGGGTGACGACTGGCAAGGCCCGGTTTCGCTTGGCTTGGTCAAGCCGGGAGAGAGCCTGCATGTGCCGCTGGATAAACTGCCGCCGCTGCAACCCAACCAGTTGTTCGAGCTGACGCTGGAGAAATCCACCGGCTCGCCAATCGGCAAACCCACCGGGCCGATTCAGTTCATCGGCCGGGCGGTGAAAGTGATCTGACGCGAAGGCAGCCTACTTGCGGCTGCAGTCGTCCTGCTGCAACAAGTTGGCCTGAGTCAGGTTGCAGTCTGCCGGTACGCTGCGCGTCAGCCAGACATTGCCGCCGATGGTCGAACCTTTACCTATGGTGATGCGCCCCAGAATCGTCGCGCCAGCGTAGATCACCACGTCGTCTTCAACGATCGGATGGCGTGCATGGCCCTTCTGCAGTTGACCGTCCTCGTCCGACGGGAAGCGCTTGGCGCCCAGGGTCACGGCCTGATAGATCCGCACCCGCTCGCCGATGATCGCAGTTTCGCCAATCACCACGCCTGTCCCGTGATCGATGAAGAAGCTCGGGCCGATCTGCGCACCCGGATGAATGTCGATACCGGTCGCGGAATGGGCGATCTCCGAGCTGATGCGCGCCAGCAACGGCAAACCGGCGCGATACAGATAATGCGCCAGACGATGGTGGATAACCGCCAGAATGCCGGGATAGCACAGCAGCACTTCATCGACACTGCGCGCCGCAGGGTCGCCGTGATAGGCGGCCAGCACGTCAGTGTCCAGCAACAGACGAATACCGGGCAGGGCCATGGCGAACCCCTGAATCAGCTCGAGCGCCCGCGCGTCGATGCTCTTCAGGTCACCACCCTGCTGATGGGCCACATAGCGCAATTCAAGCCGGGCCTGGGCCAGCAGCGCATTGAGCGCCACATCCAGCGTATGGCCGACATAGAAGTCCTCGCTTTCCTCGCGCAGGTCCACCGGGCCGAGGCGCATCGGGAACAGTGCGCCGCTCAAGGCTTCAAGAATCTCGCCCATGGCCGCACGCGAAGGCAGCTCACGTCCACCGTGCTCACCGCTCACTCGCCTGTTGCGAGCCCGCCAGTCTTCACGCGCGCCGCGCAACTGGCTGACGATGCGCTGCAACTGCCAGTGGCTGGAGCGGCCGTCGGCGGATGCTTCTGGAATATCGCTCACGCTTGACTCTCCTTGATGTGAAGGGTGGCGACCGACAGTTCGGGCCGCTGCTGTTGCCACTCTACGGCAAACATTCAGACGAAAAGAACAACAATTTCTGTCGGAATACGCGAAGAGAGCCGTGCGCACAGATAAGTTGCCGTGCGAGAAACGTCTGCCTATAGTCCGGTGACTCTTTACACGGCTTATCGACCACCATGATCAAACATCAGCTTGCCCGCTTCAATCGCCTGGACCTGATCAGCGCGCCAACGGCTCTGGAAAAGCTCGAGCGCCTGTCGATCTGGGCAGACCGTGATATCTACATCAAGCGGGATGACACCACCACGCTGGCGCTGGGCGGCAACAAGGTGCGCAAACTCGAGTACCTGGCCGCCGATGCGTTGGCTCAGGGTGCCGACACACTGATCACCGCCGGGGCCATCCAGTCCAACCATGTCCGCCAGACCGCGGCCCTGGCCGCGCGCCTGGGCCTTGGCTGTGTGGCGCTGCTGGAAAACCCCATCGGCACCGAAGACCCCAGTTACCTGAAAAACGGCAATCGCCTGCTGCTGGAGCTGTTCGATGCCAAGGTAGAGCTGGTGGAAAACCTCGACAACGCCGATGAGCAACTGCAAGCCCTGGCTGCACGCCTGCGTTCCAGCGGCAAAAAGCCTTATCTGGTGCCCATCGGCGGCTCAAGCCCGGTAGGTGCGCTGGGTTATGTGCGCGCCGGGCTGGAACTGGCCGAGCAGATCAAGCAGACCGGTATCGATTTTGCGGCTGTCGTTCTGGCCTCCGGCAGTGCCGGCACGCACAGCGGACTGGCGTTGGCACTGGCTCACGAACTGCCGCAATTGCCGGTCATCGGCGTGACCGTGTCGCGCAGTGAAGAAGCACAGCTGCCCAAGGTTCAGGGCCTGGCCGAGCGCACCGCAGAGTTGCTCGGCGTTGCGCTGCCTGAGCACTTCAAGGTCGAACTGTGGGATGAGTATTTCGCGCCACGGTACGGCGAACCGAACGCCGGCACGCTGTCAGCTATCAAGCTGGTGGCCAGTCACGAAGGGCTGTTGCTCGACCCGGTCTACACCGGCAAGGCCATGTCCGGTCTGCTCGATGGCATCGGCCGTCAACGTTTCAACGACGGCCCGCTGATCTTCCTGCACACCGGCGGTGCGCCAGCGCTGTTTGCCTATCCGGATGCGTTCGACCAGTGACGTTCCGGCCCACGTGGCTGTTATGCCTTTCCAGAGGGGAAATAACTTTTTTTGTTATTTTTCCTCATAAGCAGATGGCTATATAGTCGCGCCCGGCAGACCACAACGCTTAACCTTACACCTGACGTAACTGCCTGAAAAAAAAGCTGAATAATCAGCACGAAGTTGCTTGAGTCGGGTCAGAAAATGGCCAGACACTTCCATACCAACAAGGGGCTCGCATGAACATTTCCGCTATTCGTCGTACGTTTCTTTTCTCGGCAATGGGCTTGATGCTCAGCGCCGGTATCGCCGGGCAAGCCATGGCTGGCGAGCAACTGCAGAAAATCAAGGACAGCGGTACGCTCAATGTCGGCCTGGAAGGTACTTACCCACCGTTCAGCTTTGTGGATGAGAGCGGCAAGCTCACCGGCTTCGAAGTCGAGTTTTCCGAAGCGCTGGCCAAGGAACTGGGTGTGAAGGCCAAGATCCAGCCGTCGAAATGGGATGGCATCCTGGCAGCTCTGGACTCCAAGCGTCTGGACGTGGTGATCAACCAGGTGACCATCTCCGACGAGCGCAAGAAGAAGTACGACTTCTCCGAACCCTACACCGTGTCCGGCATTCAGGCGCTGGTTCTGAAGAAGAACGAAGACGCGATCAAGTCCGCCAAAGACCTGACGGGTAAAAAGGTCGGTGTAGGTTTGGGCACCAACTACGAAGAATGGCTCAAGGCGAACGTTCCGGGTGCAATCGTCAAAACCTATGACGATGACCCGAGCAAGATCCAGGACCTGAGCGTAGGTCGTATCGATGCGATCCTCGTTGACCGTCTGGCCGCCCTGGAAATGGCTGCCAAGACCAAAGGCACCAGGAAAGAACTTGCGCCGGCAGGCGAAGCTTTCTCCCGCCAGGAATCGGGAATTGCCCTGCGTAAAGGCGAGCCTGAATTGCTGGCGGCCATCGACAAGGCAATCGACAAGATGCGTGCCGACGGTACGCTGAAGAAGTTGTCGGAAAAGTACTTCGACGCTGACGTCACCAAATGATTGAAGAGAGCCTTCAGCTCGCGCTGGACTCCGCGCCCTTCCTGCTCAAGGGCGCGTACTACACCGTCTTCCTCAGTATTGGCGGGATGTTTTTCGGTTTGCTGCTGGGCTTTGGCCTGGCATTGATGCGCCTGTCGCGCTTCAAGCTGGTGAACTGGATAGCACGCATCTACGTGTCGTTCTTTCGCGGCACGCCCTTGCTGGTGCAGCTGTTCGTGATTTATTACGGGCTGCCGGAGCTGGGTATCCAGCTCGAGCCGCTGAGCGCCGCACTGATCGGTTTTTCCCTGAACATGGCCGCCTATGCCTGCGAGATTCTGCGCGCAGCCATTGGCTCTGTGGAGCGTGGGCAGTGGGAAGCCGCTGCCAGTATCGGCATGACCCGCTGGCAGACCATGCGCCGTGCAATCCTCCCGCAGGCCGCACGCACCGCATTGCCGCCACTGGGCAACAGCTTCATCTCGCTGGTCAAAGACACGGCGCTGGCAGCCACTATCCAGGTGCCGGAGCTGTTCCGTCAGGCGCAGTTGATCACCGCACGCACCTTCGAAATTTTTACCATGTACCTGGCCGCTGCACTGATCTACTGGATCCTTGCCACGGCGCTTTCGCACCTGCAAAACAAGCTGGAAGCCAGGGTCAACCGGCACGATCTGGAGACCTGACACATGATAGTGGTTGAAAAACTCACCAAGGCATTCAAGGGCAATGAGGTGCTCAAGGGCATCGATCTGCGTATCGAAGCCGGGGAAGTGGTGGCCATCATCGGGCCCAGCGGCTCGGGCAAGACCACCCTGCTGCGCTGCCTGAATCTGCTGGAAACGCCTGACAGTGGCAGGATCAAGGTCGGTGACATCGAGATTGATGGCACCCGTTCCATGAACCAGCAACAGGGGTTGATCCGCCAGTTGCGTCAGCAGGTCGGGTTCGTGTTTCAGAACTTCAATCTGTTTCCGCATCGCACCGCACTGGAAAACGTCATCGAAGGCCCGGTGGTGGTCAAGAAGATTGCCCGCGAAGCCGCCGAGGCGCTGGGCAGAAAGCTGCTCGCCAAGGTCGGCCTGAGCGGCAAGGAAGACGCTTACCCGCGACGCCTCTCCGGCGGGCAGCAACAGCGCGTGGCGATTGCGCGGGCGCTGGCGATGGAGCCGCAAGTGATCCTGTTCGACGAGCCGACCTCGGCCCTGGACCCGGAGCTGGTCGGCGAGGTGCTGACCACCATTCGCGCTCTGGCTGAAGAGAACCGCACCATGGTCATCGTCACTCACGAGATGAGCTTTGCCCGGGACGTCGCCAACCGGGTGATCTTCATCGACAAGGGGGTGATCGTGGAGCAAGGCGAAGCCAAAGCGCTGTTCGCCAACCCGAAAGAAGAACGCACAAGGCAGTTTCTCGAGCGTACCCGCTCCTGATCAGGACGATCAGCCTGCGCAAAAAAGCAGCGTGCATTCCGTGGCGCTGCTTTTTTCTTACATTTCTGGAAGGATTAATCGTTCAATATCCTTGCTGAATTCCCGCGTAATTTTCCGAAAAATCATCGAAATAATAAAATTAGCATCCGTCCGTTTTGCGCCTGGATTTGTAGCCGGCTGCGCCGCTGTGTGCCCGTCTTTCCAGACTTTCCCTTCCGTGCATTGTCCTGTCGGTTACGGCCTGCTGCCATTGATACTTTGTGGTAGGACAGTTGTTTAGTGAGGAGTCAACGGTTCCAAACATACAGCGTAGGAAGTCTCCGGTTTTCAAGTAAACAATCCTCAAATGCACTTCGCACATTGACAAGTGCCCGCAAAGCCCATTAGCTCACTGACGTCGCTCATTCCAGTGAGACCGCAAAGTTTCAAGCACGCATTTCATACCGTTTGTAATGTTTGCCATAACTTGGATATTTAAGGTACTTATCCCCCTGCCTGAACCGCACATTTTATTACTTGAACATGACAACTTATGACGAATCTTTACTTGAACTATTGATTACCAGGAGCACCCCCGACATGAGTCAAAACACTTGCAAAGCCAGCCCTATGAGCTTGCCGATCCCTGCTGTTCCGCTGGCCAGCCGACATGGCATAGGCGTGAGGAACGCCTCTCAACTCGTCGTTCATGTGGACCCCTACGGCAGCATGGAAGAAGGCGATCTGATCGAACTGTTTTGGGACGGCTGTTACGTCGCGTCAACAATTTTGAAGGCATCTGACGTCGGCAAGCCTGTCGTCCTACGTGTGCCGGAAAGCTTTCTGCAGAATGGCAAGGCGAGAACCTACTACCGGGTCATGAAGATCGGCGGAGTGCCCGTCACCTCGCCCTGCCGCAAGCTATGGGTCAAGCTCAACGCACCGGGAGGGCAACTGGTCAGCGCCAATACGGAAGAAAACCAGGGGCTGGCACCGCTCTATGTGGCGCCATCGGTCATACGCCACGGCCTGTCGCGCAGACACCTGGAAGGCGGCTTGCCGATGACCATCGAGCCTTATCTGAACATGGCTGTTCACGATGAGATCACCATACGTTGGGGCGATCTGCGCATGGACCTGCCGCCGCTCACCGCCGACGATATCGGTGAGCCGGTCGATTTGGTTGTACCGCCTGAGTTGATACGCGAAGGCGGAGATGAGCAACGGCTGGAAGTGAGTTACTGTGTGATCGACCGGGTGGGCAACAACTCGCTCTGGGCACCACCCCGTATAATAAGGATCCAACCGCTGGGACATTGAATGCCTGAGGACGGTAAGTCGAATACACCGCTTCGCTAACGATACTGTTTGATAGACAGCACCGCACGGATCACTCTAAAAACGAAGCGTTATTCATTCACGCTCATTACCTGTATTAAACATTGGCCAGGCGTGTAAGAAAGTTCAACGTCGCTCAGGCATTCGTCGTGTTTCATCCGTACTTGGTTCTGCGCGGGCGCCTAACATCCTGCGTGACGCAAGGTGAGTACACGAACGGGCAGTGGCAATTGACAATAACTGTCTATGCTTATTCCAAAAAGCACGTTTTAAAAACTTTTATACACGCTTAGGGTATATACACCGGACCACCGGACATCGTGATGTTTTCCAGCCGCATCTGATGCGGCCTACTGCTACGAGGTTCCGATGGTCCCTTTCACAACTACCCCTGTGGATAAACCCAGGGTCGTATCGATTGACGGTGAGCGACGCGAGTCTGATCCGGCGCCGGTAACGCCCCACAGCGTCGAGGCTCCACAAGAGCCTGACGTTGCACCCCGCCTGCTGAAGGCCACCGTGTTGCAAAACGACGCGCAAGCCATTGCAGCAGCCCACGACCTGGCAGCGGCCGCGCAGGTCAATGCCGCCAATCGCGACAGACAACGCGCCTTGCCATGGGCTGAAATCGAGCAGTTCACCCGTAGCGGACTGGGCAGTATTTCCATCCCGCGCGCGTACGGCGGCCCGCAAGTGTCGTTCGTCACGGTGGCCGAAGTCTTCCGGATCATTTCTGCTGCCGACCCGGCACTGGGACAGATCCCGCAAAACCAGTTCGGCATTCTGCACCTGCTGCAGGGCAGCGCCACCGAGCAGCAGAAGAAAACGCTGTTCCAGAGCGTGCTGGACGGTTGGCGCATCGGCAACGCAGGCCCTGAGCGTGGCACCAAAAACACCCTGGAACTCAAGGCACGGATCACCGCCAATGGCGACCGCCTGAGCATCAGCGGACAGAAGTTCTATTCCACTGGTGCGCTGTTCGCGCACTGGGTTGCGGTCAAGGCGCTGGATGACCAGGGGCGGCAGATCATGGCCTTCGTCCAGCGTGGCAAACCGGGCCTGCGCATCGTTGATGACTGGTCGGGCTTTGGTCAGCGCACTACCGCCAGCGGCACGGTGCTGCTCGACAACGTGCCGGTGGACGCCGCGCTGGTGGTCGATAACTGGCGCCTGTCACTGACGCCGAACATTCAGGGCGCGGTTTCGCAGCTGATCCAGGCCGCGATCGACGCGGGTATCGCACGCGGCGCCATCGACGACGCGGTTGCCTTTGTACGCGAGAAATCCCGTCCGTGGATCGACGCCAACGTCGAGCGCGCCAGCGATGACCTCTACGTGATCGCCGATATCGGCAAGCTGAAACTCGAACTGCACGCGGCAGAAGCCCTGCTGCGCAAGGCCGGCCAGGAGCTCGACGAGATCAGCGCTGCGCCTATCGATGAGCACTCGGCAGCCCGCGCCTCCATCGCGGTGGCGCGAGCCAAGGTACTGACCACCGAGATCTCGTTACTGGCCAGCGAGAAGCTGTTCGAACTGGCCGGCAGCCGCGCGACCCTGGCCGAGTTCAATCTCGATCGCCACTGGCGCAACGCACGCGTCCACACCCTGCATGACCCGGTGCGCTGGAAATACCACGCGGTCGGCACCTGGCATTTGAACGGCACCCTGCCTGCTCGCCATTCCTGGATCTGAACCAGACCACTGGAGAACACCCTTCATGAGTTTCAACCCGAAAGCGCGCGTTAACGCAGCGCTGATCACCAGTGACGCTCAGGCCCTGCACGCAGCCCGCGAACTGGCCCTGCAATTGAAAACCGACAGCGCGCAACGCGATCGCGAGCGCCGTTTGCCGCATGCCGAACTCGACCTGTTCAGCCAGTCCGGTCTGTGGGGCATCAGTGTGCCGCAAGCCTTCGGCGGCGCAGGTGTTTCCAATGTCACGCTGGCCAGGGTGATCCAGCTGATTTCCGAAGCCGATGGCTCGCTGGGCCAAATTCCACAAAACCACTTTTACGCCCTGGAAGTGCTGCGTGTGAACGGCAGTCCGCAACAACAGGCGCGCTTGTACGCCGAGGCACTGGCGGGCGTACGCTTCGGCAATGCGCTGGCCGAACTGGGCACCAGAACCGCACATGACCGCACCACTCGCCTGAGCCGCGACGGGGACGGTTATCGCATCAACGGCCGCAAGTTCTACGCCACCGGCGCGCTCTACGCGCAACGTATTCCCACCTCGGTGATTGACGACGAGGGTGTGCAGCAATTGGTGTTCGTGGCGCATGACAGCGAGGGGCTGAGCGTCATCGACGACTGGAGCGGTTTCGGGCAGCGCACCACGGGCAGCGGCTCGGTGGTATTCGACAATGTGTATGTCAGCGCCCGCGATGTCGTGCCGTTCCAGAGCGCCTTCCAGCGCCCCACCACGGTCGGGCCGCTGGCGCAGATTCTCCACGCCGCGATCGACACCGGCATTGCCCGCGCGGCCTTCGAGGACGCCCTGACGTTCGTGCGGACGCGTACCCGGCCGTGGATCGATTCGGGCATCGAAAAGGCTGTGGACGACCCGCTGACGCTGCACAGCTTCGGCAGGTTGGGTATTCGCCTGCATGCCGCCGAAGCACTGCTCGAGCGCGCCGGTGAGTTTCTGGATGTCGCTCAGGCCGACAGCAATGCCGAGAAGGTCGCCGCCGCATCGATCGCCGTGGCCGAAGCACGCGCCATCAGCACGGAGATTTCCCTGGCAGCCGGCAGCACGCTGTTCGAACTGGCGGGCAGCCAATCGACGCTGGCGGAACACGGTCTGGATCGCCACTGGCGCAATGCGCGCGTTCATACGCTGCACGACCCGGTACGCTGGAAGTTTTATGCCATCGGCAATTACTACCTCAACGACACTCATCCTCCCTTGCGAGGGACGATCTGATGGCGCGTAAAAAGATCCTCCTCAACGCGTTCAACATGAACTGCATCGGCCATATCAACCATGGCCTGTGGACCCATCCACGGGACACCTCGACGCAATTCAACAGCCTGGAATACTGGACTGAGCTGGCGAAACTGCTGGAACGCGGACTGTTCGACGGCCTGTTCATCGCCGACATCGTGGGCGTGTATGACGTCTATCAGAACTCGGTGGACGTCACCCTCAAGGAGGCGATCCAGTTGCCGGTCAACGATCCGCTGCTGCTGGTCTCGGCCATGGCCGGGGTCACCCAACATCTGGGCTTCGGCCTGACCGCCAACCTGACCTACGACGCGCCCTATCTGTTCGCCAGGCGCATGTCGACGCTGGATCACCTGAGCCGTGGCCGGGTGGGCTGGAACATCGTCACCGGCTACCTCGACAGCGCGGCGCGGGCCATGGGCCTCAGCGAGCAGAACGAGCACGACCGTCGTTACGATCAGGCCGACGAGTACCTGGAGGTGCTGTACAAGCTCTGGGAAGGCAGCTGGGAAGACGATGCCGTGATCAACGACCGCGAGCAACGCGTCTACGCCCAGCCGGGCAAGGTGCACAAGGTTCGGCACCAGGGCGAGTTCTATCAGGTCGAGGGTTATCACCTCTGCGAACCGTCGCCGCAACGCACGCCGGTGCTGTTTCAGGCCGGCAGTTCGGAGCGCGGCCTGCAGTTTGCCGGACAGAACGCCGAATGCGTGTTCATCAGCGGGCAGAACAAGGCAGCGACCCGCGAGCAGGTCGACAAGGTGCGCGCCAGTGCCGTGCAGGCCGGGCGCAACCCGGAGGACATCAAGGTGTTCATGGGCCTGAACGTGATCGTCGCGGCCACCGAAGCACTGGCTCGGGAGAAGCACGCCGAATACCGCCGCCATGCCAGCGCCGAAGCCGGCGTGGCGCACTTCGCAGCGTCTACAGGCATCGATTTTTCCCGGTACGAACTGGACGAGCCCATTCAGTACGTGAAAAACAACGCCATTCAGTCCGCGACCAAAAACCTGAAAAACAACGACTGGACGCGCCAGAAACTGCTCGACCAACACGCCTTGGGCGGCCGTTACATCACCCTGATCGGCTCGCCCGAACAGGTCGCCGACGAACTGGAGTCCTGGATCGAGGAAACCGGCCTGGACGGCTTCAACCTGACCCGCATCGTCACCCCGGAAAGTTACGAGGACTTCATTGACCTGGTGATCCCGGAACTGCAACGCCGCGGGTCATACAAAACCGCTTACGAAGACGGCACCTTGCGCAAAAAACTGTTTCAGCAAGGCACCGACCGTTTACCGCAACGGCATGCGGGGGCGGCACACCGACATAT
>NZ_WIBD01000027.1:0-55309 GCF_009495975.1 Pseudomonas sp. SZ57 | reverse complement strand
CTGAAGCGCTTGGCGTTGTACGCAGGCTTTGTGGGAGCTTGCTCGCGAAAGCGATTGTCCAGACGACCTGTTTTTTGTGTCTGCACTGGCCTCTTCGCGAGCAAGCTCCCACAGGACCGATGCGCTGCCGGGGGCGGCACGCCGACATATTTGATGAAGACATGCGCCCCAACGCTGAAGCGCTTGGCGTTGTTACACAAATCTTGTGGGAGCGAGCTTGCTCGCGAAAGCGATTGTCCAGACGCCCTGTTTTTTGTGTCTGCACTGGCCTCTTCGCGAGCAAGCTCGCTCCCACAGGACCGATGTGCCGCCGGGGGCGGCACACCGACATATTTGATGAAGACATGCGCCCCAACGCTGAAGCGCTTGGCGTTGTACACAAGTCTTGTGGGAGCGAGCTTGCTCGCGAAAGCGATTGTCAAGACGCCCTGTTTTTTGTGTCTGCACTGGCCTATTCGCGAGCGAGCTCGCTCCCACAGGACCGATGTGCTGCCGGGGACGGCACACCGCCGTATTTGATGACGACATGCGCCCCCACGCTGAAGCGCTTGGCGTTGTACACAAATCTTGTGGGAGCGAGCTTGCTCGCGAAAGCGATTGTCCAGACGCCCTGTTTTTTGTGTCTGCACTGGCCTCTTCGCGAGCAAGCTCCCACAGGACCGATGCGCTACCGGAGGCGGCACACCGACATATTTGATGACGACATGCGCCCCAACGCTGAAGCGCTTGGCGTTGTACACAGGTCTTGTGGGAGCAATAAGCACAAGGCGTGGGGACGAGACTTAGGGATTTTTAAAAGGACCGCATCATGAGCAAAACCCTCGCTGCACTGGCCTTAGGCCTTCTGACCCTGAACGCCTACGCTGACGATAAACCCCTGAAAGTCGGCACCACGGCAGCCTTCGCGATACCGCTCGAAGCCGCTGTCGAAGAGGCCGGCAAGCAGGGCCTGAAGGTCGAGCTGGTCGAGTTCACCGACTGGATCGCGCCCAACGTCAGCCTCGCTGCCGGCGATATCGACGTGAACTACTTTCAGCACATCCCGTTCCTGACCAACGCCAACGAAGCCGCCGGCTTCGGCCTGGTGCCTTACGCACCGGGGATCATCAACAACGTAGGCCTGTACTCGAAAAAGTACAAAAGCTTCGATGAGCTGCCGACCGGCGCCACAGTCGCCATCGCCAATGACCCGATCAACAGCGGGCGCGGCCTGCAACTGCTGGCCAAGGCCGGGCTGATCACGCTCAAGGAAGGTGTTGGTTACAAGGCCACCGAAGAAGACATCACGGCCAACCCGAAAAAACTCAAGCTCATCCAGGTCGAAGCCGTGCAACTGGTGCGAGCCTACGATGATGCCGATCTGGTGCAGGGCTACCCCGCCTACATCCGTCTGGCCAAGACTTTTCCCGCTGACTCGGCGATCCTCTTCGACGGTCTGGACCACCCGGAATACGTGATTCAGTTCGTGATCAAGCCTGATCACAAGGATGACCCACGGCTGGCGAAATTCGTCGATATTTACCAACACTCGCCGGTCGTCCGCGCCTCACTGGACAAGGTCAACGGCAAGCTTTACCAGGCCGGGTGGAAAGAATGACTGCGACCGCGCAACGCCAACGGCCACTCGACACAGCAGGCGCAGGTCAACGGGCGCAACAGGCCGAGCTGCACCCGGAGCTGAATCGCGCGCATGTGCGCTTCATCAACCTGGGCAAGACCTATCACGGCAAGCAAGGCCCGGTGGAGGCGCTGGGCAATATCGATCTGGCCGTCCAGCGCGGCGAGATCTTCGGCATTATCGGCCGCAGCGGCGCAGGCAAATCCTCGTTGATCCGCACCATCAACCGCCTTGAACAACCGAGCAGCGGTCGCGTACTGATCGATCAGGTGGACATCGGCGAGTTCGACGAAGACAAGCTGGTGCAGCTGCGCCGACGCATCGGCATGATCTTCCAGCACTTCAACCTGATGTCGGCCAAGACCGTCTGGCAGAACGTCGAACTGCCGCTCAAGGTCGCCGGCGTGCCCAAGGCGCAACGCGCGCGCAAGGTCGCCCAGTTGCTGGAACTGGTGGGTTTACAGGACAAGCACAAGGCGTACCCCGCGCAACTGTCCGGCGGGCAGAAACAGCGCGTCGGCATCGCCCGCGCACTGGTGCACGACCCGGCGATTCTGTTGTGCGACGAAGCCACTTCAGCGCTGGACCCGGAAACCACCCAGTCGATCCTCGGCCTGCTGCGCGAGATCAACCAGCGCCTGGGCCTGACCATCGTGCTGATCACCCATGAAATGGCGGTGATCCGTGATATCTGCCACCGCGTCGTGGTGCTGGAACAGGGGCGAATCGTCGAGCAGGGGCCGGTATGGCAGGTGTTTGGCGACCCGCAGCACGAGGTCAGCAAAACCTTGCTGGCGCCCCTGCAAACCGGGCTGCCGAAAGAGTGGGCCGAGCGCCTGAGCGATCAGCCGCAACGACCCGATGCGGCCCTGCTGCTGGACGTGCATTTTACCGGTGTCAGTGACGAAGGGCCGGATCTGGCCGCGCTGTTTGCCGCGCTGGGCGGCAAGGTGCAATTGCTGCAGGGCGGCGTCGAGCGGATTCAGGAGCGCGCCATCGGGCATCTCATTCTGTCGGTTGCCGGCTCGCCGCACAGCCGGGACGAGCTACTGGCACGCGCCCGCACACTGGCGCCACGCACGGAGGTATTGGGTTATGTGGGTTGATCGCTTGCTGCAAGGCACCCTCGACACGTTCCTGATGGTCGGTGTGTCGTCATTGATCGCACTGCTGCTGGGCATTCCGCTGGCAGTGATTCTGGTGACCAGTTCCAAAGGCGGCATCTACGCAGCGCCGGGGATCAACCGCGTGCTGGGCGGCTTCGTGAACCTGTTTCGCTCGATTCCGTTCCTGATCCTGATGGTCGCGCTGATTCCGTTCACGCGGATGATCGTCGGTACCACTTATGGCGTATGGGCAGCCGTCGTGCCGCTGACCATTGCCGCCACGCCGTTCTTTGCGCGGATCGCCGAAGTGAGCCTGCGCGAGGTCGATCATGGTCTGGTCGAGGCGGCGCAAGCGATGGGCTGTCGGCGCTGGCACATCATCTGGCATGTGCTGCTGCCGGAAGCGCGCCCCGGTATCGTCGGTGGCTTCACCATTACCCTGGTGACCATGATCAACTCATCGGCCATGGCCGGGGCCATCGGTGCAGGCGGATTGGGCGATATTGCCTATCGCTATGGCTATCAGCGCTTCGACACGCAGGTGATGCTGACGGTGATCGTCTTGCTGGTTGCGGTCGTCGCGCTGGTACAACTGGGTGGTGACCGATTGGCACGCAGCTTCGACCGGCGCTGAGCAGCCGCAACGCAGCGAGGGTATATTGGCGGTCTTCCTTTACCGGACCGCCCTTGATGAAACTCGACCCACAAACCCTTGCGCAGATCACCGCCGCGACCCTCGGCAATTACAACAGCGTGGCCGACGACTTCCGCGAAGGCACCCGCGACCACGACGTCAGCCAGAATATCGACGCCCTGCTGCGGCATATAGAAGGACCGGCACCCTGGCAGATTCTCGACTTCGGCTGCGGGCCGGGCCGCGACCTGAAAACGTTTACCGCGATGGGCCATGTGGCGGTCGGGCTCGATGGCTCCGAACGTTTCGCCGAGATGGCCCGTGCCGAGACCGGTTGCGAAGTGCTGCAGCAAAACTTCCTCGAACTCGACCTGCCGCAAGGCCGCTTCGATGGCCTCTTCGCCAATGCAGTGTTGTTCCACATCCCCAAACAGGAGCTGCCACGCGTCCTGCGTCAGCTGCATGCCACGCTCAAGCCGGGCGGCGTGCTGTTCAGCTCCAACCCCCGCGGTGAGAATCAGGAAGGCTGGAACGGCGAGCGTTACGGCGCGTATCACGACCTGGAATCATGGCGCGAATTGCTGACCGAAGCCGGCTTTGTCGAACGGGAACATTACTACCGCCCCGCCGGCTTGCCGAGGGAACAGCAACCGTGGCTGGCGAGTGTCTGGCGGCGGCAGTGATGTGCGGCGCTGTGCAGTCGGTGTGCTGTCAGTTCTGACAGTATCGGCCAACACTCACGCGCCTTAGGATGGACTTGCGGCCGTCTGCGCAGACGGCTGGCAAGGGAATCCATTTGAACCGATCAAAGGAACTGATCATGGCGACCGAATTCTTGAAAAACGGCAACTTCAGCGACGGTCTCAAGTACTGGGCAGCACCTGAGGGCTTTGATCCAGACTTCAAGCCTTGGCCCGCAGGCGATGGGCAGAGCATCAAACTGGATGCTACTGAAGTGACCGTAAGCCAATTTATCAATGAGCTGCCTGACTCTACCCTGCGTATCGAGTTCGATGTGCATAGCGCAGACGTGAAAATAGACGAGGCGCTCTTTGTCATAGCCGTGGGAGGTTACAACAAAGAGGGCGCGCTGAATCTGACACCGATCATTGGCCTCGCCACTAAGGAGTGGGAACATTTTTCTGGCGAGATTACGTTCGAAGAAGCGCTTGAAAAATGCTTTGTGAATCTATCGGCGCCTTCGAACACGTTCCGCTTCTCGCTCTCAAACTCAAACTCAAACTCAAACTCAAACTCAAACTCACACTCAAGGCTGGCTTCACAGTTCGGCCCTGTACGGTTCGCAAACCTCAGCCTGACCATGATCGACGCCAAAGACTCAGACCAGACCGATTGATTGCCGTGTCAGCAGCCCTGCCCCGTGTCACAGGCGCAGGGCACGCCGACCTCAATGCGCCGGCCGCGCGTGCTCCCCTTCATCCTTGTCAGCCGCTTCGCGACGCTGTTCGTCGGTCGGTTCCTTGATGCGATACCAGGCCACGTACAACGCGGGCAGGAACAGCAAGGTCAGCAGCGTGGCGATGATGATGCCGCCGATCATGGCGTAGGCCATCGGCCCCCAGAACACCTCACGGGCGATTGGAATCATGCCCAGGCTGGCCGCGGCCGCCGTCAACAGGATCGGACGACGGCGATGCTCGGTGGCTTCGACCACGGCGTCCCACGGCAGATAACCGCTTTTTTCATAGGCATCGATCTGGGTCACCAGAATCACCGAGTTGCGGATGATGATGCCGATCAGCGCCAGCACCCCGAGAATCGCCACGAACCCCAAGGGCGTCCCCGTCGGGATCAGCGCCAGCACCACACCGATAAGCCCCAGAGGCGCGACACTGGCCACCAGAAACATCTTCTGAATGCTGTGCAACTGAATCATCAGGAACGTCGCCATGAGAAACAACATCAGCGGCGCAACGCTGGCAATCGGCCCCTGTGCCTTGCTGCTTTCTTCGACCGTACCGCCGGTTGCAACCTTGTAGCCGACCGGCAGACCTGCGGCGAACTTGTCGATTTCCGGTTGCAGTTGCTTGACCAGATCAGTCGGCTGAATGGCGTCGCGGACGGCGCCTTTCACCGTGATGGTCGGCTTGCGATCGCGGCGCCAGACCAATGGCTGCTCCAGCTCGTAACCGACCGTGGCAAACGCCAGCAGCGGGATCGACGTGCCGGTCGGTGTCACAATTTGCAGGTTCTGCAGGGTTTCCGGTGTGCCGCGCTCGGCATCTTCGGCACGCCCGATCACATTGATCAGATAGATATCGTCGCGCACCTGGGTCACGGTAGAACCGCTGACCACGCTGTTCATCAGCTTGGCGACGTCTTCCGACGACAGGCCCAACTGCCGGGCCTTGTCCTGGTTGATGTCGATGCGCAGGACCTTGCCCGGCTCGTTCCAGTCGTAGATCACTTCGCCCACATGCGGGTTGTGATCGAGCAGCGTGGCCAGCTCGATGGCGTGCTGGCGCACCTTGTCGATGTTCTCGCCGCTGACGCGATACTGCAACGGACGCCCCACCGGCGGGCCCATTTCCAGCGCCTGCACGTATGATCCGATGCCGACGAAGTCTTCACGCAGGCGCTTTTGCAGACGGGCAGTCAACGCGCCACGCTCTTCCAGGCCTTTGCTGACAATGACCAGCTGGGCGTAGAACGGATTTTCCAGCTGCTGATCGAGCGGCAGGTAGAAACGCAACGCGCCCTGGCCGATGTAGGTGCTCCAGCGCTCGATGTCCGGATCGTCCTTGAGGCTCGCTTCAAAACGATCCACTACCTTGCGCGTCTCGTTGATCGAGGCGTTCTGCGGCAGGTTCAGGTCGACCAGAATTTCTGGGCGGTCCGAAGACGGGAAGAACTGGTTCTGCACGAACTGCATGGAGAACAGCGACGCGGCGAACAACCCGACCGTGATGGCAATCGCCAGCCAGCGATGACGCATGGCCCAGAGCATGCTGCCGTTGAATGCCCGGCCGATGCGACCCGGCTCTTCAGATTTGGGCTTGATGTTGGCGCTCAGAATATGCACGCCGATCACCGGCGCAAACAGAACGGCAACCACCCACGACACCAGCATCGCCACGGCAATGACCGCAAACAGCGTGAAGGTGTACTCCCCCGCCGAGCTGTTGTTCAGACCGATCGGCACAAAGCCGGCCACGGTCACCAGCGTACCGGTAAGCATCGGGAACGCTGTCGAGGTGTAGGCGTACGTCGCGGCCTGCTCCTTGGACTCGCCCATTTCCAGCCGTGTGACCATCATTTCCACGGTAATCATGGCGTCATCCACCAGCAGGCCGAGGGCGATGATCAGCGCGCCGAGGGAAATCCGTTGCATGGTGATGCCGCTGTATTCCATGAACACAAACACCATCGCCAGTACCAGCGGAATCGAACACGCGACCACCAAACCTGCACGAAACCCGAGGCTGACGAAGCTGACCAACAGCACGATAATCACCGCCTCGAACAACGCGCTGGTGAAGCCGCCCACGGCCTTGTTCACCACCTCGGCCTGATCCGAGACCTTATGCACGCCAATGCCGACTGGCAGCTCCGCCGTCGTAGCATCCATCTGTGCATGCAGCGCCTTGCCGAACGACTGGATATTGCCGCCCTTCTGCATCGCGATGGCCAGGCCGATCGCCGGTTTGCCATCGAAGCGGAACAGCGGCTTGGGCGGATCGGTGTAGCCACGGGTGATGTCAGCAATGTCGCTCAGACGGTAAAAGCGATCATTGATGCGCAGATTGACCGCAGCCAGGTCCTTCTCGGAAGCGAACTGCCCGGAGGTACGCACCGAGATCCGCTCCGGCCCGGCTTCGATCACCCCGGCAGGCGTCACCGCGTTCTGCGATTGCAGGCTTTGCACCACCTGGCTCTGGTCGATGCCCAATGCCGCGAGTTTGCGTGTCGAGAAGTTCAGGTACACCACTTCGTCCTGCTGACCGATCATCTCGACTTTGCCCAGGCCGGGCACGTCGCGGATGTCGGCGCGAACCTTCTCGACGTAGTCCCGCAACTGACGCATCGAGAAACCGTCTGCGGTAAACGCATAGATCGAACCGTACACATCGCCGAACTCGTCGTTGAACGACGGGCCTTGCAGCCCCTGCGGAAACTGCCCACGGATGTCATCGACTTTCTTGCGCACCTGATACCAGATTTCCGGTATCGCCTTGGCACTGGTGGTGTCACGCAGGTACACGAAGACTGTGGACTCACCCGGTCGGGTATAGCTCTTCACGTAGTCCAGCGAGTCCAGCTCTTCGAGCTTCTTCTCGATGCGATCGGTGACCTGCTCGAGGGTCTCGTCCACCGTCGCGCCCGGCCAGCGGGTCTGGATAATCATGGTCTTGATAGTGAAGGACGGGTCTTCCTCGCGGCCCAGCTTCATGTAGGAAAACACGCCCATCAACAGCGCGACGAACATCAGGTACCAGACGAACGACTGATGCTTGATGGCCCACTCGGATAAATTGAAATTCCCTTTCATCGCGGGCTTTCCTCATCGACTTTGACTTTCTGGCCCGGCTTGAGGCTATTGACGCCCGCGCTCACCACTTTTTCACCCGCTTTGACGCCATCGGTCAGCACGAAGGAGTCGCTGTCACGGCTGGCAATCGTCACCGTTCTGGGGTTCACCGTCTGGCTCTGCGAGTCGACGATCCAGACCTGGCGTTTGCCATCGACTTCCTGCAGGGCATTGACCGGCAGACGCATGCGCGGCGTGATGGTCGAGCTGAGCGTCACGCTGATCGCCGTGCCCAGGCGGAACGCCGCTGGCGTCTGCGCCAGCGACAGACGCGCACGGCGCGTACGTGTCGTGCGGTCGGCCTGGGGCTCGATCTCGCGAATGGTAGCGGTGGTGTTCACTTCCGGATTCAGCTGACTGGCGACGGTGAAGACCACGTCGGACGGTAACTGGTCGGCCAGTGTGTCGGGCAGGTCGATCACCGCTTCCTTGATGTCCGGCCGCGCCAGGGTCACGACTTCCTGACCGGCTGTCACCACCTGTCCGGCTTCGACTTTCCACTCGGTAACCACTGCATCGTGATCACTGCGCAGCTCGCTGTAACTCAATTGGTCGCGGGCCTGTTGAGCCGCGGCTTTGGCCTGTTCCTGCGACGAGCTGGCGGTCTTCAGGTCGGTCAGGGCGATGTCCAGTTGCGCTTGGGCACCGACGCCGCGATCGAACAGCTCCTGCTGACGGCGAGCATTGGCCTGGGCGTTGATGTATTGCGCCTGAACATTGGCCAGGTCGCCCTGCCGGGCACGCACGGCGTTCTGCTGATCGGTCGGATCGAGGGTTGCCAGCAAATCGCCTTTCCTGACTTCAGCGCCGACGTCAACGTCGCGCCGGGCGATGCGCCCCGCGACACGAAAGCCCAGCACACTTTGATAACGCGCCTGGATATTGCCGGCAAAGCGCCCGAAATCCTGATTCGACTCAGGCTTGGCCTCGACGAACACCACGGGACGCACCGGTTCGGGAGGTGTTTCATCCTTGCCACAGCCACTCAATAAAACGCCGCTCAACAGCAGGCTGCCCAGCGACAGGCATGACGGACGCTTCATGGCTGCACCTGTGCATTCTGCTGTTTGGGCTGTTCGGCAATTTCGACCTGCATGTCCGGGTGTAGCAACTGTCCGCCTGCCACCACGACTTTCTCTCCACTCTTGAGCCCGTCGCCAATGATGACTTTGGCGGTCAGGTAACGGGTGACGGTGACCTTGCGCAGATTGACCTTGCCCTGTTCATCCACCACCCACACGGCAGGCTTGCCCAACTGTTCGCCGAGGTCCTTGGTCAGCGCCGCCCAAGGCAACTCGACACTGGCATTGGCCGGTGCGCTCAGCGCCACGCTGACCACCGAGCCCAGGTCCATGCCTTCAGGCAGCGGGTCCAGCGCGATCTTGACCTGCAAGGTGCCGGTTTGCGCCGACACCGCCGGGGTCACCTCGCGTACTTTGCCGCTGACCTTGATGTTCGGGTTATCGAGCAACGTGACCTGTACGGGTTGATCGGTTGGCGGCTGAACGAACAGCGACTCATAGACATTGAACACCGCATCGCGATCACCGTCGCGCGCCAGATCGAAAATCGGCATGGTGGCCTGCACCACTTGCCCGACCTCAGCCTGACGCGCAGTGATCACACCCGGTGCGTCAGCGACCAGTGCGGTATAACCCAGTTGTTCACGGGCGTTGGCCAATTGCGCCTGCGCCGCCTTCAACGAACTTTCACTGCCGCGCAACGCCGCTTGTGCAGAGTCATATTCGCTGCGGCTGGTATAGCCCTTGGGCAACAGTTTTTGTTGTCGGACGAAAGCCGCGCTGGCCTGATTCACGCGGGCCTGCTCGGCAGCCACAGCAGCAGCGGCCGAGTCGACGTTGACCTGCAGATCCTTAGGGTCGAGCCGCGCCAGCACCTGCCGGGCAGTGACCCGATCACCCACATCGACATTACGCTGAATGATCTTGCCATTGACCCGGAATGAAAGACGGGTCTGCACTCGCGCCTGAACATCACCGGTCAGGGCGACACTGGCGGCGAAGTCGGCACTTTTTACCGTCTGCACATAAACCCTGGGCAGTTCGGGCGCCGCCGGTTTTTCCTCGCCACAACCGGCCAGCGCCGCCAATGCAGCGGCCAGACCG
Source organism: Pseudomonas sp. SZ57 (assembly GCF_009495975.1). Taxonomy (NCBI): domain Bacteria; kingdom Pseudomonadati; phylum Pseudomonadota; class Gammaproteobacteria; order Pseudomonadales; family Pseudomonadaceae; genus Pseudomonas; species Pseudomonas sp. SZ57. Next base: position 45,276 of record NZ_WIBD01000027.1, on the reverse strand, counting down.
AACGTAACCAGTCTTGAAATACGAACGGGCATGCAGACTCCTTGTGCAACTGCCGGATGCGGGCGTGATCAGGGCGAGAGAATAGCGTGAGTATGCGACTGTGTGCGAGAGGGAGGGTTCATTAACGGGGCAGAAAGTGGGTGGGCACGAAAGACCTTCAAATGAATGATTGGCCCAAAGGGACTCAGCGCATTTTAATTGAGCTTTGCTGGTACGAATTTCGGCAGATAGATTGCTTTTGAGCGCCACTGCCGAAATCGGACGTAGCGTATCGATTAATACATCAATTCATCGCCCGCGCGTATGGAATACGATGGCACTTCATCTATCGTTGGCATCTTGTGGACTCCAGAAAAATAATCTTTGGGAACATGACTTCTTATATCTCGGTATCTAGGATAGCCCGTTCTACGAATAGTAGGCGACTGTGCCGGCGCGACGCTTAATGGTGATGAATTTGCTCGTGGCAATATAAAGGATGTAGTCTGCAACCCGGCAGCGGATTGCGCAGGGCGTTGAGTTGGCAGTGTTCTCGCGGAGCTGATTTTCGGGCCGCGAGCCCGGCCACGAGCAAATGCAGATTTTGCGGACATTGCACCAGAGGCCAATGAAAAGGCGCCCAGACCAACAGCAACCCAACCCAGTTCCGAGCCACCCTCTACATCGTAATAGTCCGTAAGCACAGATGCTGTAGCCGCAGAAGAAGCACCAAATGTGGCAAGGACAGTCCCCCCAAATGCTTTTACGCTAAGAACTTTAGGAAAAGCATAAGTGCCTAATGCAACACCCACCAAAGCCATGGCCAAGCTTGCATAAAAATCCCAAGATTCATGTCCTGTAGCGTCTGTGCGATTAACCGGATCGCCAAGGCAATACGCATATACATTCAACCCACCCTTACCAAACGGACTCATACTGTCCGGGCTGTTGAAGCGCATCAACACCGGGTTGTAGGCACGATAACCATTGCCTAGCAGGTAATGGCCGGTCAGCGGGTCAGGCTGTTCGCCGTTGAAACCGGGTAGTTCTGCAATCGTCTGCCCGGCTTGATGATGCCCGAACGGCGTATAGGCAATGTCTGCTTGGCGCCCGTCTTCACTAGCATGCAGCACGCTGTTGTGCAGGTCGCCGGCGAGCAGCGTCGTCATGACCTCGTCGCCCTCCCGACTCTGTTGCGCCAGCCATTGTGCGCCTGCGCGGATACAGGTTCGTTGCCTGTCACCGTGCAACTCGGTCATCAGGTGCTCGCCGTTATAGAAGCGGTTGGCGACGGCCTGCGCCAGGGGCGTCACTGTGGATAAACGGTCCAGCGGGTCGTAGGTGTACTTGCAGAGGATGGCCATTATCGTTCCCTGATGATGACGAGGTCAGGGCTTTAGCGTGAGCCCGTCGGAGCCGACAGTCCACTGGCAAAACTATCAGTAGGGCACCCGAAAGCAAGAGTCCGGGTGACCTGGGTAATAAGCTCATAGGTTGTCATGGCTCTGTAAGATCGCCCAGGTTCCGGCAGAAGGCTGGATGGCGTCAAGACGGCATTCACTCAATAAAATGTCCGATCCTCATGCCGTCAGCCCCAGCGTTGCTCCTCACGTTCGGTGACATGACGTTGAGTTGGAATTGATCTCACGTATCTGATTGAGAGACGGCTTAATTTTATATGCTGCCAGTCCGTAATCACCTAGCAACCTGCCAGTTGTACGTATACGCATTTTTTCGACTCTCAGGCACCATCTGGTGACTTTGTGACTCGATAGTTATTCCGATAAAGTGTCTGACCCCGGCGAATAGTTGTAGCCTGCAGTCCAAATTGATCAGTCATTCTGAGCGTAGAAAACATCCGGCCGTTATCCACGAATTCACGGTACAACTCACCCTGATCACGAAGCGACATATACCTGTTACGGTAAAAACCAATGCCATTAACCTCCAGCACATCAGAGTTTACCATATTAAGAAACAAATCTTGTACGCCGTTGGACTCTTGATTAACACGACCCCTTCCCTCTGGCAACGCAAGTTTCTTATTAGCAGCGCGCGGCGACGCAGATCGCATATTAGCACCGTGCGTCGCCGCGCGCGGAGGGGATGATAGCCCCTCGCCCAACTTTTTAATGTAAATTACTTCCATATTTTTGAAATTTGATTTTGCTTTTCGCCATTGTCGTATCGTGCTTGCAACCCCTCCTCCGCCGGCAACCAAAGAGACAACCCCAACTGCAGCGAGTATGATGCGGAGCTCACTGTCTGATCCTTTGAGCCCAGCAGACGCCCCTATCGCTCCCGCCCCCACGGCACTGAACAAAATCCCCGATAGAAAAGACAGACCGATCGAAATATGCCCAGTCGGATCAACCCGATTAACCGGATCCCCCACACAATACGCATACGCATTCAACCCACCCTTACCAAACGGACTCATACTGTCCGGGCTGTTGAAGCGCATCAATACCGGGTTGTACGCGCGATAACCATTGCCGAGCAGGTAATGGCCGGTCAGCGGGTCAGGCTGTTCGCCGTTGAAACCGGGTAGTTCTGCAATCGTCTGCCCGGCTTGATGATGCCCGAACGGCGTATAGGCAATGTCTGCTTGGCGCCCGTCTTCACTAGCATGCAGCACGCTGTTGTGCAGGTCGCCGGCGAGCATCGTTGTCATGACCTCATCGCCCTCCCGACTCTGTTGCGCGAGCAACTGGCCGCCAGCGCGGATGCAGGTTCGTTGCCTGCCGCCCTGTAACTCGGTCATCAGTTGCTCGCCGTTGTAGAAGCGGCTGGCGACGGCCTGGGCCAGGGGCGTCACTGTGGATACGCGGTCCAGCGGGTCGTAGGTGTACTTGCAGAGGATGGCCATTATCGTTCCCTGATGATGACGAAGTCAGAGCTTTAGCGTGAGCCCGTTGGAGCCGACAGTCCACTGGCAAAACTATCAGTGGGTCACCCGAAAGCGAGAGTCCGGGTGGCCTGGGCAACAAGCTCATGGGGTGTCATGGCTCTGTAAAATCGCCCAGGTTCTGGCAGAAGGCTGGATGGCATCAAGACAAACGTCACTAAATAGAATATCTGATCCTTCTGCCAGCAGCCCCAGCGTTGCTTCCGCGGCTCTGTAAAGGTAGGCCGAACCCACTTGTTGAGTTTATCGATGAGGCAGTTGAAGCGCCAAGAGCCTCTCTTGCAGCGATGTGTGGGGGAAAAGGATATGGATCTCTTCGTGAATACACTGGCGGCGCATCAGGCGGCCGTGGACTATACGGCGGCGGCGCATCAGGCGGCCGTAGAATATCCGGTGGCGGTTGGCGGTTGGAGTCAGGCACTGTTCTTCGCCCGGCGAGCCGATTTGCTCCAGCTTGAACATCAGATCGTTTTTGCCTCATTCGTCTCGCAGCTAAGGAGCCCCGCCAAAACACTGTCGAAGTGACTCCTAAGCCAAATCCCACATATTGAAATATTGAGCTGGTCTCGGGGTGCGCGTCTTTCGTCAACGCCGACCCTATCGTGGGAAAAAGGCCAAGAATACCTGTTAATGAGCCGACGACCGAGACTATCCTCGTCTTGACCCCCTTCGATAGGAGTGTCCCTCCCCCCCCTCCGAGCGCACCGAGTACCGACAGGCCTAAACCCACCCAAAACCACGCGCTTTCATGCCCTGTCGGATCAACCCGGTTGACCGGATCTCCCGCGCAATACGCGTACGCATTCACGCCACCCTTGCCAAACGGGCTCAGGCTGTCCGGGCTGTTGAAGCGCATCAGCACCGGGTTGTAGGCGCGATAACCGTTGCCAAGCAGGTAATAGCCGGTGAGAGGGTCGCTCTGTTCGCCGTTGAAACCGGGCATTCCATCGAGGGCCTGGGCAGTGTCGTGGTGACCGTAAGGCGAGTAGGCAATGTCCGCCTGGTGTCCGTCTTCACTGGCATGCAGCACGCTGTTGTGCAGGTCGCTGGCGATCATCATTGTCACGACCTCATCGCCCTCCCGACTCTGTTGCGCGAGCAACTGGCCGCCAGCGCGGATGCAGGTTCGTTGCCTGCCGCCCTGTAACTCGGTCATCAGTTGCTCGCCGTTATAGAACCGGTTGGCGACGGCCTGAGCCAATGGCGTCACTGTGGATAAGCGGTCCAGCGGGTCGTAGGTGTACTTGCACAGGATGGCCATTATCGTTCCCTGATGATGGAGGTCAGGCTTCAGCGTGATCCGAGTCGGGAGGCAGGTCTACTGGTAGAAATGTCAGCGAGCGGGTTTATGCAGAGAACGAAGAGGATGTTCAAAATGGGGTTTCTTCAACATTTAAATCACCACTCCGAATGCTTGAAGCCCGGGATGTAGTGACATTAGACTCAGGTAAGGCGCTCTGCGCCAACTTCGCAGCTTTTTTTGCTGCTCGTTTTGTAGCTCGCTTTGCAAGTCTGGAACGCAAATACATCACGCCACGAGACCCGACGACGGGGATACCAACAACTATAGCAACGCTTCTCAGCGTACGAGCTGCCAGTAAACCACCCTCAAACTTTCCCGTAATATAACCTGCAGTCCATGCCACACTGGCCGTAAGCGCCCCGACGCCAATGAATCCCAAGAGTTTTTCCTCCGTGTTCGCCGGTCTTCTGAGCAAGGGTGTCTTGGGGAGGACATTATCGATAGCGTTTACTTCGGGCTTTACCTTCACTCCCTTTAACACAGCCTTTATAGACGAACGAGCCGTCAACAGGCCAAAAACGCCGGTAGCAAGGGCTGCGCCAAGGTAGATGTACGCCTGCACATCATCAAAGAGTTCATGCCCGCTCGGATCGGATCGATTGATCGGGTCCCCCGCACAATACGCATAGGCATTTATTCCACCCTTGCCAAACGGACTCATACTGTCCGGGCTGTTGAAGCGCATCAAAACGGGGTTGTAGGCGCGATAACCATTGCCCAGCAGATAATGACCGGTCGACGGATCGGGTCGCTCACCGTTGAAGCCTGGCAGCTGGTTCAATGCTTGCCGATGCCCGTAAGGGGTGTAGGCGATAGGGCCAGGCAAGCCGGCAGATACGGTGTGGAGCACGCTGTGCTGTTGGTCCGAGCCGATCAACAACGTGGCGAGCGCTGACTGCATGGCCAGCAACTGACGGTCGCGATGCAGGAAACGAAGGTGTTCTGCCCCCTGAATCTCGCTGACCAGAATATCGGACTGATAGAACGAACGGGCAATGGCTCCAGCCGCAGGCGTGCGAGCCGCGAGCCGGTCAAGCGCGTCGTAGCGGTAATTGCACAATGTGGTTGGCTGGCGCATGGCGAGTAACCGGAGTGGTCTTGATCAGCGAGGCAGGCCTCTTCAAGCACACAATGCACCGCAGGGACCGCAGCGGCTACTCGTAGAACTGCTAGGTTGCATCAGGGCTGTCAGGGGTTCTGGACGCATTCCAGCGAGCGCTCCAGCTCGGCCTTGGCCATATTGATCAGATGCACCACCGAGAACGCCAGATCACGTTTCAGGCCATCGAGGTTGTCACCGGTTTCATACGCGGTGGCAGAGGCACAGCGCAGTATTTCGCTGACCTGTATCAGAGAGTCTTCCAGAGAGTTGGGGAGCGGCGGGGATGGGGTTGAGTTGATCATCATGTGTGCCTCTGCAAGTAGGGCCATCAGATGTTCGCTGCTAAACAAACAAGGGTGGCGACTTTGACGCGGGTTAGCAGACCGGTAGAGAACACAGACCCGGCGCACTCGAAAGTGCCCCACGCAAAGCCGCCATAAAACGGTAATTGCGCTGCGTATCTCTGGACAGGCTGCTAAACCCGGTCGCTGGAAAAATCAGCGACCGACGCAGCCTAGTGTGCAGAGTTGGCAGGCACAAGGGCTCGAGATTTTCTAGGAAAGGTCATACGCAGGAAAGAGAAAAGACTGAAGGAAAGGTCCTGCAGGACAGGTTTTTCGTGAGCGGAAGTAACCTGAATCTTTTAGAAGAGGACGCAGAGCGTCCAGAATGGCATTCCCACGCTGGAGCGTGAGGAACGATAGGCGCCCGGGAGATCACCTATCGTTCCTCACGCTCCGCGTGGGAATGCCGTTCGTGACGCTCCGCGTCATCCTCAAGCAGCGCCGATCAGCTGCCCTCGGTGCCGTGTGCTTCTTCGAAGAAGAAATCCTTCCAGCTCGCTGCCTTGTTTTTCAACACACCCAGCTCATGCAGTTTCTCGGCGTAGATGAAGGTGCGCTGCGGCGTGATAGTGAAATCGATTTCCGGGTCGGCGACGATTTTCTCTACCAGGGGCAACGGCAGCTTCGATTGCTCGACGCGGATGTAGGTCTGCGCGGCAGCGGGTTTGTCGGCCTTGATGATCGTCTCGGCTTCAGCCAGCGCGTCGTAGAACGCCTTGTAGGTCTTGGGGTTTTCGTCGTGGAATTTCTCGGTGGTGTAGAGCACGTTGAACGTCGCCTGGCCGCCCAGCACCTCATAGGAACTGAGCACCTTATGCACGTTGGGGTTCTCCAGTTCCTGATACTGGAACGGCGGGCTGGAGAAGTGCGAGTTGATTTCCGAACCACCGGCAATCAGCGCGGAGGTCGCGTCCGGGTGCGCCAGGCTGACCGAGATGTTGTCGAATTTCTTGTAGTTGTCGTTACCGAACAGCTTGGCGGTTTCGATCTGCAAGGTGCGCGACTGGAAGCCCACGCCCGCAGCCGGTACGGCGATGCGGTCCTTGTCGGTGAAGTCCTTGAGGGTCTTGACGTTGGGGTTGTTGGTCAGCAGGTAATTGGGCATCGAACCCAGCGAGGCAATCGCCTTGACGTTCTGTTTGCCCTTGGTGCGGTCCCATACGGTCAGCATCGGCGGCACGCCGGCCGACACCACGTCGAGTGCGCCAGCCAGCAACGCTTCGTTCATCGCCGTGGCACCGGAGATGCTGTTCCAGTCGACCTTGATGTCCAGGCCCTGCTCCTTGCCGTGTTTCTCGATCAGTTTCTGATCGCGCACCACGTCGAGGATCAGGTAGCCGATGCCGAATTGCTGAGCGATGCTGATCTTGCCTTCAGCCTGAGCGCCGCCGCTGAGCAGCGCGCCAAACAAGCCGAGGGTCGCCGCCAACACAGTCAGTGCCGGACGTTGAAATGCAGTTTCCATGTGGTTCTCACCCTGATTATTCAAAAAAAGACGGCGTTTCAACGCTGCATACCCCAGCGCTTGACGGTCAGGCGCTCGATGTTGGCGAACAGCAGGTTCTCGACCAGCAGGCCGATGAGGATCACTGCCGCCAGCCCCGCAAAGACCTTGTCGGTATACAGCTCGTTACGGTTCTGGAAGATGTACCAGCCCAGACCGCCCTTGCCGGAGGACGCGCCAAACACCAGCTCGGCGGCGATCAGTGTGCGCCAGGCAAAGGCCCAGCCGATTTTCAGACCGGCCAGAATCGACGGCAGCGCAGCAGGGATCAGGATGTGCCAGACAAAGCGCAGGCCTTTGAGGCCGTAGTTGCGCCCGGCCATGCGCTGGGTTTCCGAGACGCCCAGAAAGCCCGAGTAAGTATTGAGCGCCAGCGCCCAGAGCACCGAATGCACCAGCACGAAGATCAGGCTGTTCTGACCCAGCCCGAACCACAGCAGCGCCAGCGGTAGCAGGGCAATGGCCGGTAACGGATTGAACATCGCAGTCAGCGTGCTGAGCAGGTCGCGGCCCAGTTGGGTGGACACTGCCAGGGTGGTCAGGGCGAACGCCAGCACGATGCCGATCAGATAGCCCTGAATCAGCACGGTCAGGGAGATCCAGACCTTGCCCGGCAACTCACCGGAAATCAGCCCGTCATAAAAGGCGGCAGCCGTTTGCAGAAAACTCGGCAACAGCAGGTCGTTGTTCTGCAGACGTGCGGCCAGTTCCCAGATCACCGCCAGGGCGATCATGATGACGCATTTGCGCACCCAGCTCAGTTGCCAGATACGCTGTGCCAAAGGCAGTTCTCGGGCCAGGTCTTCCTGAGTGAAAGGCTCCAGCGTGATTTCATATTCTTCGCGAGCGGGAGGTGCGAGGCTCATGATTCGGGTTTCCCGGTAATCGTGTAGATAGGACGCGGAGCGTCCTGAAAGGCATTACCACGCGGAGCGTGGGAACGATCAAGGCAGTCGCCTAGTAAGCGATCCGGATGTCCTGAAAATTCAGATCCTGCTCCACCGGCCCGGCCTCGCCCTCATCGAACAACAACCGATGAATACGCTGCGCGGTTTGCTGAAAGCCGACGCCGCCGAGACTTTTCAGGTCGTATTGATGGCTGTTGATTTCCGCCCTTACACGGCCCGGATGCGGCGACAGCAGCAGGATGCGGTTACCGACCACCAGCGCTTCTTCGATGGAGTGCGTGACGAACAGCAACGTAAAGCGCACCTCGTCCCACAGCTCCAGCAGCTCTTCCTGCATCTTGCGGCGGGTCAGTGCATCCAGCGCGGCAAAGGGCTCGTCCATCAGCAGGATTTTCGGCTGCATGGCCAGGGCTCGGGCAATCGCCACGCGGGCTTTCATGCCACCGGACAAGGTGTGCGGATAGGCATCGGCAAACGCACTGAGGCCGACCTTTTCCAGGTAGTAACGCGCGCGCTCCAGCGCTTCGGGGCGCTTCAATGTGCGTGATGCCAGCAGCGGAAACATGACGTTCTCGATCACGGTTTTCCACGGCGGCAGCTGGTCGAATTCCTGAAACACCACGATGCGGTCCGGGCCAGGCTCGGTGACCTGATGCCCCGCCAGACGAATCTCGCCCTCACTGGGCTCGATGAAACCGGCCACCGCTTTGAGCAGCGTCGACTTGCCGCAACCGGATGGGCCGAGCAGCACGAAACGATCGGCCGGATCGACTTCGAAACTGACCTGATGCGTCGCCCGCACCACGCGTTCTGGCGTGCGGTATTCGAGGCTGACGCCGCGAACTTGCAACAAGGCTTCAGCGCTGGGCTGTGCAGCCGGTTGCGCTTGGGTGCTGGTGCTGGCCGTGTGGCCTTGCGCGACAGCATTCATGAACGGCCCTCCTGGATCAAAATGGCGCGGTGCCTTGAATGGTCGTGCGATGCAGTTTGCGACGCAGATGCGCCGGGCAGCCGGCAGCCAAGTGGATCAGGGAACGGTTGTCCCAGAACACCATGTCGTTGGCCTGCCACTGGTGCCGATAGATGTGCTCGGGCTTCACGCTGTGGGCGTAAATCTCGTTGAGAATCTGACGGCTCTCGTCTTCCGGCAGACCGAGGATGCGTGTAGTGAAACCCTCGCTGACGAACAGCGCCTTGCGCCCGTTTTCAGGGTGAGTGCGAACGATCGGGTGGCTGACTTCGACCACCTGCGCCAGTTGCTCGGCGCTCAGGGTCGGACGCCAGTTGGCGGCGTTGTGGCCCTCGGCGTAGCGTGCGGTGTAACTGTGCACCGCTGAACGCCCTTCAACCGCATCGCGCAGGTGTTGCGGCAACGTTTCCCACGCCAGGTGCATGTCTGCAAACAGCGTATCGCCGCCTTCACTTGGCAGCTCCTGGGCGTACAACATCGAGCCCAGGCTCGGCAGCTCCTTGTAAGACAGGTCCGAATGCCAGTACTTGCCGGCATCGCCCAGGCCCACGGGCTTATCGTTCTCGACAATATTGGAGACGATGAGGATTTCCGGATGGTTGGCCGACAGAAACTGCTTGAGCACATGGATCTGCAGCACTCCGAAGCGCCGGCTGAAATCGATCTGCTGCTGCGGCGTGATCTGCTGATCGCGGAACACCACCACATGGTGATCCAGATGTGCCTGATGCACACGGGCGAAGTCGGCATCGTTCAACGGCCTGGACAGATCCAGCCCAACGATTTCCGCGCCCACCTTTTCGGTGAATGGACGCACTTCGAAGGATTGCGAAGCAGGTTGAGCGGACAATGAAGCGAGGGAGGCTGCTGGCATGAGAACTCCGACTCCAGGACTGTGTGACTGAAAGACGAAACTCTATAGGTATAAGAAACAGAGTTTAAATACCGTTAAAGAATATCGATAGTGCTGAATTTTTCACTGCCTCGCGGTGTAACGTCAGTCAGCATAAATGTGTCACGACAGATACATCCAAGTGTAAGACCGCCTTGCTAGGGTCGGCGCCTTATTCGACCTGAGTGAAGCGCCCGCTATGCGATCCAATAAACCGGTTGTCCATGTAATGGTGTCGTCATTGATACTGTCGCTGCTTGCCGTCTCGGTTCAGGCTGCGAGCCGTGCCAATGACAATCGTATAAACGGTGTCGACCTGCTCTCCGGGTTCAACACCCTGTGGACAACCGGCGCAACCTGGGACACCGGGACGCCGACGGCCCTCGGTCAGAGCCTGCTTCGGCGCAACCTGCAGATCGTGGTCGACCGCGCCAACTCGCGCACGCTGGCGCAGGAAACCGCCGCCTACTTCGATGACCGCCGCGACCAGAGCTACAGCGCCATCAGCGGCCTGGGCTCGCTGAGCGATGCTTACAAAGCGGGCGCGGGCGCGTTTACGACCATCACGCAATTCGACGACAGCAACAAAACCGTCAAGTACGACGACAAAGGCAATGGCGCAGGCAGTTCGTCTTCAGCGCTGGGCAAGGTGGTCGATCTGGTCGGCGCCGTGCGCAACGATGCCTCCACGACTCCAGCCAAGTCCCACTATCTGTATCCACGGCCATGGCGGCAGAGCCTCGACGGACAGAGCCTGGCATTCGTCGTCGCGCCGTCCCTGCGCCCGGCCGAAAGCACCACGCCGGCCAGTGACTCGGGTTTCCCCAGCGGGCACACCAACGCCGCCTACCTGTCAGCCTACGCCTTGGCCTACGCGATCCCGGAGCGGTTCAGCGAGCTGATGCTGCGTGCTTCGGAGATCGGCGACAACCGCATCGAAGCGGGCATGCACTCGCCCTTCGACGTGATGGGCGGGCGAATCACGGCGACCTATTTCGCAATCGACAATCTGTCCAATTCCGCCAACACGCAATTGCGCGCCGATGCTCGCGCACAGGCGCTGGCCTATTTCACTGCTCAGTGCGGCGGCAACGTCAACAATTGCATGACGGCCATCGACCCGGCCACCGACCGCACTTCCCAGCACGCACAGGACAAGGCGCTGTATACCGCGCGCATGACTTACGGCTTCGACCCGGTCGGCCCGACCAATCTCGCGCCGGTCGTGCCGACCAACGCTGAAGTGCTGCTGGAAACACGCTTCCCGTACCTGGACGCCAGCCAGCGCCGCGAGATTCTGGCGACCACTGAACTGTCGTCGGGCTACGCAGTGATCGATCAGTCAGGTGGCTACGGTCGCTTGAACCTGTATGCCGCAGGCGATGGTTACGGCGCGTTCAATTCCAACGTCACCGTCAACATGAACGCCAGCCTGGGCGGCTATAACGCCATCGACGCCTGGCGCAACGACATCAGCGGCAGCGGCGCACTGATCAAGAACGGTACGGGCAACCTGATCCTGACCGGCAACAACACCTACTCAGGCGGCACGCTGATCAACGGCGGCACCCTGACCGGTCATGCCCAGGCCTTCGGCAGCGGTACGATCACCGATAACGCAACGCTGGTGGTCGATCAGTCCACCAACGACACCCTCGCCAACACCCTGACCGGCAACGGTGCGCTGATCAAACGCGGTATCGGCTCGCTGAACCTGACCGGCAACAGCAGCCTGTCCGGCGCGACGACCGTGCAGGCCGGTCGCCTGGCAGTGAATGGCAACCTCGGTAACTCCATCGTCAGCGTGCAGCAAGGTGCAACGCTGGGTGGCAACGGCACCGTCGGCGGCATCAACGTCGCTCAGGGCGGCGTGGTCGCACCGGGTAATTCGGTCGGGCAACTGAACGTCAACGGTGACGTCAACCTGGCTCAGGGTTCGGTTTATCAAGTGGAATCGGACGCCAATGGCAAAGCCGACCGCATCGTCGCCAGCGGCCGCGCGACGATCAATAACAGCACGCTGTCACTCGTCGAGGGCGGTAACTGGCTGGCCGCCAGCCGTTACTCGATCCTCTCCGCAGCCGGTGGCGTGAGCGGTGCATTTGCCGCCGTACAAACCAACTTCGCGTTCCTTACCCCGACGCTGAACTACACCGCCACCGATGTCGGGCTGACGCTGGATCGCAATGCACAAACCTTCGCCAGCCTGGCGACCACGCGCAACGCCAAGGCGGTCGCGCAGGGTCTGGACAGCGCGGGCGCAGGCAACGCGCTGTGGCGTCAGGTGGTGCAGGACGACGCCTCGACGGCGCAGGCCACGTTCAGCGCGCTGTCCAACGAGCTGCATGCATCGACCCAATCTGCACTGATCGAAGACAGCCGGCTGGTGCGCAATGCCATGAATGCTCGCATGCAACAAGCGCAATCCACACAGGCATTCGGCAGCACCACGCAAACCCTCGCCGGTGACGCCTCGCGCGGCGTGGTGTGGACCCAGGCCATCGGCGCGACCGGCCAGACCGACAGCAGCCGTGACGCCTCAGGCCTGGAAACCCGCACCAGCGGCCTGTTGTTCGGCGCCGACGTACCGCTCGACGACACCTGGCGTGTGGGTGCATTGGCAGGCTTCAGCAACAGCAGCTTCGACCTGCGCCACGCGTCCGGCTCGACCGACAGCGACAACTATCACCTGGGTGTCTACGGCGGCGCGAAGTGGGGCCAACTGGGCCTGCGCCTCGGCGCGGTACGCACCTGGCATGAGCTGACCGCCAAGCGCACGCTGGACCTGCCGGGCTCGTCCGAGCACTTCAAGGAAGACTACAAGGCAGCGACCAATCAGGTCTTCGGCGAACTGGGCTACACCCTGGAAATGGGCAACGCACAGCTTGAACCCTTCGCCAACCTGGCACACGTACGCCTGGACACCGACGCCTTCGACGAGAACAGCAACGCCATCAGCCTGCAGAACAAATCCCAGGACAACCACATCACCTTCAGCACCCTGGGCCTGCGTGCAGCGACCCGCCTGAACGCAGGCAGCGTCGTGATCAAACCCAACGCCACACTGGGCTGGCGTCGCGCCTACGGTGACGTCACCCCGGAAAGCCGCTCGGCCTTCAGCGGCGGTGACACCTTCGAACTCTCCGGCGCCCCCATCGCCCGCAGCGCAGCCGTGCTCGGCGCAGGTGTCGACCTGGGGTTGAGCGATACGCTGAGCGTGGGCCTGAGCTATGACGGACAGGTGAGCAATGATGCATCGGATCAGTCGCTGAATGCCCGGGTGACATTGGCGTTTTAAGGCTGAAGCGGCGGCTGCTCTCTGTAGGGACGGAGAGCAGCCTGCCGAAGTTATCAGGGGGTCTGAGCGCTCTTGCGTTGACCCTCAATTTCATCCCACTCCAACCCTCTCGCTTTCATTTCCCGGCCTCCCGATCAGCCTCAACAATCGAGGTCGGGAATGGGCTGCGTGCCTTTGCAAACCACCACAGGGCACCCACCCCGATAACGCTCGTTAGCATGGCCAAACTCAGGATGACCTGGCGAATGCCCAGGGGCGCTGCGAGCAGGGCCACCAGCAAACCCGCCAGAGGCTGCGACAGGTTATTGAGCAGCGTGATCACGCCCACCGTCTTGCCGAAGTCCTGAGGCGGTATCACCCGCTGCCGGAGGGTGCGCATGTAGACGTTGAACATCTTGTCGAAGCCGACGATCAACAGAAACCCCAGCGCATAACCGGTAAGGTTCGGGCTCACAGCGCTGATAAATGCCCCGGTCGCGATCATCGAAAAGCCGACGCCACCCAGCACGCGCATAGGCAGAGCCACGCGGGCCAGGAAGAACAGAATCACGATGGTCGTCACCGCACCCGCCGCCTGCAGCCCGGCATAGCTGTCTTTGCCGGCGCTGTACTCACCGATCACCATGGCTGCCGAGGTCGCCAGCGTGACACCGACGATCAGGTTGACGCCTACTGCCAGCGTGATGATCTTTTTCAATTCCGCCAGGCTGCGGATATGCCCGAATGCAATCCGCAACGGCTGCAGCCAGATGCCCTGATGCTGCTCGAACACCTCCAGCGTGATACGACTGAGACGTTGCCACGCGAGCATGCTCAGGTCTGCCAGCAGGAACAGGCCAGCGGTCAACAGTACGACCCAGTGCCAGGCCCACACCTCAAGCATCAGTGCCGCGACCAAGGGCCCGAGAACCAGCCCGGACTGGTCGGCGATCTGGGAATAGGACAACGTTCTGGTGTAGCTGTAGTGCTGAAAGATATGCGGCATGAGCACTTCGCGCGCCATGATGCCTTGCGTGGTCAGCACCCCGCACAATGCCGACAGCACCACCAGCCATCCGATACCGCCAAAGATGGCGTAGAGCAGCATCGCCAGCACGCACAGCGATGCCCGGTAGATCTGGCTGATATGCAGAATTTTGACTGGCGGGTATTTGTCGCAGAGGGCACCGCACAACGGAAACGCGAGAAACCTCGGCAGCGATTCGACGAAAAACGCCAGCCCGGCCCATGAAGCGCTGTTGGTGGTCTGGAACACCACCAGCGGCACAATGAACAACAGAATCTGATCCGCCAGCCTGGACAGGAAAAGCGAGACGAAGAAAGCGAGGTAATCCTTGCGCATGGAAAACTCCTGTAGGCCGGGACGTGCATCGCTATTAACCGAGCCCGGCATTGGAGCTTATTGGATTTGCGGGCGCAATGCTCAGAAGAGGACGCAGAGCATCCAGAACGGCATACCCACGCGGAGCATGGGTACGATAGTGTTTGCCGGACACCTCGCGCGCCACCCGTACAGCGATCTCCCTGACGACTATCGTTCCTCACGCTCCAGCGTGGGAACGCCGTTCGTGACGCTCTGCGTCACACATCTGTGCCGCGCCGCACATTCAAGATCGGACGCGGAGCGTCCAGAACGGCATGCGACGCGGAGCGTCGCACGATAGTTGGAGGAAGGAGCGTCAGTGGGTCAGAACGCAGGCAGTACCGCGCCGTCGTACTTCTTGTTGATGAAGTCTTTCACTTCCTGGCTGGTCAACGCTTTCGACAGTTTCTCGATCGCATCGGTGTGGGCGTTGTCTTCGCGGGTCACGAGGTAGTTCACGTAAGGCGAATCCGAACCTTCGATGATCAAGGCATCTTTTGTCGGCTTTAGCGGAGGCTTGGCTTCCAGTGCGTAATTGGTGTTGATCAGGGCAAGGTCAACCTGGCTAAGGGCGCGTGGGAGCAATGCCGATTCCAGCTCGCGGAATTTGAAGTTGTGCGGATTGCTTGCGATGTCTTTCACAGTGGACAAGGCATTGGTGTTGTCTTTGAGAGTGATCAGTTTATTTTTGTCCAGCAGGATCAACGCACGCCCGGCGTTGCTGCCTTCGTTCGGAATGGCAATGGTTGCGCCTTCAGGCAGATCTTCCACGCTCTTGTACTTTTTCGAGTAGCCGCCAAACGGTTCGACGTGCACACCAACGCCGGTTACCAGGTTGGTGCCTTTACCCTTGTTGAAGCCATCGAGGTAAGGCTTGGTCTGGAAGTAGTTGGCGTCCAGACGCTTTTCGCTCAACTGGACGTTAGGCTGTACGTAGTCAGTGAAGACCTTGATTTCCAGGTCCACACCTTCCTTGGCCAGCGTCGGCTGGATCAGTTTGAGGATTTCCGCATGCGGTACGGGCGTCGCGCCGACGACCAGCTTTTCACCTGCGTGAGCCAGGCCAATGGAGAACACAGCCGCCAGAGCGGTCAGCAAAAACGTCTTTTTCATGCAATGTCCTTAACGAAATCCGAGAGCGTCATCCAGAAATGACACCTTATTATTCAATGGTTTGTCACAGCTATCCGAACCCTGCGACATCATGCTGACATTACCGGTGTTTTATATTCCGATAAAATACTTTTTAATCGAGTGCTTATGCTTTTTTGCATCAGGATCTACTGTAACTCATCGAGACCGCGCTGGGGCGCGCTCAAGCGGGACGCCGCGCCAGCTCCGAGGTGACTGTTTCAAGCAATTGCCTGAGCGCGGAAAGCTGCCTGCGATCACCACCATCGAGCAATACCTGCGTCTGGCGCTCGATCAGCGTCAACGGATCGGCGATGTCCGGCAGATTGATATCGTGTGCGCGAATTTCATCACCGCTGCTGACCAGCAAGGCAAAGTGAATGACGTTCTCCAGCTCACGGGTATTGCCGGGCCAGCTGTGCGCCTCCAGCGTGCGCTGCGCGTCCTCACTGATCAGTTGCACCGGCAGGTTCAGGCGCTGGCTGTAGATCCCCACAAAATATTCGGCCAACGGCAGGATGTTGCCCGGCTGCTCACGCAACGCAGGCAGATCAAGGCGGCCCTCGCTCAGGTAATGATAAAGCCGCTCGTGGAATTTCCCGGCGGCCACGGCCTGGGCCAGATCGATACTGGTGGCGGCGACCAGACGCACATCGACCGGGCTCGGCTGCTGCGCGCCCACTCGCGTGACTTCGTGATTTTCAAGGGCCGCGAGCAGCTTGACCTGGATCGGCAACGGCAGGTCGCCGATCTCGTCCAGGTACAAGGTGCCGCCATTGGCCGAACCGAACCAGCCTGCGCGGCTGCTGACCGTTCCACTGTGGGCTCCGGCGGCATAGCCGAACAATTCGGCGTCGGCATAGGTCGGGCTGATGGCACCGCAGTTCACTGAAACGAACAAGCCCGAGCGATCGCTGCCGCGATGAATATGCCGGGCCAGCAACTCCTTGCCGGTCCCGGACTCGCCACGGATCAGTACCGGTAGAGAACGAGGAGCCAGTTGCTCCATTTCTTCACGCAACCGGCGCGAGCGTGGATCGATAAACACCAGCGCCTTGGCGCGAATGCTCAGTGGGCTTTTTTCCGCATCGGGAAAGGTCAGCAGCGGCTGGCCGAAGTTTTCGTGAAGGCTCATGACACACTCCCGCCTGAGCCCTTGCGATGGCTCAAGCGTTTAAAAAGACGGGACCCGGTGAGTCCGATAAACAGGCTGCCCGGTCATGCGCGACGACGCGCGTGTTGCTCCAGACGGTTTTGCAGGCGATACAGGTAGGCGAAGCCCTGCTCCCAGCGTTGATGGCCGGACTTGACGTTGATATGCCCGGCCTGACTCAGAAAACCTAGCTCGGCACCCCAATGACGCGCCATCTCCATGGCCCGCTGGGAGCTGACCGCAGGGTCGTTGTCAGAGCTGACGATCTGCGTCGGAAACGGCAACAGGTCAGTAGGGATCGGTGCGAAATTACGCAACGCAGGCGGGCAATTCGGACGATCGACGTCGGCCGGTGCCACCAGCAGTGCGCCCTGCACCTGACGCAAGGTTTCCAGCGGCGCGAGTCGGGCCCAGTGCGCGACGGTGACGCAACCCAGGCTATGCGCGATCAGGATCACTGGCGTGTCGTGCGCGGCGATCGTGCGTTGCAACTCACCCACCCAGTCTTCACGACGCGGCTTGAGCCAGTCGGCCTGCTCCACGCGCGTGCTGTTGGGCAGGCTGTTCTGCCAGTGGGTCTGCCAATGATCATCAGGAGACCCTTGCCAGCCTGGCACGATCAGATACCGGATCGACTCGTTATGCATGGATTCGCCTCCTGCATGTATGCGTTCATGAGACGAGTATAGGGATGGAAGGGGTATTCGCTAAGGAATAAGAAGCTATTTATTAATTCCCAAAACGAATATCAACTGACAGGCAAAAAAAGAGGCCACTCCCTGCCTTCGAGGAACGGCCTCTAATAAAAATCACTTTCAGGGCAAAGACTATCCGCACTTCGTTACAGGATTACGACGACCTCAGGTTGCCGGGACAGTACGCGGGCCCTGCTCGCCCGCAGTCAGCGGTACTGGCTCGTCGTGCTGCGGGATTTCACGGGCAACGTTCCACACCACAATCGCAGCGACGATATCGAAGATCGCCAGCACCACGAACAGCGGGCTGTAGCCGATTTTGGTGACCATAACGCCGAAGACCATGGTGAATGCCGCCGCCCCGAAAAAGCCGAACATTCCGCCCATCCCGGTCGCGGTGGCCACCTCGTTTTTACCGAATGAATCCGAGGTGATCGAATACAGCGCGCCCGACAGGGTCTGGTGGGCAAAGCCGCCGATGCACAGCAAGGCGATGGCGGTGTAGGGACTCTCGACCAGCCCGATGCACGCTGGCCCGATCATGCAGGAGCAGCCAAACAGCATGACCATCTTGCGCGAGGTGAACAGCGACACCTTGCAGTACTTGTGGAACAACGGACTGAGGTAGCCGCCGAGTACGCAGCCGATGTCAGCCGCCAGAAACGGCAGCCAGGCGAACATCGCGACTTCCTTGATATTCATGTGACGCTCGGTCATCAGGTACAGCGGGATCCACGCATTGAAGGTCTGCCAGGCAGGCTCGGAGAGGATTCGCGCCGAGGCAATCGCGTAGAAATTACGGTTTTTGAACAGTCGCTTCCAACTGCCTTTCTGGGCAGGTGCGTCCTTCAGACGCGCTTCCTGGCCGCTGAGGATGTAGTCACGTTCGGCATCGCCAAGACGCTTCTGATCGCGCGGGTGCTTGTACAGCAGCAGCCACAGGCCGCTCCACACAATGCCCAGACCGCCGACAATCAGGAACGCCAGCTCCCAGCCACTCTGCAGAATGGCCCAGACCACCAGCGGCGGCGCCAGCAATGCGCCGAACGACGAACCGATGTTGAACCAGCCGATGGCGACCGAGCGCTCTTTGGCCGGAAACCATTCGGTGGTCGCCTTGACGCCTGCCGGCAGCCCTGCGGCTTCGGTCAGGCCGAGCATGCCGCGGAAGATCGCCAGACTCTGCCAGCCGGTTGCGAATGCTGCGGCAGCGCAGGCGGCAGACCAGGCGATGGCGAAAATCGCAAAGCCCATCTTGGTGCCGATCAAATCGATGATGTAGCCCGCCACGGGCTGCATGATGGCGTAGCACAATTGCCAGGCGACCACGATGTGCGCGTACTGCTCGGTGGAAATGCTCAGCTCGCTCATGAGCGTCGGTGCTGCGACGGACAGCGTGTTGCGTGCCAGGTAGTTGACGACCAGGCCGGCCGTGACCAGCCCCACCATCCACCACCGAATGCCTTTTATCTTCATCTCTTCACCCTGTTTATTTTTAGATTGGCGATGAGCGTCCCGCGGCCAAGGCCGTGAGGCGGCTGGTTTTATGTAACTTCAGATTACGGTTTCTTCAGAAGACTTTTAGGCGCTTTCTGCCGACGATCATGCGTAAAAACGGGTTTTTCGCACGAGGAGCATGCCTTTATGGCCTGAGAATTCAGACTGATCATGAGGTTGTTACTCTTTGAATTATTTTTGTGGTTGTAATTTTCTTCAAGTCTTATGTTGTCGTACAACATGATGCACTTATAGTCATTTGCCATTCCAGTGTCAAATGACAGAAACGCTCTGACCTGCATGAGGGATGGGTTAGCGCGGCGTTGAGAGTGGGAGGTGCGCTTTAGCGTTATACGATGACTGCATAATCGGCGTCTGCTCATAGCTCGTTTCGGCCTATAGAGCGTCGCTCAGTGGTGACAGCGAGGCCTATTTTCTGCGTAACGGCAAGAAACGCATCCTGGCACTTGCACAACTGTCACAAATGCTCTCATTCTTGAAGGCGGCTTCAGGCAAGGGAAATGCCCGGTGAGACCTTATCGGCACGGGCCTGACGCTGAAGTCACCTCATGTCAGGAAGAGGCGTGTGCATGCCCGAGCCAAGCAGTCTCGCCAGCTGGACCCCCGCTCTGCGCAAGCAGCTCACTGCCCTGGGTATGGACAGCGATGCGTTGTGCCAGAGCGCGGGTATTGAACTGAACAGGCTGAGTGAGCCCGGTGCGCAGTTCTCGCCGGACGTCACCGCCACGCTCTGGCAACATGCAGTCCAGGCCAGCCTTGACCCGGCTCTGGGTCTACGTGTTTCACGCTTCGTCAGCCCCACAGCGTTTCATGCGCTGGGCTACACACTGGTGGCCAGCGGTTCGCTGCGTGAAGTTTTCGAGCGCATCGTACGTTACCGCTCGATGGCCGAGGACTCTCTGGAGCTGGACTTCAGAACAGTCGGCGAGCGTTATGAATTCCGCTTCGGTACACCACCCTCCTGCCAGTCACCGGTTCATGAACTGCTCGATGCATTTGCCGCCATTTACGTGCGCACCTGCCGCAATCGGCTCGGCCGGGGCTATGCGCCGCTCGCCGTGCACCTGCAGCGTCCCGCACCCGAGGACCCGCGGCCCTGGCACGACCTGTTTCGCTCGCCGGTCATGTTTGCGGCGCATGAGAACTTGCTGGAGTTTGGCGGTGATCAATTCGACAGCCATCTGGATGACGGCCCGGTACAGCTGAACGGTCAGGAATCCCAAGGGGATCCGTTACCGTCACTGATTTGGGAGCAACGCGTACGCTCGGCCATCGAGACCCTGCTGCCGGACGGCGAGCCCACCGTCAGAAGCATTGCCGAAGCCCTGCACCTGAGCCCGCGCAACCTGCAGCGCCATCTGGCCGACGAGGGCTGCTGCTATGACCTGCTGCTCAATCAGTGCCGCCAGAACCTGGCGCTTTTGCATATGAACGATCAGCAAAGCTCGCTGAGCGAAATCGCCTACCTGCTGGGTTTTTCCGACACCGACTGCCTGAGCCGCGCCTTCAAACGCTGGACCGGGCTGACACCGGAACAATACCGCAGCGCCGTGGTGCGTTGATGGAGGACACACCATCGTGCCCATGCTCAGCGTCCACTCTTGATCAAGCGGCGCAGCGCAGATGTGTGACGCGGAGCGTCACGAAGAGCATTCCCACGCTGGAGCGTGAGGAACGATCGGTGTCTGGAGGATCGCGAGCGTAACGTGCCCGCAAGAACACCATCGTACCCATGCTCCGCGTGGGTATGCCGTTCTGGACGCTCTGCGTCCTCTCCTGATTATGTGACGCAGAGCGTCACGACAGGCATTCCCACGCTGGAGCGTGCGGAACGATAGTGCTCTCAAGAACACCGTCGCGCCTGTGCTCCGCGTGGGTAGGCATTGGCTTCTAGCGTGCTTCGATCCGCGCCAGCTCGGGCAGGTCCCCAGACAAACCCAGCGCTTCGCGGACGAACAGCGCTTTGGCTTCGGGCATGCGGTTGACCATTTTCAGGCCGGTGTTGCGCAACCAGCGCAAGGGCAGCGGGTCGGCCTGGAACAGGCGTTCGAAGCCTTCCATCGCGGCCATCAGCGCGAGGTTGTGCGGCATACGGCGGCGCTCGTAGCGGCCCAGCACACGCAGGTCAGACCAGCGCTCGCCACGCTTTGCAGCATGGGTCAGCACTTCAGCCAGCACTGCGGCGTCGAGGAAACCGAGGTTCACGCCCTGCCCGGCCAGCGGGTGAATGGTGTGTGCCGCATCGCCAATCAGTGCCAATCCTCCGGCAACGTAACGCTTGGCGTGACGTTGACGCAGCGGCACGCACAGGCGGCTATCGGCAGACAGCACCTGGCCCAGTCGTCCTTCAAATGCCTGCTCCAGTTCGCGGCAGAACAGGTCATCCTCCAGCACCATCAGGCGCTCGGCTTCGGCAGGTGTGACTGACCAGACAATGGAGCACCAGTGCTCGCCCTCGCGCTCCAGCGGTAGAAAGGCCAGCGGCCCGTCATCGGTGAAACGCTGCCAGGCGGTTTTTCTGTGGGGGTCGGCGGTGCGCACACTGGTGACGATAGCGTGATGCAGGTAATCCCATTCACGCGTCGGCGTTTCGGTCAGGCGGCGCACAGCGGAATTGGCACCATCGGCGGCCACCACCAGCGGTGCGCGCAGTTGACGACCATCGGCCAGAGTCAGCAGCCAGTCATCGCCGGAGTGACGCATCTGTTCAAGCCGCGCATTGGCCAGCAGGCCGATGTCGCTGGCATGCAGACGGTCAAGCAGCGCGTCCTGCACCACACGATTCTCGATGATGTGCCCCAGCACGTCGGCATGCACACTGGAGGCCGAGAAGTGAATCTGCCCGGTGCCGCTGCCATCCCAGACCTGCATGTGCGCATACGGGCTGACGCGGCGCGCAGCGATGCCGTCCCATACGCCCAGCCGCTGGAGGATTCGCTGGCTGGCCGCCGACAGGGCGCTGACCCGCGGTTCGAAGCTCGACTGTTGATCAAACGGTTCGACGCTCAGCGGTCCACCGTCGACCACCAGCACATCAAGGCCGCTGCCCTGCAATGCCAAGGCAAGGGCACTGCCGACCATTCCGGCTCCGACAATCAGCACATCTGCGCGCGTTTCCATGGTCAAACCGTTCTCGCTTGCGGCCGAAGCCCAGTGTTTAAAGTGTGTGATTCACACATCGGATCGAGTCCCCAAACCCATGGCCTGGCGGGCAAACCAGCGCTTGGCGGCAGGCAGCAGGTCCAGCCCGAGCAACCCGACGTTACGCCCGGTGGCAACCGCCGACCGGGAGCTGCCGAACAGGCGTGTCACCTTGTCGGAGAAGCCCACGGTCAATTGCTGATCCTGGCGCTGACGCTCACGGTAGAGCTGCAGCGTCGGCAGCTCGCCGGGCGGCGCGTCGCTGTCCAGCAGCGTCTCGGCCAGTGCATCGGCGTCGCGCAAGGACAGGTTGAACCCCTGCCCGGCGACCGGATGCAGGCTGTGCGCCGCGTTGCCCAGAATCACCAGATGCGAGCGCACCTGCTCTTCGGCTTCGATCAGTGCCAAGGGGTAGACATGCCGAGCACCGACCTGACGCAGCGTGCCCAGGCGATAGCCAAACACGCCCTGCAGCTCTTCCAGAAAACTGCGGTCGTCCAGCTCGGCCAGACGCTGGGTATCGTTGCCCGGACGTGTCCAGACCAGCGCACAGCGGTTATCCGGCAATGGCAGCAGCGCCATCGGCCCGTCCTCGGTAAAACGTTCGAACGCCTGACCACAGTGAGCTTCGCTCGGTGTGATATTGGCAATCAGCGCATGCTGGTCGTAGGGCCGTTGCCGCACCCCGATACCCAACTGCTCGCGCAGGCTGGAACGGCCGCCGTCGGCCAGCACCGCCAGGTCGCAGTCCAGCTCGCTGTCGTCACTCAGGCTCAGGCGATAACCATCGGCCAATGGCTGCATGTGTTTGACCTCGGCCGGCACACGCCAACTGACCACATCACGATCCAGCCCGGCCCACAGAGCCTGACCGAGCCAGGCGTTTTCGACCACATAGCCGAGCGCCAGAACGCCCTCTTCGAGCGCAGACAGGCGAGTGGCGCCGAAGCGACCACGGTCCGACACCTGGATTTGCAGGATCGGCTCGGCGCGTCGGGAAATCTGCTGCCACAGGCCAAGCCGCTCATAGATGCGTCGCGAGCCGAACGACAGTGCCGAAGAACGCGCATCGTAGCTGGGCTGCCAGGCTTCACCCGGCGCGAAGGGTTCGATGAGCACGATTTTCCAGCCGCGTGCCTTGGCACCAGCCTGCAGCGACAGCGCAAGGCTTGCACCGACCAGTCCGCCGCCGACGATGGCGATATTGAAGCGGCTCATGCGACCTGTTCCTGTGCAGCCGCCATCAGCGCCTCGATCTCGGCGACGGTCTTGGGCACGCCGCCGGACAGAATTTCACACCCCTGCCTGGTCACAACCACGTCATCCTCGATTCGCACACCAATACCTCGCCATTTCTTCGCGACTTCCAGATTGTCGGGGGATATGTAAATCCCGGGTTCAACGGTCAGCGTCATGCCGACCTCCAGTACGCGCCACTCGCCGCCGACCTTGTATTCGCCGACGTCGTGCACATCCATGCCCAGCCAATGCCCGGCACGGTGCATGTAAAACATTTTGTAGGCCTCGCTTTCGATCAGCTCGCCAACGTCGCCGCGCAGCAGGCCCAGTTCGACCAGCCCGGCGGTAATCACCTTGACCGTCGCCTCGTGTGCCTGGTTCCAGTGCTTGTCGGGGCCAATGGCCTCGAAGGCCGCATGCTGGGCCTTGAGCACCAACTCGTAAATGGCTTTCTGCTCGGGGGAAAACCTGCCGTTCACCGGAAAGGTGCGGGTGATGTCGCTGGCATAGCAGTCGATTTCGCAGCCGGCGTCGATCAACACCAGATCACCGTCCCTGAGCACCGCGTCGTTCTGCTGGTAATGCAGAATGCAACCGTTGCGCCCCGAAGCGACGATCGAGCCGTAGGCAGGCATCTTCGAACCGCCCTTGCGGAACTCGTAGTCCAGCTCGGCCTCCAGGCTGAATTCATGCAGCCCCGCGCGGCAAGCCTGCATCGCGCGCACATGGGACCGCGCGGAAATATCCGCCGCGCAACGCATGACCTTGATTTCCGCAGCGGACTTGTACAGGCGCATGTCGTGCAGCAGGTGGTCCAGCGCCACGAATTCCTTGGGCGGCTGGGCACCGAGGTGCGCCTTGGAGCGAATCACGTTGATCCAGTCCATCAGGTGCCGGTCGAACTCGGGATTGCTGCCCATCGCCGAATACACCCGATCCCGGCCTTCGATCAGGCCGGGCAGGATTTCGTCGATGTCATTGATGGGGAACGCATCGTCCGCACCGTACTCGCGGATTGCGCCTTCCTGTCCTGCACGCAGGCCCTCCCACAGCTCGCGCTCGGGATTGCGCTCGCGGCAGAACAATACGTACTCGCCGTATTCACGACCGGGGATCAGCACCACCACCGCTTCCGGTTCGGGAAAGCCACTCAGGTACTGAAAGTCGCTGTCCTGCCGGTAGACGTGCTCGACGTCACGATTGCGAATGGCAACCGCAGCGGCAGGCAGGATGGCAATGCTGTCCGGCTCCATCTGAGCCATCAGAGCCTTGCGGCGGCGGGCGTACTCGGACTTCGGGATCTGAATCATGGGCAGCAGGCGTCCTGATGGAGTCCACCGGCTCGCGCTGTGGCACGCGCAGGCCGGTGTCGCAGTGATCGGCTATCAGTGCAGTGAAGGCTTGGGTTGCGGCGCGGACGGCTCGTTGAATTCAGTGAACAGCAGCAGCGGCGCTACGCGCATGTACTCCATGACTTCCATGTAGTCGGTTTCGCCGTCTTCGGACTCTTCCAGCGCGTCCTGAACCTGGGCAATCGCCGCCAGATCCTCCAGAACCGCCTTGGCTTCAGTGCCCAGCGGCTTGTCGCCAATGCCCAGACCGAAACCTGACAGAAAGCCCTGACACCATTGGCCCAGCGCAGCAGCACGCTCGGTCAGCGGCTCGTCGTCGCCCGGCAGCAACAGCACGACGGTCATGTCGTCGCCGGTGAGCTCGCCCTTGACCATCTCTTGCAAGCCGACGAGCGCCTGACGGATATTGTCTTGCGGCTCGGTCTCGAGCAGGACCGACGCGTCGGCGAACCAGCCTTCGTTGTCGAAACCGGCACCTGCGCAACTGCGCCCCAACAATAGGCCATGCAGCTCGGCAGGAGATACCTGGTGACCGCCACTGTTGAGCAGAGTGGCGAACGCTTTGTACGGAGAATTCTGAATGGGCATGGGTAGCTAGTCGCCAAACGGCGCAATGTCTAGAATGAAGGCCTTGTATCCTAGACTATCCGCGCGACAAGATCACCCGGACGGCGGTTCGAGCTTGAGCACAAGCATCGCTCCCCCTGCCATTCATCAGAAAGTATTCAGTGGAAAACAATGGAAGACACCGACCTGCAAGCGCTGATGAAACGTGTGGAGCTGCTCCTGAAGTATGCCGAGCAACTTAAAGGCCAAAACGCACTCTTATTAGCTCAGGAAAAGACCTGGCGCGAGGAACGTGCCCAACTGATTGAAAAAAACGAAATCGCCCGGCAGAAGGTCGAGTCAATGATTTCGCGCCTTAAAGCCCTGGAGCAAGACTCATGAGCAATGGCAACAGCGTTACCGTTCAGATCCTGGACAAGGAATATTCGATCATCTGCCCTCAGGAAGAGCGCACCAACCTGGTCAGCGCCGCCCGCTACCTGGATGGCAAGATGCGTGAGATCCGCAGCAGCGGCAAAGTCATCGGTGCCGATCGCATCGCCGTGATGGCTGCCCTGAACATCACTCACGACCTGCTGCACAAGGAACATCTGCCTGACGTACAGACCAGCGGTTCGACCCGCGAACAGGTCCGCGATCTGCTCGACAAGGTCGATCTGGTGCTGGCGACAGACACGCCCGGCACACCGGATTCAACTCGGGGCTGATTATTGCGGGGCATTTCTGTATACTCGCGCTGCTCCCTGGAGTGCTTGCCAGTCGGTCATGTCCCTGAGCCGATACGCACAACCACGGGGGTTGCACGTTGGGGTTGGTGTGCATGTCCGCTCGACGGAAAGCCTTAAAACCTCCTGCAATCTCCACCTTGAACTTTCGGGTTCAAGGGCTAAACCGACAGCGGTTCGTCGGGGAGTCCATATTCAGTTCGTTGCCAGCCCTGTTGTCTGGCAACGACAACCCCGCTCCGGCTTCAACCTCCTTTCCGGATCAGCCTGCATGACCTTCTGCTCATGATCAGCGCCCAATCACTTACCCGTCCGCAATTGCGCCGCCAGCTACGCAAGGCACGCAAAGCCCTGAGTCAAAGCCAGCAACGCGAAGCCGCACGGGATATTTATCGTCAATTGGCGCAGCACCCGCTGTTTCGACGTGCCCGGCATGTTTCGCTGTACCTGCCGATGGATGGCGAAATCGATCCGCAGCTGTTGCTGCGCGAAGCCCAGCGCCGCGGCAAGGCAACCTATCTGCCGGTGCTCAACGCATGGCCGCGCACCCGCATGGTTTTTCAGCGCGTACGCCCCGGCGAGACATTCATCCCCAACCGTTTCCGCATCCCCGAGCCGCGCATCGACCGGGCAAAGCAACGCTCTATCTGGGCGCTCGACCTGATCCTGATGCCGTTGGTGGGTTTCGATGATGAAGGCGGTCGCCTGGGCATGGGCGGAGGTTTCTACGACCGCAGCCTGGCGTACCTGGCGCGCAGAAAGACCTGGCGCAAACCGGTGTTACTGGGGCTGGCTCACGAGTGTCAGAAAGTCGATCGACTGGCGCAGGCCAGTTGGGATGTACCGCTGCAAGGCACGGTATCGGATAAAGGCTGGTATGTGACGCAGACACTCTGATCGTTCAGCCAACAAGGCCATCAACGATCAGAGTACAAGCAGGGCTCAATGCCTGCCGGGGACTTTTTGCTGCTGCTGTGTGATCTCGACTGGAGCATCATCCTTGGTGGACCACAAGCTCTGTGCATAACCGGTTGTCACGACACCCAAGCCAAACAGAATAACCAGAATCCAGAGTAAATCAGGCTTGCGCTTCATTGACTGCCCTCCTTAGGCAAATCAATACGATGTCAGCATCGGCTTTGTGGAGGCCGCTGCAACAGCGTGGAACTTTAAAGGGCGGCATTTTGCGGTAACGTGAACCAGTACGCAAATAGTGGCGCGAACCGATTGTCGGTTTGTCATCAAACTGTTCGTCATACCGTGAACCTTTTGTCTGTGGAGTGAGCACAATGGCCTATTGGCTGATGAAGTCCGAGCCTGATGAATTCTCGATCAGCGACCTGCAACGACTGGGCAACGCTCGCTGGGACGGGGTGCGCAACTATCAGGCGCGTAATTTTCTGAGAGCCATGGCAGAGGGCGACGCGTTCTTTTTCTATCACTCCAGTTGCCCGGAGCCGGGCATCGCCGGCATCGGCAAAATCGCCAGATCAGCCTACCCGGACCCCACCGCACTGGACCCCGAGAGCCACTATCACGACGCCAAGGCCACGGAGGAAAAGAATCCGTGGAGTGCCATCGACGTCGAGTTCGTGGAGACCTTCAAGCGCGTACTGGGGCTGGGTTATCTCAAGCAACAAAGTCAGCTGGAGCAACTGCCTCTGGTACAGAAAGGCAGCCGGCTCTCGGTCATGCCGGTGACCGCCGAACAATGGGCGGCGATCCTGGCATTGCGCTGACGGACGTTATTGAACGATGAAGTTATTGAACAGCAAGTCTTCGACAATCGGCTTGCCTTCTTCATCGTTCATGACGCGCTGAACCTGCTTGAGCGCTTCCTGACGAATGTTTTCCTTCGCTTCGGCGCTGCTCATGGAATCGACGGTCTGTTGAGTGAACAGCGACACCAGTTGATTGCGGATCAGTGCATCATTGCGCTTCACGGCAGCCTCGGCGTCGGCACCGGTTACACGCAAGGCAATGTCGGCCTTGTAGACACGCAGCTTGGGGCCGCCATCGAGCGCGTAGTTACCCACGAACGGAGGCGTCAGCGAGACATACGCCGCTTTCGGGGCACCTCCTTCTTCCTTGGCTTCCTCTTGCGCCATGACAGGCAATGACAAGGCCAGCAACATCAGAATCCACGCTTTCACAGTCCACTCCTTAATACGGTTTGCCACGTAGCTTACAGCTTATGTGTGCTTATCAGGCAGGGCCATGCTTGTTGACCCGGGAACCCGCTTAACTGACTTTATCGGCCATTACCGGAAAAGGAATAGCCCGATGAAAGCCCTGTTATGCAAAGCCTTCGGTCCTGCCAGCACACTGGTACTCGAAGACGTCCCCGGCCCCGCGATCAAAAAGAACGAAATTCTGCTCGACGTGCACGCCGCCGGGGTCAACTTTCCCGACACCTTGATCATCGAGGGTAAATACCAGTTCAAGCCGCCCTTCCCGTTCTCACCGGGTGGTGAGGCCGCAGGCGTGATAGCCGCCGTCGGGGAAAACGTCAGCCACCTGAAACCCGGCGACCGCGTCATGGCCCTCACCGGCTGGGGCAGCTTTGCCGAGCAGGTCGCCGTTCCCCACTACAACGTGCTGCCGATTCCACTGGGCATGGACTTCACCACGGCGGCCGCATTCAGCATGACCTACGGCACCTCCATGCACGCCCTCACACAACGCGCGCACCTGCAACCCGGCGAAACCCTGCTGGTACTCGGCGCATCCGGCGGCGTCGGCCTGGCCGCCGTGGAAATCGGCAAAGCCCTCGGCGCCCGCGTCATCGCCGCCGCCAGCAGCGTAGAAAAACTCGAAGTCGCTAGAAACGCAGGCGCGGACGAACTGATCAACTACAGCGAAATCAGCCTCAAGGACGAAATCAAACGCCTCACCCAAGGCAACGGCGCCGACGTGATCTACGACCCGGTCGGCGGCGACCTTTTCGACCAGGCCATCCGCAGCATCGCCTGGAACGGCCGCCTGCTGGTCGTCGGCTTCGCCAGCGGCCGCATTCCGGAACTGCCCGTCAACCTCACCCTGCTCAAGGGCGCTTCGGTGGTCGGCGTGTTCTGGGGCTCGTTTGCCCAGCGACAACCGCAGGACAATGCGGCGAACTTCAAGCAGCTGTTTGCGTGGTTTGAAGAAGGGAAATTGAAGCCACTGGTGTCGACGGTTTATCCGCTGGAAAGGGCTGGGGAGGCGATTGATTTGTTGGGGGGACGGAGGGCTGTGGGGAAGGTGGTGATCGCCTTAAGCGCTGATCTCATAAAATCATCCCACTAGCCAGAAACACGAGCTTATTAATAAATATGTATATCACTGGCACTTAGGAATTAAAACAACATAGCCATACAGATAAGGAGAACTGTATGGCTACACGAAGAAAGCGACAAACAAATATATTACATGACCAGACAAGCGGCACTGTAACCATAAGTCATGGAAGCTCATCCAAGCCTCAAAACACTGGCTTTTTTGGAGGCGGCTTTACTAATACTGGAGCCTCTAGCAGTAAACGCAGAAGAAGGCGTTTACGGGCGCGAGCACAACAGCAAGCAGCGCAGGCTCAAGCCTATGCTGAAGCTCAAGCGCAGGCAGAGCGTCGGGCTGCAGAAGATGCAGCGGCTCAAGCAAGAGCCCAGGCAGAAGCCTCAGAACGAGCACGTATTGAAGCGCAGGTACGCGCACAGGCTGAAAAAGATCAGGCACATCGACAGGCTCTTGAAGCGCTGACAAATGTCTTTCCATCTTTACAATCTGGATTGGCACAAAACTATTCTCAGGCCTCTGCAGCGCTGCCGAATGCTATTCAAGAAGAAATAGCGTCGGGGCTTGATCTGAATGTCGTTCACTCGGACGAACAGCAACTACGCGACCTGATACTTCAGGAAAAGGCCAGGATAAATTATTTAATTGAGTCCAAAGGCTCGTTACTGGAAGAGCGTCGCGCTCAGGCTCTGAGTCTCACCGGTCAAGAGCTTGACCATGCTACACAAAAAGACCACCTGAACTATCTGGTGTACTACAGCCAGGGTGATCCTCCACGTGTGCAGCAGGCCCATGAAGCGTGGGTAAACGCTTTATCTCAAACCTACGAAGCAAAGCTTCTTGCCGAGTCGGTCACGCTGCTCAATGAACAATCAGCAGCGCTTTCCATGCGCCATGCTGAACTGTCGCTGGCCAATAAACCGGCGAGTCAGGAAGCACGACAGGCCGCTGGCATCGACAAGTTGTGGTCAGTTATTGCCCCCGCGTCAACCACCACCGCAGCACCAGGCATCAGAACCGTTGCGACCAACATCGCGAAGGATCAACTCATCAGGATTGCGACCAGAACATTGGGCAGCAATCTGGTTACGTTGCTGGCGATGTATCCACAACCGTTGGGCGACGCAGAACTGCCGCCCGCCGTTATCGCCACACCTCTGTCGCAGCTCAACCTGCCGCCGCATATCGATCTGCACTACCTTGCCAGCGTCAAAGGCACGCTGGATGTACCTCATCGACTGACATCCGATGAAGCTGGCACAAGCGCTACACGCTGGGTAGCTACGGACGGTGTGAAAGTTGGTACCAAGGTTCGCGTAAGAACTTTCACCTATAACGCACAGAACAATTCCTACGAGTTTATCCGTGACGGGGAATCGACACCGGCACTGATATGGACGCCAATAGCACGACCGGCGGACAGCTCGACAAGCTCACCTGCGGGACCGCCCGCTTTGCCGGTAGATCCAGGCAACGTGGTGACACCTTTTGTACCCGAGCTTGAAGCTTACCCGGCGATTGATCGAGATGATCCTGATGATTACATTCTCATATCGCCGATTGATTCAGGGCTGCCGAATAGCTACCTGCTGTTCAAGGACCCGAGGTCGATTCCAGGGGTTGCGAGTGGGTACGGTGAGCGCATAACAAACACTTGGTTAGACGCTAGGACTCGGGCTGAGGGGGCTCCAATTCCTTCGCAAGTTGCAGATCAATTGCGTGGGGTACGCTTCAGCAATTTCGGCCGTCAGAGAGAAGCCATCTGGAAAGCTGTGGCGAATGACTCAGAAATCAGTCAACAGTTTAGTCAGCGGAACCTGCAATTAATGAAGGCCGGTAACGCACCACATCCAAAATTAGAAGATCAGGTAGGACGGCGTACGAAATTCGAGATTCATCACAAGGAAGAAATTGCAAACGGCGGGGCGGTGTATGACGTAGACAATTTAGTCATCATGACACCAAAACAACATATAGAGCATCATAGGAACCGTTCACAATGATTATGAAAGAAAAAATTGAAGATTACACTGAAGAAGAGTTTCTTGATTTTTTGAGGGAGTTCTCTCCTGAGCGCAACAAGCTTGAAGGGAAAGAATATGGGGCATATGTCGACGTATTGTTGCAGCATTTCATTAAAGTGACCGAACACCCCGCACAGTCGGACGTAATATTTTATCCTGAGGAAGGCCAAGAGGACAGCCCCGAAGGAGTTCTGAAAGTAATCAAAGAATGGCGAGCAAAAAATGTCAAGCCAGGATTCAAAAGTTAAACACTTAACGCACGCTCATATTAACCAATATAAAAAGGAAATCGTCTATGGAAGAACTACATCATCACCTGCAACAATTAAGTGGCGATCTACAAGCCGAGATTGCAGCTTACGTCGGCGACTGGAGCGGGATGAACCATATAGAAATAGCCGACAAACACATTCATGCCGCAAACCATCTGATCAGCAGTAAACGAGCACATCTGCAGCCGGGATATATCGAGCTTGCCAATACGCCTAAGGAAAAAATACGAGTTGCGCCCGGGAACGGCGGCCTTGCGGATTTGGTAGCCGAAGCGAGATCTTTCTTAGACAGCATTCTTGGTTTGGAGAACTTCAAGCGCAGCATCGAAGACCTATTTGCCAGGCTATTAGAACTTGATCGCCAACACGCTGAGCGCCTTGCCCTGGAAGCCCGAGCCGAAGAAGCCGCGCGCGCGCGAGCCGAGGCGGAAGAGGCGGCTCGCCGACTCGCGGAAGAGCAGGCTGCGCAGCAGCGAGCCATAGAGGCAGCATTCCAGCTTGCACAGCGTCAGGTTGAAGAAGCCGAGCACGCATTGGCCCTACGCAACGCCGAGGAAGCTCGCGCTAAAGAGGCCGAATCCAACCGAGCGATAGAGATGACGTTCGGGCCTGAGGCGTCGCGAGAAATCGATAATGCGATCAAGGTGCTGAGAGGCACTATCGAAATCGCGATCACCGACTTCTCGAATACGATCAGCGCTCACGGAGCGCTCGACATGAGTCAGCTTGAAGCGATTCAAAATATGAGCGCTGTTCACTGATCATTTCGCTGAAGGTGCCGGGTCAAGTCAGCACTGCTTTGACACCGGCACCACACGATAGATCTGACATTCTCCGGCAAATAATCCACCTACCTGAAGGTCGGATCATTTGGTAACTGACGACGATATCCGGTTCAGACCTCCAGACTGAAACTCACTCAAAAGCAGGAGGATTACCTGAACTGTGGGAGCGAGCTTGCTCGCGAAGGCGTATTCACAGGGCAACAAACATTTTCGTTGCCATGCTCGCTCATGCTTCTCTGGAGACTCCGCGTCCAATCTTGAATGTGGCTCATGGAGCGAATGGTGACGCGGAGCCTTACGAAAGGCGTTCCCGCTGACGCGTGCGAAACGAGAGATATCCGTCGGCTGTACCGGCCTCTTCGTGAGCAAGCTCACTCCCACAAGTAAGCGGCGCTCACGATGTCCGTAATCAATACCGCTCAACCCTTACAACGCCTTCCTCACATTCTCCGGCAAATAATCAACATACCTGCGCATCGGATTTTTTTGGCATTGAGCGACGATGCCCGGCGTCGCCTCCAGCAGCTCAAGAACCAGGGCCTCACGCTCGTCCAGGGTGAGAAAATGCTCTATGATCGGACTGCTCGACAGGTACAGTTCTGTGCGCATCAGCGCATCCGGCTTGACGTCCTTGCGCCATTTGCGTCCCTCGAACATTTCTGTATTCAACTGCCAGCACAACACCTGCTTCAGCTCGACATTGGATGCCAGCGGCGGGTTGGTATGTGGCCGCCCCGTGAAATTGAACGTGACCGTAACTGCTTCGCCCTCGGGATGAGAAACAGACGGCTGCCAGGGTTCGAAGACCCACTGTTCGACAGCACTTCGGGTCAGGCTGATGAGCCTCGGATCGGGCGCGCCCAGCACTTCGAGGAAGCGCACGCCTCCATCGGCCTGAATGAAAACCCTGATGCTGACACTGCGTTTTACGGAGGAACGAAGCATCGATGTCGGATAGCCCGGCTCAGGCATGTGCAAGGGCACCGGATACGACGGCAACGCCTGTGCTCCCGCCGCCGAAAGCAACCCCGTAAGCATCATGCAACCCAGCACGCAGCTCATTCGCTGCCTTCCGCTTGCTCGGCCAACCCCACCATCAACGTCTTGATCGGCGTCGGCAGATAGTCGCCGTACAGACGATCGGGATTGCTTCGGCAATTGCTGACCATCATCGGTATCGCGGCGCCCAGTTGCTCAAGCAGGACCTGGCGTTGGGGCTCGCTGCGCAGGTGGGCAACATGGCTGCCGAACAGCGCCTGCCCGGTGTACCAGAACACGTCGACCTTACTCAGTGGTTCCTTGGGATAGTCCTGGCGGGCGGATTTCACTTCGTGGTTCAGGTAGCCGCAGCGGATGTTGCCCAGGCCCACGGTCACTTCGGTGTTGAAGCGCCGATAGCCGTGGGAACCGAAAATGACGGGCACGGTGATCGTGGTCATGGGCGGCGCGCCGACTGTTCCGACCCAGGGTTTATAGCGCCATTGGCGGAGTGCCTGCTCCACCGCTGAGGCGAGCTGCGGATGCCCGCTCTCGATCGCCCTGGCTTCACGAACCTGCCCGTCGGATTTGATCCACAGCTGGGCGCGGACCTTGCCTGCATAGCGGGTCTTGACCAGCTCTGGTGGAAAAACCGGTGTCGGCGTGTATATCGGCACTAGAAATGGCTCTGCAGCGCCGACGGGAGGGGCCAGTGCTGCGGCAATCATGAACGCGGTGATTCTCATTGTTGTAGGGGCTCATCGTCGTGGTGCACCTCCAGGGCGCAGGGATGACGATGGTATGAACCTGCCGACACATCAGTCAGCACACGACTTCCGATACGCCTGTAGGACCCATCCCAAATCCTTGAAACACCTGTAAACATTTACGCAATGTTCGTAAAACAACAGCTGATTGCCTGCATTTCCTACAAAGAATCAGCCCGAAGGCACTGCTTTTTTCTGTAATGAAAATGTAATATTCGCATTCGCAAAAACAACAATAATCAGGAGCTTCTCCATGTTTGGGTTTTTCCGCCCTGCCAGGCATCAGGCACCCCTTCCCGAAGAAAAGGTCGACAGCACCTATCGCCGTCTGCGCTGGCAGATCTTCGCAGGCATCTTTATCGGCTATGCGGGTTACTACCTGCTGCGCAAGAATTTCTCGCTGGCGATGCCGTATCTGATAGACGAAGGCTATACGCGTGGCCAGCTGGGCGTGGCGATGTCTGCCATTGCGATTGCCTACGGCTTGTCGAAATTCCTCATGGGCATCGTTTCGGATCGCTCCAACCCGCGTTACTTCCTGCCGTTCGGCCTGCTGGTGTCGGCCGGGATCATGTTCATCTTCGGCTTCGCGCCGTGGGCGACGTCCAGTGTCACGATCATGTTCGTGCTGCTGTTCATCAATGGCTGGGCGCAGGGCATGGGCTGGCCGCCGAGCGGGCGGACGATGGTCCACTGGTGGTCGCAGAAAGAGCGCGGCGGTGTGGTGTCGGTGTGGAACGTGGCGCACAACGTCGGCGGCGGCCTGATCGGCCCGCTTTTCCTGCTCGGCATGGGCTGGACCAACGACTGGCATGCGGCGTTCTACGTGCCGGCGGCGGTTGCGTTGCTGGTGGCGGTGTTCGCCTTCGCGACCATGCGTGACACCCCGCAATCGGTCGGCCTACCACCGATCGAGCACTACAAGAACGATTATCCGGAAGGC
This sequence comes from Pseudomonas sp. SZ57, assembly GCF_009495975.1. Lineage (NCBI taxonomy): Bacteria > Pseudomonadati > Pseudomonadota > Gammaproteobacteria > Pseudomonadales > Pseudomonadaceae > Pseudomonas > Pseudomonas sp. SZ57. The sequence goes on along the minus strand of NZ_WIBD01000027.1, from coordinate 10,145 downwards.
TACGATGCCAGCCACGAAGAAGAATTCAGCGCCCGGGAAATCTTCGTCAAGTATGTGCTGCGTAACAAATTCCTGTGGTACATCGCCATGGCCAACGTGTTCGTTTACCTGCTGCGCTACGGCGTACTGGACTGGGCACCGACCTATCTCAAGGAAGCCAAGCACTTCACGGTCGACAAGACCTCATGGGCTTACTTTCTGTACGAGTGGGCGGGCATTCCGGGCACGCTGCTGTGCGGCTGGATGTCGGACAAGATCTTCAAGGGCAATCGCGGCCTGACCGGCATGGTGTTCATGTTTCTGGTGACCATCGCCACGCTGGTGTACTGGCTCAACCCTGAAGGCAATCCGACCGTCGACATGATCGCCCTGGTGTCCATCGGCTTCCTGATCTACGGCCCGGTGATGCTGATCGGTCTGCAGGCGCTGGAACTGGCACCGAAGAAGGCAGCAGGCACGGCCGCCGGCTTTACCGGGCTGTTCGGCTATCTGGGCGGGTCGGTCGCGGCCAGCGCGGCGATGGGCTACACGGTTGACCACTTTGGCTGGGATGGTGGGTTCGTGCTGTTGATCGGCGCGTGCATTCTGGCGATGGTGTTCCTCGCACCGACGCTGCGGCACAAACAGGTCGCCAGCACATCCCGCGACATCAAAGGCTGATCAGGCAGTCTCCGACTTGCAGCGCTTGAGCCGCGCCTCCAGATTCAGGTCTGGCATGGCGTGGCTACGCAGCGCCTTGGCGGTCTGCTCCACGTACTCGCGGGTGGTCCCGTAGCGCCCTCTGGCGCTGGCGAGTACCTGGCTCAGCACGCTGTCCGGCAGGTTGCCTGCGTAGCTGGGCAGATGCCGCTCGAGTACGAAACCCAGGGCCTGCACCTTGCGGCCATCTTCAAGGCGGCAATTGAGCCAGTGCGGGCGATACGAGGGGTACGGCATCTCGCGCTCCCACAAGGCCAGCAGCGATTTTTCCAGGCATTCATCCGGCAGACGATAGGCGAAGCCGGTGCATGAACCGCCACGGTCCAGACCGAATACCAGCCCCGGTACTTCCGGCGTGCCACGGTGTTCGTGCGACCAGAGGTAAAGCCCGCGGTGATAACCGTGCACTCGGGCGCGCTGGCTCTCCACGGCGGTGCACTCGGGACGCCAGATCAGTGAGCCGTAGGCGAACAGCCAGACCGGGCCGCCCTTGTGACGACGCATGGTGGTGTTCATCGATGCGAGCAGTTGCTCGCGGGTAAGCTGTGGGCCCATATCGATAACGGGCGGATACGTCAGGCCAAGGCCGTCATGCACCGCAGCGGCCAACTCGTTGATTGGATTCTCCATTTGCCTCCCTGACAGTCTGACTGTCAGTTTTTACCGAGCCCCGCCGACTCGCTCGTGGTTGAGCGGCATCAGGGTGTCGTGGTTCGGTTGTTGCCACAGGCCAACGGCCTGCCTCTACTAAAAGTTGCCTGGCTACGACCATGCATCGCCATCGGTTGTAATCAGTTAAAGCAATTTACACTCCACTCCTGCAGCCGTCAGTCCGGCATCATGCACGCGGTGCATAAGCGAACACGTCTGCACGCATCTGATGAGCGTCCATTCCGGCGTCGACCAGGGCGTCCAGGGTTCCGTAGATCATCGCTGGCGAGCCGCTGGCGTAGACGTGAACAGCTGACAGGTCCTTGATGTCCTCGCAAACCGCCTCGTGCAGCAGACCGCAACGTCCCTCCCAGCCGCACAGGTCGCTGACGACCTTGTGCAGGAACAGGTTCGGCAGTTTCGCCCACTCGTCCCAATGGCTGACCTGGTAGAATTCCTCGGGGCGACGCACGCCCCAGTACAGGTGCACGGGATGACTGAAGCCTGTGGACCGACAGTGTTCCAACAAACTGTTCATTTGCGCCATGCCCGTACCGGCCGCGATCAGCACCAGCGGCCCGTCTGGCAGCTCGGCGAGGTGGGTGTCGCCAAAGGGCAGCTCGACCCGCGCCATGCGATTACGCTGCAGTTGCTCGATCAGGCTGCGCGCACTGTCTTCACGAGCCAGCACGTGCAGCTCCAGGTCGCGACCGCTGTGCGGCGCCGATGCGATGGAAAACGCCGACTTCTCGCCGTTCTCGCGCTCGATCATCAGGTACTGTCCGGCGTGATAACGCGGCGGCTTGCCGGCCGGGGCACGCAGGCCGACCCGCCAGACATCGCCCCCCACCTCGACGCATTCGCTCAGCTGGCAGGCAAAACTGCGCACCGGCAGTTCACCCTTGGCCAGCACGCCATCCCAGAGCACCACGCAGTCAGTCAGCGGCTCGGCCACACAGGTATGAATTTCGCCGTGATCGAGCGTCTGCCCCGACTGCATTACCTGGCCCTCGACCAGCAGGGCCGAGCAGACATGGCAGTTGCCATTGCGACAGCTCTGCGGGCACTCGTAACCCAGGCGCTGTGCCGCATCGAGTATCCGCTCGCCCGGCAGGGTTTCCAGCACCGCACCTGATGGCTGCAAGGTTACGCGCATCAGTCTATTCCCAACTGAGTCCAGATTTCGTCCACCCGGCGTGTGGTGGCTTCGTCCTTGACGATCGCCCTGCCCCACTCGCGGCTGGTCTCACCTGGCCATTTGTTCGTGGCATCCAACCCCATTTTCGATCCCAGGCCGGACACCGGCGAGGCGAAATCGAGGTAATCGATGGGCGTATTGTCGATCATGACCGTGTCGCGCTTGGGGTCCATGCGCGTGGTGATGGCCCAGATCACGTCGTTCCAGTCCCGCGCATTGATATCGTCGTCGGTGACGATCACGAACTTGGTGTACATGAACTGGCGCAAGAACGACCAGACACCCAGCATCACGCGCTTGGCATGGCCGGGATACTGTTTCTTGATGGTCACCACCGCCATGCGGTACGAGCAACCCTCGGGCGGCAGGTAGAAATCGACGATTTCCGGAAACTGCTTTTGCAGAATCGGCACGAACACTTCGTTCAGCGCGACGCCCAGAATCGCCGGCTCATCAGGCGGACGACCGGTGTAGGTGCTGTGGTATATCGGCTTGATACGGTGCGTGATGCGCTCGACGGTCAGCACCGGAAAGCTGTCGACTTCGTTGTAATAGCCGGTGTGGTCGCCGTAAGGCCCCTCGTCGGCCATCTCGCCCGGATGAATCACGCCTTCGAGCACGATTTCGGCGCTGGCCGGGACTTGCAGATTGCTGCCACGGCACTTGATCAGTTCGGTGCGCGAGCCACGCAGCAGACCGGCAAAGGCATATTCGGAGAGGCTGTCCGGTACCGGCGTCACGGCACCGAGAATGGTCGCCGGGTCCGCGCCCAGTGCGACGGCCACCGGATAAGGCTCGCCGGGATGCTTGGCGCACCAGTCGCGGAAGTCCAGCGCACCACCGCGATGGCTGAGCCAGCGCATGATGATCTTGTTGCGACCGATGACCTGCTGGCGATAAATGCCGAGATTCTGGCGCTCCTTGTTCGGGCCTTTGGTGACCGTCAGGCCCCAGGTGATCAGCGGCGCGACATCGCCCGGCCAGCACGTCTGTACGGGCAGCATGCCGAGGTCGACGTCATCGCCTTCGATGACGACCTCCTGGCAGGGCGCATCCTTGACGACCTTCGGCGCCATAGCGATGACCTTGCGGAAGATCGGCAGCTTGGACCACGCGTCCTTCAAGCCCTTGGGTGGCTCGGGCTCTTTGAGAAACGCCAGCAGCTTGCCGATTTCACGCAGTTCACTGACCGCTTCGGCACCCATGCCCATGGCGACACGCTCTGGCGTGCCGAACAGGTTGCCCAGCACCGGGATATCAAAACCGACCGGTTTTTCGAACAGCAGCGCCGGGCCCTTGGCACGCAAGGTACGGTCACAGATTTCAGTCATTTCCAGCACAGGCGAGATCGGCATCTGGATGCGTTTCAACTCTCCGCGCTGCTCAAGCTGCTGCACGAAATCCCTAAGATCTTTGAATTTCATTAACCCGGCCATTTATCCAATAGACGCACATCGTACCTGCTCCAGCCCGTCAAGACAGCTAATCGGCGGCATGCAGGCAAAAAAAATGGTGCCCCGAAGGACACCATTTTTTGTTTCAGCCTGCCCGTTACTTGCGTTTCATGGACAGGAAGAACTCGTCGTTGGTCTTGGTCTGCTTGAGCTTGTCGATGAGGAACTCGATAGCCGCGACTTCGTCCATCGGGTGCAGGAGCTTGCGCAGGATCCACATGCGCTGCAGCTCGTCATCAGCGGTCAACAGCTCTTCACGGCGTGTGCCGGAGCGGTTGATGTTGATGGCCGGGAACACGCGCTTCTCTGCGATCTTGCGATCCAGAGGCAGCTCCATGTTGCCGGTACCCTTGAACTCTTCGTAGATCACTTCATCCATCTTCGAACCGGTTTCAACCAGTGCGGTGGCGATGATGGTCAACGAGCCGCCTTCTTCGATGTTACGCGCAGCACCGAAGAAACGCTTTGGCTTCTCGAGTGCATGAGCATCGACACCACCGGTCAATACCTTGCCGGAGCTCGGGATGACGGTGTTGTAGGCACGTGCCAGACGGGTGATGGAGTCGAGCAGGATAACGACGTCCTTCTTGTGCTCGACCAGGCGCTTGGCCTTCTCGATCACCATTTCGGCAACCTGTACGTGACGGGTTGGCGGTTCGTCGAACGTCGAGGCGACCACTTCGCCGCGCACGGTGCGCTGCATCTCGGTCACTTCTTCCGGGCGCTCGTCGATCAGCAGAACGATCAGATGCACTTCCGGGTTGTTACGCGTGATGTTCGACGCGATGTTCTGCAGCATGATGGTCTTGCCCGCCTTCGGCGGAGCAACGATCAGACCACGCTGACCTTTACCGATCGGTGCGCACAGATCGATCACACGACCGGTCAGGTCTTCGGTGGAACCGTTACCGGCTTCCATCTTCATGCGGATCGTCGGGAACAACGGCGTCAGGTTTTCGAACAGAATCTTGTTCTTGGCGTTTTCCGGACGGTCGTAGTTGATCGTGTCGACCTTGAGCAGAGCGAAATAACGCTCGCCTTCCTTGGGTGGACGGATCTTGCCAACGATGGTGTCGCCGGTACGCAGGTTGAAGCGGCGGATCTGGCTGGGGGAGACATAGATGTCATCCGGGCCGGCCAGGTAGGAAGCGTCTGCAGAGCGCAGGAAACCGAAGCCGTCCTGGAGAATCTCCAGCACGCCATCACCGGATATTTCCTCGCCACTTTTGGCGTGCCGTTTGAGCAGGGAGAAAATGACGTCCTGCTTGCGCGAACGGGCCATATTCTCGATGCCAGCCTGTTCGGCCATTTCGAGCAATTCGGTAATCGGCTTTTGCTTGAGTTCAGTCAGGTTCATATGGGGAATGACGTAATCATGTATGGAGGGGGAAATTAAGCTTTTGGCTTAATGAGGCCGCGCCGCAGAGAAGGCGACAGGATCGCGTACTAAATCGAAAGGAGAGCGTCGGCGACGGCTAGCAGGGGGCAACGGAGAAACCGTTGCGGGGCCGAATGTACCACCTGATTTTCCAGGCGTCTAGTACGACACCCGAAAAAAACCCCGCGATTTGCGGGGCTTTGAAACGCTTCAGATGTTGGCGTCGAGGAACGCAGCCAGCTGCGACTTCGAGAGGGCACCGACTTTGGTCGCTTCAACGTTGCCATTCTTGAACAGCATCAACGTAGGAATACCACGGACACCGTGCTTGGCAGGAGTGTCCTGATTTTCATCGATGTTCAGCTTGGCAACCGTCAGCTTGCCTTTATAGGTGCTGGCGATTTCGTCCAGAACCGGGGCGATCATTTTGCAAGGGCCACACCACTCAGCCCAGTAATCAACAAGTACAGCACCATCAGCCTTGAGTACGTCGGCTTCAAAGCTGGCGTCGGTGACGTGTTTGATCAGGTCGTTGCTCATGGAAGTCTCCGAGGTCATAGGCTAAAAACGACGCTCATCATAGCGGGCCTCAGGTGATTCAGGAAGCGAAGGTTCATTGAGTCTGACTATGATGGCTCATGACTGGAGTTATGGCAGGCGTTCAGTTGGCGGGCGACACGAACACGATGCCGGTGCGCAGTGCCGCGCCACGAATATGGTCCTGCATGGCCTTTTGCGCAGGCCCTGACGCATGTCGGGCCAGCGCACGAAGGATCTTGCGATGCTCCTGCCAGGTCTCCATGACCCTGGCCGCGCGGATGAACGGCATCTTCTGGCTTTCCAGAAAGATGTCGGCCCCGGCAGTCACGATCCCCAGCATCGCCTGATTGCCGCTGGCGACCAGAATGTGCCGATGAAACTCGAAGTCCAGCCGCGCCGCAGCCTCGAAGTCACCGGCACGCAATTCCAGGCGCATGGCTTCGACGTTGTCCTCCAGTACATCGCGCTCGTCGGCGGTCAGGGTCACGGCGGCCATGCCTGCTGCGAAACCTTCCAGTGCATAGCGCAGCTGAAAGGTGTCGGCGGGGGAAACCTGAGCTTCATAAGGCCAGGAAAAACCACTCGTGCGCTGTTCTGGTTCAGAAATCGACTGCACGAAGACGCCTTTGCCGGGCTGGACACTGACCACTCCGAGTGCGCTGAGCGATGACAGGGCTTCACGCAAAGACGCCCGACTGACCCCCAGCAAAACCGCCAGATCGCGTTGCGACGGCAGGCTTTCGCCGGGCTTGTACCCTTGCTCGGCGATCAATTTGCGAATGGCCCGGAGGGCTGATTCGGGTACTGCGAGTGAAGTGTGCGGCATCACTGTTCAGGCCAGTCAGTCCAGTAAAAATCCCTTTTATCCCCATCTCGAACATTCGGCAAGCGACGCCCAGCACTGGGGCGGCAAGGCTTTAAAGCGCGCCAAAGCAGGGCGCGAAGCCGCTCGACTGGTCTGACCAGTAAGACCATAAACGTGCTGCAAACCCTGATTCATGGCAGTTCACGAGCGGATGGCATGCGCTGTGCACTGGAGACAGGCCAACACCTTTCGTTTCGCCCGGAGACTTCATATGACCAAGCGTTACAGCGCCCTGCTTACTGCACTGTTTGCCAGTCTGATGCTGAGCCAGACACCCGCCCACGCCAACGGCCTGGACGACGTTGTAGCGCGCGGCACCCTCAAGGTGGCCGTTCCGCAGGACTTCCCGCCATTCGGCTCGGTAGGCCCGGACATGAAACCGCGCGGCCTGGACATCGATACTGCGCAGCTGCTGGCCGACAAGCTGAAGGTCAAGCTGGAGCTGACCCCGGTCAACAGCACCAACCGCATTCCGTTCCTGACCACCGGCAAGGTCGACCTGGTGATTTCCAGCCTGGGCAAGAACCCGGACCGCGAGAAAGTCATCGACTTCTCGCGCGCTTATGCGCCGTTCTACCTGGCGGTATTCGGGCCACCTGATTCGCCGGTCAAGGACATCGCTGACCTGAAAGGCAAGACCATCAGCGTCACCCGTGGCGCCATCGAAGACATCGAGCTGTCGAAAGTGGCTCCGGAAGGCGCGGTCATCAAGCGCTTCGAAGACAACAACTCGACCATCGCAGCCTATCTGGCCGGCCAGACCGACCTGATCGCCAGCGGCAACGTGGTGATGGTCGCGATCAGCGAGCGCAACCCCAAGCGCATCCCGGCGCTGAAAGTGAAACTCAAGGATTCGCCGGTCTACGTCGGCGTGAACAAGGGTCAGCCGGAACTGCTGGGCAAGGTCGATGAGATTCTGAATGCCGCCAAGGCTGACGGCTCGCTGGAAAAAGCTTCCCAGACCTGGCTGAAGCAACCGCTGCCTGCTGATCTCTGATCTCTGCTTTCCGGTAACAGGATTCACCAATGGCTTATCACTTCGACTTTACACCGGTCCTGCAGAGCATCGATCTGCTGTTGCGCGGGGCTTTGTTCACGCTGGAACTGACGGCCATTGGCACGCTGCTGGGCGTCAGTCTCGGTATTGTCGGTGCCGTCGTGAGGGCCTGGAAGATTCAGCCTTTTGCGACGATCTTTGCCATCTATGTCGAGCTGATCCGCAATACACCGTTTCTGGTCCAGCTGTTCTTCATTTTCTTCGGTCTGCCGTCGCTGGGCGTGCAGATCACGGAATGGCAGGCAGCGGTGCTGGCGATGGTCATCAACCTGGGTGCCTACTCGACCGAGATCGTGCGGGCGGGTATCCAGGCGATTCCCAAGGGTCAGCTTGAAGCGTCGGCTGCGCTGGCGATGAACCGTTATGAAGCCTTTCGCCACGTGGTACTGGTTCCGGCGCTGGGCAAGGTCTGGCCGGCACTGAGCAGCCAGATCATCATCGTCATGCTGGGCTCGTCAGTCTGCTCGCAGATTGCCACTGAAGAACTGAGCTTCTATGCCAACTTCATTCAGTCACGCAACTTCCGCTCGTTCGAAACCTACATTGTGACCACGCTGATCTACCTGGCCATGGCACTGCTGATCCGGCAGTTGCTGGCCTGGATCGGGCGGCGCTACATCTCGAGGAACCGCTGATGGATTTCACCCTCTGGGACATCGTGCGCAATCTGCTGATCGGCCTGCAATGGACCTTGGCCTTGTCGCTGGTGGCCTTCATCGGCGGCGGGCTGATCGGCTTGCTGATCATGGGCATGCGCACCTCGGAAAAATCCGGCCCGCGCGTGACCGCGAAGCTCTATATAGAACTGTTTCAGGGCACACCGCTGTTGATGCAGTTGTTTCTGGTGTTCTTCGGTGTCGCTCTGATGGGCATGAACATTTCGCCCTGGGCTGCGGCGGCACTGGCCTTGACGCTATTTACCAGCGCCTACCTCGCGGAGATCTGGCGTGGCTGCGTCGAATCGATCTCCAAGGGCCAGTGGGAAGCATCCGCGAGCCTGGCGCTGACCCCGTTCGAGCAGATGCGCTATGTGATTCTGCCGCAGGCGTTGCGCATCGCGGTCGCGCCGACGGTCGGCTTTTCCGTGCAGGTGGTCAAAGGCACTGCGGTGACGTCGATCATCGGTTTCACCGAGCTGACCAAGACCGGCAGCATGCTGGCCAACGCCACGTTCGAACCTTTCATGGTCTATGGCTTCGTTGCCTTGGGCTACTTCATCCTGTGCTACCCCTTGTCGCTGTGCGCGCGCCATCTGGAAAGGAGACTGCATGCCTCTGCTTAGAATTTCCGCCCTGCATAAATACTATGGCGATCATCACGTGCTCAAAGGCATCGATCTGTCGGTCGAAGAAGGCCAGGTCGTGGCGATCATCGGTCGCAGCGGCTCGGGCAAAAGCACCCTGTTGCGCACGCTCAACGGCCTGGAGTCGATCAACGATGGTGTGATCGAGGTCGATGGCGAATACCTGGATGCCGCACGCGCCGACCTGCGCACGCTGCGCCAGAAGGTCGGCATGGTGTTCCAGCAGTTCAACCTGTTCCCGCACCTGAGCGTGGGCGAGAACGTCATGCTTGCGCCGCAGGTCGTGCAGAAAGTACCGAAGGCCGAGGCCGCCAAACTGGCGAGGAAGATGCTCGAACGCGTCGGGCTGGGCGAGAAATTCGACGCCTTCCCGGATCGCCTGTCCGGTGGTCAGCAGCAACGCGTGGCGATTGCCCGCGCGCTGGCGATGTCGCCCAAGGTCTTGCTGTGCGACGAAATCACCTCGGCGCTGGACCCGGAGCTGGTCAACGAAGTACTCAGCGTGGTGCGTCAGCTGGCAGCCGATGGCATGACCCTGATCATGGTCACCCACGAAATGCGCTTCGCGCGTGAAGTGGGCGACAAGCTGGTGTTCATGCACCAGGGCAAGGTGCATGAAGTGGGCGATCCGAAAGTACTCTTCGCCAACCCGAAAACCCCGGAACTGGCGAACTTCATCGGCACAGTGGAGCACGCCTGACGCTGAACGCAGAGCGTCCGGAACAGCATGTCCACGCGAAGCGATCAGCGTTATACACAAACCCCGAAGAGCCTGGAAAAGGGCTGAAGCGGCAGTGTCTGGCTGGACAGAAATCTTGGTGGGAGTGAGCTTGCTCACGAAGACTTTGGTCCAAACACTATATCTCCGGTGGCTTCACCGGCCTCTTCGCGAGCAAGCTCGCTCCCACGAAGACTTGTGTGTAACGCTGAGCGCGGAGCATGTTGCGGGCACTTATCGTTCCTCACGCTCCGTGTGGAAATGCATTTCGTGACGCTCCGC
>NZ_WIBD01000026.1:0-118245 GCF_009495975.1 Pseudomonas sp. SZ57 | reverse complement strand
GGATAATCAGGTCATCGGATTCGCGGCGCAGCACCACATCGGCAGCGTTCAGCCCTTCCAGACGAATCACATCCAGTTTGTTGGCCGTGGTGTCGTTATAGGCATAGTTGCTGATAGTGTCCTGACCCGAGCCCTTGCGGAACACGTAGGTGTCGGAACCGTAGCCACCGTCCAGCGAGTCGTTGCCGCTGCCGCCGTCCAGAGTGTCGTTGCCGTAGCCGCCGGTAAGCGTGTCATTACCTGCGCCGCCCAGCAGTGTGTCGTTGCCATCTTCACCGTTGAGGGTGTCACGGCCATCGCCGCCGTCGAGGATGTCATCACCGGCACGGCCATTCAGGGTGTCGTTGCCCGACAGGCCGAACAGGCTGTCCGCCGACTCATAACCAGTGACGGTCTCGTCGACTTCGGTACCGGTGAGCAGAGCCGTACGGATCTGCTCATTGGTCAGTGCCGTACCATCGGCAAACTGCACCTGATCGATACCATAGCCGTAGATGGCACTGCTGTAGAAGTGCGAACTGACCCGTAGGGTTTCACCGCTGTCCTTGATCTGGATAATCAGGTCATCGGATTCCCGGCGCAGCACCACATCGGCAGCGTTCAGCCCTTCCAGACGAATCACGTCCAGTTTGTTGGCCGTGGTGTCGTTGTAAGAATAGTTGCTGATAGTGTCTTGACCCGAGCCCTTGCGGAACACGTAGGTGTCGGAACCGTAGCCACCGTCCAGCGAGTCGTTGCCGCTGCCGCCATCCAGAGTGTCGTTACCGTAGCCACCGGTCAGCGAGTCATTGCCTGCGCCACCCAGCAATGTGTCGTTGCCATCTTCACCGTTGAGGGTGTCACGGCCATCGCCGCCGTCGAGGATGTCATCACCGGCACGGCCATTCAGGGTGTCGTTGCCCGACAGGCCGAACAGGCTGTCCGCCGACTCATAACCGGTAACGGTCTCATCGACTTCGGTACCGGTCAGCAGAGCCGTACGGATCTGCTCATTGGTCAGAGCCGTACCATCGGCAAACTGTATCTGATCAATGTTATAGCCGTAGAGAACGCTGGTGTTGAAATGCGAGCTGACCCTCAGGGTTTCGCCGCTGTCCTTGATCTGGATAATCAGGTCATCATACTCACGACGCAGCACCACATCGGCAGCGTTCAGACCTTCCAGACGAATCACGTCCAGTTTGTTGGCCGTGGTGTCGTTATAGGCATAGTTGCTGATAGTGTCCTGACCCGAGCCCTTGCGGAACACATAGGTGTCAGAGCCGTAGCCACCGTCCAGCGAGTCATTGCCGCTGCCGCCGTCCAGAGTGTCGTTGCCGTAGCCCCCTGTCAGCGTGTCATTGCCTGCGCCGCCCAGCAGTGTGTCGTTGCCATCTTCACCGTTGAGGGTGTCACGGCCATCGCCGCCGTCGAGGATGTCATCACCGGCACGGCCATTCAGGGTGTCGTTGCCCTGTGCGCCAGACAAACGATCATCGCTGACGTAACCGGTGATGTTGTCGTCTATCTCAGCGCCCATCAGCAAGGCCGCGGTGATCTGTGCCTGATCCCAGACAACCCCGTCGGCAAACTGCAACTGGTTGATCGCATAGCCGTAGCTTGGATCGCTGTAGAAATGAGAGCTGACCCGCAGGGTTTCGCCCGTCTGACGAATCTGAATCACCAGATCATCGGACTCACGACGAATGCTCACATCATCCTTGGTCAGCCCCTCTAGACGAACGATGTCAAGCTTATCGAGCGTGGTGTCGTTGTAGGAGTAGTTGTTGATGGTGTCCCGGCCATAACCCTTGCCGAAAACATAAGTATCAGAGCCTTTTCCGCCATCAAGCGAGTCGTTACCGGCACCACCGTCAAGCAGATCGTTGCCTGCACCGCCGCTAAGCGAATCGTTTCCAGCCCCGCCCAAGAGCGCGTCGTTACCGTCTTCACCGTAGAGCGTGTCCTTGCCATCCCCCCCATCGAGCACATCATCGCCTGCACGTCCACTCAGGGAGTCATTGCCCGCCAGGCCTGTGAGGTTATCGTCGCTGGCATAGCCAGTAACGCTGTCATCGCCTTCAGTGCCGATCAGCAAGGCCGCGGTTATCTGCGCCTCGTCCCAGAGAGTGCCATCGGCAAACTGCAACTGGTTGATCGCATAGCCATAGCTTTGATCGCTATAGAAGTGCGAGCTGACGCGTAAGGTTTCGCCGGTCTGGCGAATCTGGATCAGCAGGTCGTCGGACTCGCGACGAATACTGACATCACGGGTATTCAAGCCCTCAAGATGAACCACATCCAGCTTGTCAGGCGTGCTGTCGTTATAGGCATAGTTGTTGATGGTGTCCTGCCCGGAGCCTTTGCGGAAGACATAGGTGTCCGAGCCCTTGCCACCTTCCAGGGAATCATTACCGGCACCGCCATCAAGCGTATCGTTGCCAGCGCCACCCGACAGGGTATCGTTGCCGAGCCCCCCGAGAAGCGTGTCATTACCGTCTTCGCCGTAGAGAGTGTCCCGGCCTTCACCACCGTTGAGCAGGTCATCGCCAGTACGGCCACTGAGAACATCGTCTCCCTCAAGCCCCACCAGCTCATCGGCCGTGGCATATCCGATGATACTGTCGTTGCCTTCAGTGCCGATCAACAGCGCCGAAGTGATTTGGGCCTGGTCCCAGATCGTACCGTCAGCGAACTGCAACTGATCAATCGCGTAACCGTAGGTTTGATCGGTGGTGAAATGTGAGCTGACACGTAAGGTTTCGCCCGTCTGACGAATCTGAATCACAAGATCATCGGACTCGCGACGGATACTGACATCACTCGTATTCAGCCCTTCCAGCCGCACCACATCCAGCTTGTTCGGTGTGCTGTCGTTGTAGGCATAGTTGCTGATGGTGTCCTGCCCGGAGCCTTTGCGGAAGACATAGGTATCCGAGCCCTTGCCGCCCTCAAGCGAATCGTTGCCCGTACCGCCATCAAGGATATCGTTACCTTCGCCACCCGAAAGGGTGTCATTGCCCGCACCACCCAGAAGGGTGTCATCGCCGGCCTCACCGTTAAGGCTATCCCTGCCATCTCCACCATCGAGCAGATCGTTGCCATTTCGGCCATTGAGAGTGTCATTTCCCGCCAGCCCGGATAGTGTGTCGGCAGTGTCGTAACCCGTAATGGTGTCATTGCCTCCAGTACCATCAAGGAGGGCCGAGGTGATCTGTGCTCGATCCCAAACGCTGCCGTCGGCAAACTGCAGTTGATCGATGGCATAACTCCAGTTGCTGGATTCGGCGCTGAAATGCGAACGAATGCGCAGGGCTTCGCCAGTCTGAAGAATCTGCACAATAAGGTCATCGGATTCGCGGCGCAGACTGACGTCTCCGCTGTTCAAACCATCCAGACGAACGACATCGAGCTTGTTCAGGGTCGTATCGTTGTAAGTCAAATTATCGATTGAATCGGAGCCAGACCCTTTAGCGAAGATATAGGTGTCCGATCCCTTGCCGCCTTCCAGCGTGTCATTACCAGCACCGCCATCCAGAACATCGTTACCGTTGCCGCCAGTCAGGCTGTCGTTGTCGGTACCGCCGAGCAATGTGTCGTCACCGTCTTCACCATATAACGTATCGCGTCCTGCTCCTCCCAGAAGGGTGTCATTGCCAAGCCCCCCATACAGCGTGTCATTGCCTGCCACGCCTTGAAGGGTATCGTCAGTGTCGTAACCGGTGAGCGTGTCATTGAACTCGCCCCCCGTCAGCATTGAAGCCTTGATCTGATCTACACCCCAGACGGTACCGTCAGCAAACTGCAGTTGATCGATGGCGTAGTTGTAGTAACTGCTGGAAGGAGAGAAATGCGAGGAAACACGCAGGGTATCGCCGGTTTCCTTGATCTGGATAATCAGATCACTGTATTCCCGACGCAGGCTGATATCGCTCAGGTTAAGCCCTTCAAGACGAATGACGTCCTGTTTGCCAACAGTGCCCTCGTTGTACACACCGTTGCTGATGGTGTCCTGTCCAGAGCCTTTACGGAAAACGTAGGTGTCAGAACCATAACCACCGTCAAGGCTGTCGTTGCCCGAACCACCATCCAGCACGTCATCGCCATAGCCGCCACTGAGCGAGTCATTGCCTGCGCGCCCCAGCAATATGTCGTTGCCATCCTCACCGTATAAAGTGTCCGAGCCATTGCCCCCGTCGAGCACATCATCGCCCGCACGACCGCTTAGCGAATCGTTTCCATCCTGACCAAAGAGGCTATCTGCTGTGGCATAACCTGTGAGAGTGTCGGCCTCTTCCGATGGCAGAACAACGGCAGCTTTGATCTGTGCGCCATCCCATACGGAGCCATCGGCGAACTTCAGTTGATCAATCGCGTAGGCGGTGACGCCATCCTGACTAAAATGCGAACGCACCGTCAGGGTGTCACCTGTTGCCTTGATCTGAATGACAAGATCGTCACCCGACCGAGAAAAGCGCAGGTCGGCCGGATTCAAGCCATCCAGCTGAATGAGATCAACCTTATCGGCAGCTGTTTCGCCGTAAGAGCTATTGTTGATGCTGTCCTGACCGTACCCTTTTGCAAACCGGTAAGTGTCAGAGCCGCGACCGCCATCAAGCGTATCGTTGCCAGTGCCACCATCAAGGATGTCGTTGCCATCAGCGCCATAAAGAATATCGCTACCGGCGTTGCCCGACAGCAAATCATCCCCGTCCTCGCCATACAGGTAGTCTGAACCGGAACCGCCACTCAAAGTGTCTTGGCCAGTGCCACCGTACAAGTTGTCGTTGCCTTCGTCACCACTGACAACATCGTTGCCGGCAAGACCGTTGAGGACATCATCCCCCTTACCACCAGCAATACGGTCGTCGGATGCATAGCCGGTAAGGGCATCATTACCATCAGTGAAGGTAAAGGCCGCCATGGTCTTGATTTGTTCAACGTTCCACTGAGTGCCGTCAGCAAATCGAATCTGCTCTACGGTATAGGGCGTGTCGCCGTCATTCTGGAAGTAGCCGGAAATCGTTACCTTGTCCGTGGAATTTTTAAGGGACAAGACCAGATCATTATATGAACGGGTAACAATGATATCGGTCGGAAGAATGTTCGTCGCGAACTCGATAACATCTGTCTTTCCTGCACTCGAATCGTAGTTATTGATCGAGTCCTGACCCCAGCCACGGTTGAAACGATAGACGTCGGAGCCCTCGCCACCCGAGAGAGAATCGTTGCCATTACCGCCATCCAGTTGGTCGTTGCCTGAATCGCCATATAGTGTGTCGTTGCCTGAGTCGCCGGTCAGCGTGTCATTGCCCTCGCCACCGGTCAGGTAGTCCGAGCCATCGCCGCCGGATAACTGGTCAATGCCAGCGCCGCCGTACAGGTAGTCGTTCCCCTCCTCACCGAACAGCGCATCATTTCCGGCTTCGCCCGAAAGACTGTCAGCACCCGCTCCGCCTTGAAGGGTGTCATTACCCGCCTGACCATAAAGACTGTCATCGCCTAAACCGCCGTTCAGGGAGTCATCGGTGGCGTAACCCCAGAGGTTGTCATTACCGTCGGTGGTGACAGTGGACAGGGCTTTGATCTGATCGAGATTCCATTCAGTGCCATCGGCAAAGCGAATCTTCTCCAACGCATAGGGAGTAACACCATCATTCTGGAAATAGCCAGAAATCGTGATTCTGTCAGTAGCGTTTTCAAGCGACAGGACCAGGTCAGAGCCTGAACGCGTGACAATGATATCGGCCGGAAGGATGTCTGCCGCGAACTCAATAGCATCCGTCTTCCCTGCGCTCGAATCGTAGTTATTGATCGAGTCCTGACCCCAGCCACGGCTGAAACGATAGACGTCGGAGCCATCGCCACCCGTGAGGTAGTCGTTGCCAGTACCGCCATCCAGTTGGTCGTTGCCTGAATCGCCGTACAGCGTATCGTTGCCTGCATCGCCGGCAAGGGCGTCATTGCCCTCGCCGCCAGTCAGGTAGTCCGCGCCCTCACCGCCAGACAACTGGTCGATGCCGGAGCCTCCATATAGGTAGTCATTTCCAGCATCACCGAGCAGCGTATCGTCGCCGCTCTCACCCGAGAGGCTGTCGCCACCGGCTCCGCCCTGAAGGATGTCATTGCCAGCCTGGCCGTAAAGACTGTCATCGCCCTGGCCACCGCTCAGCGTGTCATCAGTCGCGTAGCCCCACACATTATCATTGCCATCTGTAGTGATGACGGCCGCGGTTTTGATCTGATCGAGAGTCCAAGTGGTACCGTCAGCAAAGCGGATCTGTTCCAGCGCATAAGGGGTAACACCATCATTCTGGAAATAGCCAGAAATCGTGATTCTGTCAGCAGTGTTTTTAAGCGAAAGGACCAAGTCAGAGCCTGACCGGGTGACAATGATATCGGCCGGGAGAATATCCGCCGCGAACTCGATAGAATCCGTCTTCCCTGCGCTCGAATCGTAGTTATTGATCGAGTCCTGACCCCAGCCACGGCTGAAACGATAGACGTCGGAGCCATCGCCACCCGTGAGGTAGTCGTTGCCAGTACCGCCATCCAGTTGGTCGTTGCCTGAATCGCCGTACAGCGTATCGTTGCCTACATCGCCGGTCAGGGTGTCATTGCCCTCGCCGCCGGTCAGGTAGTCTGAGCCGTCGCCGCCAGACAACTGATCGATGCCGGAGCCGCCGTATAGGTAGTCATTTCCAGCTTCACCGAGCAGCGTGTCGTCGCCGCTCTCACCCGAGAGGCTGTCGCCACCGGCTCCGCCCTGAAGGATGTCATTGCCAGCCTGGCCGTAAAGACTGTCATCGCCTTGGCCACCGCTCAGTGTGTCATCAGTCGCGTAGCCCCACACATTATCATTGCCATCTGTAGTGATGACGGCCGCGGTTTTGATCTGATCGAGAGTCCAGGTGGTACCGTCAGCAAAACGGATCTGCTCCAACGCATAAGGGGTAACACCATCATTCTGAAAATAGCCAGAAATCGTGATTCTGTCAGCAGCGTTTTTAAGCGACAGGACCAGGTCAGAGCCTGACCGGGTGACAATGATATCGGCCGGGAGAATATCCGCTGCGAACTCGATAGCATCTGTCTTTCCAGCACTCGAATCGTAGTTATTGATCGAGTCCTGGCCCCAGCCACGATTGAAACGATAGACATCAGAGCCATCGCCACCCGTGAGGTAGTCGTTGCCAGTGCCGCCATCCAATTGGTCGTTGCCTGAATCGCCATATAGGGTGTCATTGCCTGCATCGCCCGACAGGCTGTCATTTCCCTCACCTGCGGTCAGATAGTCAGCCCCTTCGCCGCCGGATAATTGGTCGGCACCAGCGCCACCGTAAAGGTAGTCATTTCCGGTGCCGCCGAGCAAGATGTCGTCACCGGCTTCTCCCGAGAGGCTATCCGCACCGGCACCACCTTGAAGAGTGTCGTTGCCTGCCTGACCATAAATGTTGTCGTCACCCAGACCGCCATTCAAGATGTCATCGGTCGCGTAGCCCCAGACATTGTCATTACCGTCCGTGGTAACAACAGCCATGACTTTAATTTGCTCAAGACGCCACACAGTGCCATCAGCGAAATTAATGGCTTCGAGCTGATAACTACTGAGCCCATCCTGATAGAAATAACTGGAAACTATAATTCTATCAGCCGTATTTTTCAGCGACAGAATCAAGTCATTGCCCGACCGAGTAACCAGTATCTCTTCGGGTTGAATACCCGCTGCAAACTCAATAAAATCCGTCTTGCCAGTACTGGTATCGTAGTTGTAGATAGAGTCCTGCCCCCAGCCACGACTGAAGAAATAACTATCGGAACCTGCACCGCCACTCAGAGAGTCATTGCCTGAGCCGCCGATGAGCAGATCGTTACCTTCCTCGCCATAAAGCGTATCGGCCCCCGCGCCACCTTCAAGGATGTCGATCCCACCGCCCCCAATGAGATAGTCACCCCCCTCACCTCCGACGAGAACATCATTGCCTTCAGCACCACTCAGTTGATCATTTCCAGCGCCGCCATAGAGATAGTCTTCAATGGCAGATCCCGCCAGATATTCATCGGAGGCAAGTCCCAAAATGACTTTGTTTTTGCCACCATAAACTTCAGCAAGCTGCACAGCCTGGCTACCTGTCAGCTCTGCGAGCCAGACAGAAATCTGACCACTCCAATCGGCACGTCCGAGAGCCGAGGACAGCTCAGAGGCATCAACAATCGCATCAACGGGGTTGACGCTGTGGACATCCGACAGTTTTTGAGTGATGAACGATGTATCAAGCAGAACTTCGTCACCGCTAATGGTCAGTTTCAATGCAGAGACGTAGTCACTCAACCGAGTCTGCAATAGAAGACCGGAATAGACAGAAGACATCAAAGCATCGTATGCCTTGTTAATCTGACTAATCTGCTGCGCCTGAAACGAAAAGCTTTCTTCCGTGATATAAAGGGTGCCGATTGGATAAGATACAGATCGAACCGTAGAGGTAGTACGAGTGCCTGTCTTGGCAGAAATGGAGACTTCTTTTTTCTCTTCCTGCCCCGTCTCTGTTTTCTCGAACTGAAAATACTCAACACCGGTAAAAGCCTCAAGTACACTGATCTTCTCAAGCAGATTTTTTATTTCAAGTTGACTGGCTGTTGGCTCTCGTGACGGAGGCTTGGTGGGAGCAGAAGCGCCACCATTATCACTGGCAATAAAAGATGTGTCCGGTTTTTCCCACGAATAGATGAATTGAACTTTATAAAAGCCAGTGGAGAGATCCTCTACCCTGTCATCAAAGCTTTTGAGACTACTCGTCCCCGCCCAAGCCGTTAGTAAGCCTCCGGCTAACGCCAATTGCTCTTGGCGGGTAGTCGCCGAACTGTAACGAGAAACTGCGTCTTGCAAATCGCTACTGAGCATGGCGGCCTGTCGCAGATCACGAACAGCTCCCGCCCCTTTCATATCAGGCAGTGCGTTCACTTGTGGACTAATTACTATTGTATCTGCATAGTCACGATAAAATGTATTCTTGACAAAATTTATACTACCAACGGAGCTTGTCGACTCTTCACCCGTCGCGGGATCAATATGTGTATACGTACTGGTAGCTGTAATAATATTACCGTTATTGTTATGCCCTGCATCAACACTTTTAACGCCAATACTGACAATCCCAAGCTGTTCTAATGTTTTCAACTCCGACGACTGGGAAACACCATCCTGATTGAAGTCCTGCCAGACTTTTACAGCATTGAAGCTTTCATCACCCGCATCAAAAAAACCATCTTCATTACTGTCCAGATCGGCCAAGGCCTCAAAACCATTACTGGCTTTTGTGCCATTAGACATGACACGGTCGACACCAAAAAGCTCTGCGCCACTGTTGATGATATTGTCGCCATTTAAGTCCATGACGAGCAGGCCATCATCACCACTCACCCAGCCGGTGCCTGTTTTATTCTTGTCGCCATCGTGATCGAATACAATCCCGACATTACTGGAGACGGTTTCAATACCATCACCGTCCAGATCCAGCACCAGAGGGTCAACGAATTGCAGTGCAGAATTGAAATAGGAGTAAACGTCGAATGCGATGTCACCCAAACCTTCCATCATAGTATCAAACAGTGACGTCCCAGCATCAGAGGCCCACTTATAAACATCAGACAGCGCAGTTTCAATCATGTCGGAGGTCTTATCAGCGAACTCAATAAAACTATCCGCAAGTTTTTTGAAATCCTCCTTTATCCCATCCCATGACTCTTCAAGCTCTCTATACGTTTCGGGATCAGCCAGCCACTTACCCAAAGATGTCGCATACTCTGCCGTCTGTTCCAACCCCAACCCTATGCCAATAGCACCCGCAACCAGCGCCGCCGCAGGAGAGGCCCCTGCTACAAGTGCTACGGCTGCGATTGTTCCTATCAACGCACCTGTCACCCCAAGAATCTCGTTGGCGGAAAGCTTCCCCTCACTCCCAGACTTGATTGCCGCTGCGCCTTGCCATGTCAGGTTCTGCAACTGCATGCCAGGAGACTTTGCAAGAAGTGCAGCCAACAAACCGTTCGTATTGACTATTCGGTCAAACGTCGTAGTCGACTTATCTAGCTTTACTGCGTTATCTGCAATCGTGTAAGAGTCCATGACACCTGAAGCTAATTTTTCCACCATCGGGTTTACCGCAGCCATAGAAATCTCCCTATTAGATTCGCTTAATTAGATACATAAAAGCAAAAACAGCCAAAATCTTGCACGTCGCCAGACCCCCTTTAAACGCCAGAGAGTACCACTCTCCCCCTTCAACACAGTCCAGACACTGAAGTGTGGGGGGAGACGCCCCCCGCTTTTTAAATTCAAGCTCGCGACAATAGCCATAAAACATGAATGACCAGAGAAGCATGAGAGCCCCCCACCCCTTGACCTGATCTCCAGAAGAGTAAACCACCTCTGGCTCCAGCAGATAAGAAACACCTGCCAAAACAAAAATAAACATACCTACATAAGCCCATTTCTTACGGGCCTTTGGTGATGCTTTAAAATTATTAAACACATCAAAAGGATAAAACCGCTTATCTCGCTGCAACCTATCCTCAAGGGAAACTAAATAACCAGAACTAAACGCAAGCATCCCCACAATCAAAATAAGAATCATATAAAACACTCACTTCTCGCAGAACAAGATTTTAAAAATCAAGGGGCGCATCCCCCCATCAAGCTATACCTACCGCTCCCTCAAACTCTCCGACGCATGCTGCTGCAACGGACTCAGGAAATACTCGATTACCCGCCGCTTGTTGGTCTTCACTTCCGCCGTCACCGCCATACCCGGTGACAACTTGATGTCCACACCATTCACATTCAGCGTGTCGCTGTTTAGGCGGATCTTGCTGCTGTAAATCAACCCGCGCTTTTCATCTTCGATGGCGTCGTTGGAGACGCTGATGACTTCGCCTTCGATCGTGCCGTACTTGGTGAAGGTGAAAGTCTCGACCTTAACGGTAACGGGCTGACCGGCACGGACGAAACCGACGTCCTTGTTCTCCAGCATGGCTTCCACTTCCACGGGCTGGCCGTCGGGGACCAGGACCATCAGTGGTTGTGCAGGGGTGACGACGCCGCCAACGGTGTGCACAGCCAGTTGCTGGACGGTGCCGTCGACCGGCGCTTCAAGGGTGGTGAGGTCTTCCTGATAGCGAGCCTTGGTCAGGTCTTGATTGAAAGACGAGATTTTCTGGTCGGCCTGTTGCAGCAAGTCGAGCATGGCGCGGCGGGTCTGGGCGACTACGCCTTCGCGACGACGTTCTGCTTCCTGGCGGGCGGCGGTGGATTGCAGGACGCTGGCCTGCTGCACGCTCAGTTGGCGTTCCAGGTCCAGGCGGGCCTGTTCCTTTTCCAGGTAAGCGTGACGGGCGATGTACTGCTTTTTCAGGAGGTTTTCGTAGTCACTTGCCAGCTTGGTGGCGATAGGCAGGGTTTTCTGCAAACTCATGACTTGAATACGCGCGGCCTGAATATCGGCCTGGCGTTGCTGAATTTCGGCGTCTACCAGGTCAAGGCTACTGCGGTACTCCTGATACTGGCCCTGCAGCCAGCGCTCAGCCGCCAATACATGCATCGGGTCGGCATCCAGTATGGTGCCGGTCAGATCCCGAGGTGGCTTGCGCTGATTGATTGCGTCGAGCATGGCGGCCGCGCGAGCGCTGTCGATTCGCGCAGCCAGCAAGTCACTGCGAACACGTCCGACATCGGCATCGGCTGATGTGGAATCCAGCTCCAGAAGCAATTGGCCTGCCTTGACGGATTGCCCGTCACGCACATGAATCGCTTTGACCACCGCGGTTTCACTGGACTGAATGGTTTTCGTCTTGCCGCTGGGAATAATTTTGCCGCTGGCTGTGGCGACCACGTCAATCTTGCCCAGGCATGCCCATAGCAACGCCAGGGCGGCAAAAAACATGATTGCCCACATAAAAACACGCGGCGCGGGATGACTGGGCTTATCCTGGAGTTCCAGTGCTGCGGGCAGAAACTGCACTTCATGCGCCAGGCGCTTGGGCGCATCCATTTCTCGACGCTGACGCCACGATTGGCGCCACACACGGCGGTAGCGCTGCAACAGACCGGTAGATTCGGCGTTAGACATGGCTGCCTCCCTGCTGCAGGCGATGAAGGCGCGAGTAATGACCGGCTTGATGTGTGAGCAATTCGGCATGAGTGCCCTGCTCTACAATTTGCCCGCGATCGACTACAACGATGCGGTTGGCATCGCGAACGGCAGACAGCCGATGCGCGATGATGATCACCGTGCGCCCCTTGCAGATGGCCTGCATGTTCTGCTGAACAATGCGCTCGGACTCATAGTCCAGCGCACTGGTGGCCTCGTCGAAAATCAGGATGCGCGGGTTGCCCATCAGGGCGCGGGCGATAGCGATACGTTGGCGCTGACCGCCAGATAACGACGCACCGTGCTCGCCGACCATCGTGTCGTAGCCCTCCGGCAGCTCAAGGATGAAGTCGTGGGCGCCAGCCAGTTTGGCCATTTGCATCACGGCTTCCAAAGGCGCTCCGGCATCGCTCAGGGCGATGTTTTCGCGAATGCTGCGGTTGAACAGCATATTGTCTTGCAGTACCACGCCGATCTGGCGGCGCAGGGAAGAGACGTCTGCCAGGGCCAGATCCATGCCGTCTACCAACACCCGACCGCGCTCCGGTACATAAAGGCGCTGTAACAGGCGCGTCAGTGTGCTTTTGCCAGAGCCGGAACGCCCCACCACACCGATGACCTGGCCTGGCGCGATAACAAGATTGATGCCCCGCAGGATCTCCGAGCCATCGGGACGATAGCGAAAGTGCACCTGATCGAACTCAATGCGCCCCTTGATCGGCGGTAGCGCACTGCGGTTGACTTGCGAGAGTTCGTTACGGGTATTAAGGATGTCGCCCAGGCGCTGCACTGATACGCCGGTCTGCTGGAAGTTGGTCCACAGTTGGGCAAGGCGCATGATCGGTTGGGCAACACGCCCGGCCAGCATATTGAACGCAATCAACTGGCCCACCGAGAGTTGGCCGTCAATCACCAGGCGAGCACCGAACCACAGTGTTGCGACAGTCACCAACTTGCCTATTAGAGAGACACTTTCGTTGGCAATGGTCGACAGGTTCTGAGTTTTGAATCCGGCAGCGACATAGCCCGCCAACTGGTTATCCCACTTGCGAATGGCTTGAGGCTCCACTGCCATCGATTTAAGGGTGTCGATGCCGTTAACCGTTTCGACCAGAAACGCTTGGTTCTCAGCGCCTCGGGCAAAACTGTCGTTAAGGCGTTTGCGCAACACAGGAGTAATGAGCACCGACACCAGAATGTAGAGCGGCAGGGACAACAGCACGATCAACGTCAGCCAACCGCTGTAGTAAAACATCACCGCAATGAACACCACCGAGAACAGCACATCCAGCAACAGGGTGATGGCATTGCCGGTCAGGAAGTTGCGGATGTTTTCCAGTTCACGCACACGCGCTACCGAGTCGCCCACGCGGCGCGCCTGGAAGTACGAGAGTGGCAACGTGATCAAGTGACGAAACAGCTTCGAACCCAGCTCTACGTCGATGCGGCTGGCGGTATGCGCAAATACGTAGGTGCGCAAGCCGGACAGGGCCGACTCGAACAGCATGACCCCCGCAAGACCAATCGCAATGACATCAAGCGTTGTCAGCCCGTGATGAACCAGCACCTTATCCATAACCACTTGAAAGAACAGCGGCGTGATCAGCGAGAAAATTTGCAGGACGAAGGAGACCAGCATCACTTCGCCCAGCAACTTCCGGTATTTGACGATGGCAGGGATGAACCAGGTGAAATCGAAACTTGAAGACTCGCCCGGTGTTCCGGCTTCCGAGCGGATAAGCAATAACTGTCCTGTCCAACGCGCCTGCAAGGCCTCGAAAGTAACAACCTCAGGGCGTTGAGAAAGAGGGTCATGGATGAGCACCTTGCCTTGATCAAGACGCGCAATAATAAAAAAACCACCGTTATTGTCCGCCGCTATAGCGGGAAGTGGTGTACGGTCCAGACGCTCTGTGGTGGTCCTGGCGGCTTTGGCTTTCAAGCCGAGCTTGCGTGCTGCCAGCAACAGGCTGTCTTGCGACAGGCACTGGTCAGGACTGCCGAACTCATGGGCCAGTTGCTCTGGCGAGGCAGCCACCTGATGAAAGCGGGCAAGCATGACCAAAGAGGCCAGCCCGGTATCGAGGCGCGGGGCATTGTCAGGCGTCTGAGCGCCCATTTCCGAATCATTCATTGCGCTTCCCTGCTGACATGCCACTGGTAGGCAAATCTGATCAATCCATCATCTAATAGCAATATGCCATTGTGAAGTGGATCACATTTTTAAAACAAAATGTATATGGATCTTAACTTTTCAGCTACGCCCCTCCAGCAATAGAACTCAGAGACCCGGGGGAAGAAAATCGCGGGAGGGGTCGTAGTTCTGTTTTAGATGTAACGCCAGTGCCTTTAGGTCATCAGGACTGAGGGTTCCGGCAGCCTGTTTCAGCTTGAGGTTGTCAAGAATGTAGTCATAACGGGCATTGTTATAATCGCGAACGGCTGCGTAGAGCTGGCGCTGGGCATTGAGGACGTCAGCTATATTGCGAGAGCCAACGTCCACCCCCACCTGGTTGGCCTCCACAGACTTCTGTCCAGAAACAATACTTTGGCGCCGGGCCGCAATTTGCTCTATGTCTGCATTGATACCGCGAAAAGCGTTACGGGCATTCAAAACGACCTCGCGGCGACGGTCTTCCTGTTCGTCCTGGCTCTGATAAAGACGCTCGGTGGACTCTCTGATCTGAGAGCTTGTCATTCCGCCTGAGTAAAGCGGGATATTAAGCTCAATACCGATGCTGCTTTGCGCGACCTGGTCGCGATAGCCGTTACTGCCGAAGTCCGTCGGATTGCTGTAGCCAAAGCTGTCGTTGTCGCCCTTTCGATAGGACGCAACCGCGTCGATCGTGGGAGCATGCCCAGCTTTGCGCTGGCTGAGCGTCTGTTCTGCGGCACTAACTGCATATTCGCTGGCTTGCAATTGAAGGTTCTGCCGCATCGCTGCGTCAACCCAGGCACGAGCGTCGTTGGGTATTGGCGCCTCCACAGGCAATTGATGCCCCATCCCGGCAATTGACGTGTAAGTGCGCTTGGTCAGACGCTCCAGAGCTTCATAGGCATCATCAACTTTCCGCTGGGCCAGTTGACGATTGGCGCGAGCATTGTCGTAGGCGGCTTGAGCGTCATACACGTCAGTGATGCTTGAGGCGCCATCCTCCAAACGACCTTGAGCCTGATCCCGCTGGCGCAATAATGCAGCCTCTTCTGCCTGAGCTGCGGCATAGGCATCCATCTGACGCAGGGTTTCAAAATAAGCTTGAGCTGCGGTCAAGAGCAGATTCTGTTCCTTGGCAGAAAGCTCAAGCTCCGCCTGGCTCACACTTGACTGCGCAGCCTTCAATTGGAACCAGCGATCAATGCGAACTAACGGCTGACTGACATTCGCGCGAAATGTAGTACCGCTGCGCTCACGGCTTAACGAAGGCTCATCTCGCTTCAGGCTGGTCGCCTCGGTTGTCGCCCCTGCGGTCAGATTCGGCAGGAGGCCTGCCCGCGCCTGAGGTACTGCTTCACGTTGTGCGCTGTAGGCATGACGTGCAGCAGACAGCTGCGCATCGTTAAGCGCTGCGGCCTGGTAAACGCCCAGCAGGTCAGCATGCTGCTCCGTTTGCTCGCGAGAAACAGCTTCGCTGCATGCACAGGTGCAAGCCAGGATGACGATGCCGAGCGGAAGAGAGGGATTCATCTACATTCCATGCGAAAAGAATTCCTGAGTGCCATTAAATTGACCTGTCATGAGTTCGGCGTAATAAAGGAAAGCTTTAGCCTGCTGAAAGGTTTTTTTACGTACTCTCAGACCTCATGAAAAAACTCTCTAAAACACGTCAGTCTTTGTTTATCACCTTCACATTTGAGCGGTAAGCTAGCCCCCTATGGATGACTCAGACTACCTGCGCCTGTTGACGATCCAGGCCGAACAAGCCAACGCCTTTCTTTCCAATGCGCGGAAGTGGGAGCGTGAGCGTTGGGTTTGTCAGCGCCTGTTGCAGGGGCTGAACATTGCGCATCGCAATGAGGACTTCACGCCTGCCAGTCAGGAGCCGCCGGATGTGCTGTTTCGTGACGGGCGCTTCGAGGTGTTTTTCGTGCTGGATGAGGGGCGGCGTCTCAATGACGAGTGGCGTGAGGAGCTGGCGCGACGACGAAGCGCGTTCTCGTTGAGCCAACTGGTACGTCGGGAGGCCAAGCCCAAGCGCATTCCGGCCTCTGAACTGCTGCACCGACTCGCCCCTACCCTGCGCAAGAAATCCACCAACTATCGCGAACGCGGCATTGATCTGGGCGGGCTGGATATCATTGCCTTCGCCAGCCTTAAGCGCGAGGTGCTGGACCTCAACAGTCACTTTCCACCACCGACCGAGTACCTGCGTCAGGGCTGGCGGTCGTTGTCGCTGGTGGGGCCGACCTTCGCTCGGGTATTGTTCGCGCATCCCGGCGCTCCGGATTTTCTGCGTACCAATCTGGGGCGCAGTGTCGTTTTCGATGTTGGAATCAGTTTATGAGCCCCTTGCAGGAACTGCTGGCCGATGTGCCGCAACAAGGTCGTGTGCGCTGGATAGGCGTGCGTCCACAATCGCGGGTCGAGATGATCGAGCTGGATGCCGTGGAAGCGCGTCGCGAAGCGGGTCTGACCGGCGATCACTCGCGGCCCGGCCCGCGTAATGCGCGGCAGGTGACGCTGATCCAGTGGGAACATCTGGCGGTGGTTGGCTCGTTGCTGAACCGCGCGGCGGATAACCCTATCGTGCCGCAGGATTTGCGGCGCAATCTGGTGATCAGTGGCATCAACCTGTTCAGCCTGAAGAATCGCCGTTTCCGGATCGGTCAGGCGATTTTCGAAACCACCGGCTGGTGTCAGCCTTGTGCACGACTTGAACAACGCCTTGGTCACGGGACGTTCCAGGCGGTGCGCGGGCATGGTGGAATCACCGCGCGAGTGTTACAAAGCGGAATCATCCGCCTGGACGATACGCTGCAGGTCGAGCCGCTGGAAATCACCGATCCGTGGCCCCCTGCCCGACAGCACGCCTGAGACAACGGATAAATTGAGCAGACACCTGAACCCGGGACCGCAAAGGTGTGTCGAAGAGTACCTTAGACACACCGGCATCCAGTCGAGCGCAGGCCGCTCCTGACCCGGGCAGTGTGGTGAGGAACCCTTTATTGAGCCTTCTGACGCTATGAGCTGCCTTGCGCTCGCGAAGATCGAGCTACCCCCGAATTCCTTAAACCTTCCGAGTAATCCTTATGACGCATCGTATTGTTATCGTTGGCGGAGGCGCTGGCGGTCTGGAGCTGGCTACCAGTCTGGGCAAGACCCTGGGCAAGAAAGGCACGGCCAGTGTCACGCTGGTTGATGCCAACCTGACGCATATCTGGAAGCCGCTGTTGCACGAAGTGGCTGCCGGTTCGCTCAACTCGTATGAGGACGAGCTGAACTACGTGGCTCAGGCCAAGTGGAACAACTTTCAGTTTCAGCTCGGGCGCATGACCGGTCTTGACCGCGCCAGCCGCCAGATTCATCTGGCCGAGACGCTGGATGAAAACGGCGCAGAACTGGTTCCGGCACGCAGCCTGGGTTACGACTCGCTGGTCATCGCGGTGGGCAGCACCACCAACGACTTCGGCACCAAGGGCGCGGCAGAGCACTGCCTGTTTCTCGACAGCCGCAAGCAGGCCGAGCGCTTTCACCAGCAACTGCTCAACCACTATCTGCGCGCCCACGCCGGTCAGGCCGACAGCGCGCAGGAAATCACCGTGGCCATCATGGGTGCCGGTGCAACCGGTGTCGAGCTGGCGGCAGAGCTGCACAACGCGGCGCATGAGCTGGCGGCTTACGGGCTGGGTCAGATCAAGCCGGAAAACCTGCGCATCACGGTGATCGAAGCCGGCCCACGGGTGTTGCCCGCGCTGCCTGAGCGCATCGGCGCGCCAGTGCACAAGACGCTGGAAAAGCTCGGCGTGACGGTGCTGACCAATGCGGCAGTCAGTGAAGTGACGGCTGATGGTTTGATCACTGCTACCGGGCAGGTCATTCCGGCGAGCTTGAAGGTCTGGGCGGCAGGTATCCGTGCCCCGGCCTTCCTGCATGAACTGGATGGGCTGGAAAGCAACCGGATCAATCAGTTGCAAGTGCTGCCGACGCTGCAAACCACCCGTGACGAAAATATCTTCGCCTTCGGTGACTGCGCGGCCTGCCCGCAAAAAGGCACCGACCGCAACGTCCCGCCACGCGCTCAGGCCGCCCACCAGCAGGCATCCTTGCTGGTCAAATCGCTGCGCTTGCGGATCGAAGGCAAGACGTTGCCGGAGTACACCTACAAGGACTACGGCTCGCTGATCTCGCTGTCGAGCTTCTCGGCCGTCGGCAATCTGATGGGTAACCTGATGGGCAGCGTGATGCTTGAAGGCTGGCTGGCGCGGATGTTCTACGTGTCGCTGTACCGCATGCACCAGATGGCGCTGTACGGCACCTTCCGGACCCTGATGCTGATGCTGGGCAGCAAGATCGGCAAAGGCACCGAGCCGCGGATGAAGCTGCACTAAGGCACGCCAAACGAGAAGTGCACGGGAGAGCACTCTCGTGCCCATGCTCTGAAGTGGGCATGCCTTTCTGGACGCTCTGCGTCTTATCTTGACTGTGCGGGGCAGCGCAGACCTTGCGACGCAGAGCGTCGTGAAATGCATTCCCACGCTGGAGCGTGAGGAACGATCCCCCCTCTATCGTGCGGCGCTCTGCGTCGCATGCCGTTCCGGACGCTCCGCGTCCTCTTGACGACGCAGAGCGTCGTGAACTGCATTCCCACGCGGGAGCGTGAGGAACGATCCCCCCTCTATCGTGCGGCGCTCTGCGTCGCATGCCGTTCTGGACGCTCTGCGTCCTCTCCCAAGTGAATTCGGCTGTTCTGCCAACGCGTTTGCTGCGCCGACTTGCGGTGCCCCGAATACCCGCTATTTTTAACAGGATCGGGTTGTGCGCCAAGCAATCGGACGGAAGGCTCTCGTACTGTTATCAAGTTTGTCTGCGGCGCGCAGATAACCATTGAGTCGTGTACAACGCTGCACTGTTCAGGGATCGAACCCATGATGTCGAATCAATACAGTAGTACTCCTGCACAAAATCATCCGCGTTTCATCTGGTTCTCACTCATTCCCGTCATACCCGCCATTGCCTGGATTCTCACGCAGTTCGGCACGGGTACGGCCAATCTGGTGGCGTGCGCTGTACTGCTGGCGATCGGTCTCGGCGCCTGTGCCTGGGCTGCCCGTTCACAGCAGAACGAAGTGCGCCGCGCCGTGGCTCAGGCGCTGGATCATCACCAGGCGCATAGCGCACAAAGCAGCGCCATGGCGTCCAACGCCCAGTTCAATGAAATACTTCTCGGTGCCATGCCGATCTGGGCCAAGCAGGTCGAGAGCTCGCGCCAGCAGACCGAAACCGCAATTGTCGAGCTGAGCACGCGTTTCATGGGCATTTCCGAGCGCCTGCAGGAAACCGTACAAGCGTCGCAACACGCTGCCGGTGAACTGGACGGTCAGAACGCCGATGGTGCGCTGAAAGTGTTGTCGCAGAGCGACAGCGAGCTGAGCCAGGTGATCGACTCGCTCAAATCCACTCAGGCCAGCCGCGACCAGACGCTCTCCCAGGTCCGCAGCCTCACCGCCTACACCGGCGAATTGCGCACCATGGCGGCCGACGTTGCAGCGATTGCCGCACAGACCAACCTGCTGGCCCTCAACGCGGCCATTGAGGCGGCGCGCGCCGGTGAGGCGGGCCGTGGCTTTGCCGTGGTGGCCGATGCGGTGCGCAGCCTGTCGAGCAAGTCCAGCGAAACCGGTCAGCAGATGTCCGCCAAGGTCGACATCATCAACAACGCGATTACCCAGCTGGTGCAAGCCGCATCGAGCGGCGCCGACCAGGACAGCCATTCGGTGGCCGCTTCCGAACAAAGCATTCAGAACGTTCTGGAGCGCTTCCAGAGCATCACCGGTCGCCTGGCCGAGTCCGCCGACCTGCTCAAGCAGGAAAGCTACGGGATTCGCGACGAAATGACCGAGGTTCTGGTGAACCTGCAGTTTCAGGACCGGGTCAGCCAGATTCTCGCCCACGTACGCGACAACATCGACTCGCTGCACGCGCACCTTCTGCAGGCTAGCCAATCCCCTGACGAGGCCGTCGCCATCGACGCCCGGCAATGGCTGGCGCGCATGGAGTCCACCTACGCGACCGACGAGCAACGTCGCACTCACCGAGGTGAATCGGCAGCACAGCAGGATTCGCAGGAAATCACGTTTTTCTAGGAGTAAATCATGGCTAAGAGTGTATTGGTGGTCGACGATTCAAGCAGCGTCCGGCAAGTCGTCGGTATCGCGCTGAAGAGTGCCGGATACGACGTTATCGAAGCCTGTGACGGGAAGGATGCACTGGGCAAGCTCACCGGGCAGAAGGTGCACCTGATCATCAGCGACGTGAACATGCCGAACATGGATGGCATCACTTTCGTCAAGGAAGTGAAGAAGCTGGCCAGCTACAAGTTCACGCCCATCATCATGCTGACCACCGAATCCCAGGAATCGAAAAAGGCTGAAGGTCAGGCCGCAGGCGCCAAGGCGTGGGTCGTCAAACCGTTTCAGCCGGCACAAATGCTCGCAGCGGTTTCCAAGCTCATCCTGCCCTGAGACCCAGGCCCCTGGAGGCCAGCATGCCCACGCCAGACGAAAACGCTACCGACACTGCACGCGTGCAGATAGACGGCGAGTTGACGATCTACACCGTGACCGAACTGGCCGCCAGGCTACTGCCGCAGATCGGCGCTGCGGCACGCCTGGAGGTAGACCTTTCACAGGTCACCGAGATGGACGGCGCCGGTCTGCAACTGTTGGCTGTGATTCAGCGCGAAGCCGGCAAGACCGGGACTTCGCTGCATTTGACCGGGCAAAGCAAGGCGGTCAGCGAAACCTTCGAGTTATGTAATCCGGGTGTGGTGCTGTAGCGCGTCCATTTGCAGTACTGCCCAGTGATCGATCAAGGAAGTCATCGTGAGTATTAATCTCGATCAGGCACAGCAGACGTTTATCGTTGAAGCGCGTGAGCTTTTGCAGGCCATGGAGGAATCCCTCCTGCAACTCGAAAGCGAGCCCGGCGACCAGGACGCGATCGGCGCGGTTTTCCGCGCAGCGCACACCATCAAAGGCTCGGCCGGACTGTTCGGGCTGACGCCTATCGTCAGTTTTACTCACATCGTCGAAGACGTGCTGGATCGTCTGCGTGAAGGCAGCGTTTCGGTGAACGCCGAGCTGATCGCCGTGCTGCTCAAATCCGGCGATCACATGCTTGAGTTGATCGACGTGGTCGCCAGCCGTGGCCAGCAGATGCAGCAACCTGCACTGGAGCGCGAGGCAGCGCTGCGTCAGGCGTTGCAGGTCTTCCAGGCACCGGCCAGCGCCAGCGCCGCTGACAGCGCGAGTGCGTCGGTCGTCAGCGATGATGAACCGTCAGCCGAAGTACTCTGGCATATCTCGCTACGTTTTGGTGTGGATGTGTTTCGCAACGGCATGGACCCGCTGTCGTTCCTGCGTTACCTCAATACCCTGGGGCAGATGGTCCAGGTCACGACGGTAACCGACAGCATTCCGGCAGTTGAGGCGTGGGACCCGGAATCCTGCCACTTGGGTTTCGAGATCGATTTCCGCTCTGCTGCCGGGCACGCCGCGATCAACGAAGTCTTCGATTTCGTGCGTGAAGACTGCGCAGTGAAAATCACCCCGGTGAACGAGACGCCAGACCCTGTCGAGCCCACCGGCACCGAACTGGTCTCGCAGCCCGAGCACAGCCCTATGGTGGCCAGCGGCGAACTGCTGGGCGATCAGCGCGCAGTGCCACGTACGCCCGCAACGGCAACGGCAACGGCAACCGCTGTAGAGCGCCCTTCTTCGGGCAGCGAGCAGAAAAACAAGGATGGCCGCTATGTGCGCGTCAACGCCGACAAGCTCGACGAGCTGATCAATCTGGTCGGCGAGCTGGTCATTGCCAGCGCCGGCGCCAGCCTGCTGGCCAAGTCGTGCGACAACGACCCGCTTCAGGAAGCCAGTTCCACCGTATCGGGGCTGGTCGAGCAGATCCTGGATGGCGCGCTGCACCTGCGTATGATCCCCATCGGCGACACCTTCAATCGCTTCCGCCGTGTGGTGCGCGATGTCAGCCAGGAACTGGGCAAGGACATCGACCTGATCATCAATGGTGCGGAGACCGAACTGGACAAGACCGTCGTCGAAAAGATCGGCGACCCGCTCATGCACCTGCTGCGCAACTCCATGGATCACGGCATCGAGAGCGCCGAAGCACGTCGCGCGGCAGGCAAACCGGCCAAAGGTCATTTGAGCCTCAACGCGTACCACGACTCGGGCAGCATCGTCATTGAAATCGCCGACGACGGGGCCGGACTCAACCGCGAGCGTATCCTCGACAAGGCCCAGCAACGCGGGCTGGTGGCGGCCGGCGCAAGCCTCACCGATCAGGAAATCTACAACCTGATTTTCGAGCCCGGCTTTTCCACTGCCGAGGCCGTCACCAACCTTTCGGGGCGGGGTGTCGGCATGGACGTGGTCAAGCGCAACATA
Organism: Pseudomonas sp. SZ57; assembly: GCF_009495975.1. Lineage (NCBI taxonomy): Bacteria > Pseudomonadati > Pseudomonadota > Gammaproteobacteria > Pseudomonadales > Pseudomonadaceae > Pseudomonas > Pseudomonas sp. SZ57. Next base: position 95,500 of record NZ_WIBD01000026.1, on the reverse strand, counting down.
ACCTTGCTGCGCGGCACGGTGGATCTGGACAGTCAGCCCGGTCAGGGCACCATTGTGCGCATCCGCCTGCCGCTGACGCTGGCGATCATCAACGGCTTTCTGGTCGGTATCGATCAGTCGACTTACGTGATCCCGCTGGACATGGTGCAGGAATGCATCGAGCTGGACGAACACAACCGGCAGTTGACCCGCGACAGCGGCTACCTGGACCTGCGTGGCGAAGTGCTGCCGCTGGTCTACCTGCGCGACCACTTCAATCATGAAGGCCCGGCCGCCAGGCGCCAGAACGTGGTGGTGGTGCGTTACGCCGAGCACAAGGCCGGGCTGGTGGTCGACGAGCTGCTTGGCGAGTTCCAAACCGTTATCAAACCTCTGGGCAAGCTGTTCGGCGCGCTGCGCGGCATCAGCGGCTCGACGATCCTGGGCAGTGGCGCGGTGGCGTTGATTCTCGACATCCCCGCCCTGCTCAACCAGATCGTACACATGGAGGCCCGCTCGACCCAGGCGCCTCAATCCCTGTTGCCCACTTCTCGCTGACGGATTCGCAATTCCCAAGGAGTTACTTCATGAAATGGTTCTACGATCTGAAGATTTCCACCAAGCTGATTACCTCGTTTCTGGTGGTTCTGGCGTTGACCGCGGCCATGGGAGTCTTTGCCATCCTCCAGCTCGGCCAGGTCAACCAGGCCGCTCAGGACATCAAGGAAAACTGGATGCCGTCGATGCGTGCGGCCGCGGGCATGCGCTTCTTCGCCGCCAACTATCGCTTGAAGGAAAACCGCCACATTGCAGCCGACACCGCCCAGGAAAAGGCGCAGATGGAGCTTGAAGCAGCGGACGCTCGCAAACAGTTCGAAACCCGCCTGGCCACCTATGAAAAGCTGGTGGTCAGTGATGAGGATCGCCAGCTACTCAACAGCGCTACGGCCACATGGGCTGCGTACCTCAAGAGCAGCGGCGAGTTGTTCGACATGTCCCGTCAGGGCCTCGAAGCCCAGGCACGAGCGATGCTGAAGGGCGAGTCCAAAACGCATTTCGACGAATTGACCGGCCAGTTGCAAAAAATGGTCGAGCTCAACGACGCCGGTGCGACTGTCGCGGGTGACAAGGGCACGAAGCTGTACGAAAACGCACGCATCTCGATCGTCGTTGTGCTGATTGCCGCCTTGCTGATAGGCCTGGGTCTGGCGCTGTTCATCGCCCGGATCATTTCCCGCCCGCTGAAGGAGGCCGCAACGGCCGCCGAGCAACTGGCAGAGGGCAACCTCAACGCCCACATCGGCCACGGTTCCAAGGACGAAACCGGCATGGTGCTCAACGCCATGCGCAACATGGTCGGCAAGCTGTCGCACATCATCGGCGAAGTGCGTAACGCCGCCGACAACCTGGCCAGCGCGTCGGAAGAAGTCAGTGCCACTGCACAGTCGATGAGCCAGGCCACCAGCGAGCAGGCCGCCAGCGTCGAAGAGACCAGCGCATCGGTCGAGCAGATGAGCGCCAGCATCAACCAGAACACCGAGAACGCCAAAGTCACCGATGGCATGGCCAGCAAGGCCGCCAAAGAAGCCACCGATGGCGGCGAATCGGTGCAGCAGACCGTCGTGGCGATGAAGAAAATCGCCCAGCGCATCAGCATCATCGACGACATCGCTTACCAGACCAACCTGCTCGCCCTCAATGCCGCTATCGAAGCCGCGCGCGCCGGCGAACATGGCAAGGGTTTCGCGGTTGTGGCCGCCGAGGTGCGCAAGCTGGCCGAACGCAGCCAGGTGGCCGCGCAGGAAATCGGCGAGCTGTCGTCGAGCAGCGTGGACATGGCCGAGAAGGCCGGCAAGTTGCTGGACGAGATGGTGCCTTCGATCAACAAGACCTCCGACCTTGTGCAGGAAATCAGTGCCGCGTCGGAAGAGCAGGCAGCCGGTGTGGCGCAGATCAACACCGCCATGACCCAGCTCAACCAGGTCACCCAGCAAAACGCATCGAGCAGCGAAGAACTGGCGGCTACGGCGGAAGAAATGAGCAGCCAGGCCGAACAACTGCAACAGGCCATGAGTTTCTTCACCCTCGACGCATCGCCAAGGGCCGTCGCACAAAGCGCTACTTTCGACAGCCGCAACAGCCCGAACCGTCAGCCTCCGCGTCCACCGCAACAGGCTCCGCGCAAGGCATTTGCGCAAAGCATGGCGGGCGCCCCGGACGAATCGGAATTTACCCGTTTCTGATTACCGGCTTCGATAGAGACTCCAGGGGAGAACGACATGGGCTCATTGGTCACGACTCGGCAGACCGCAGCGACGGTCGAAGAAGAGGCGCAGTACCTGACTTTCATGCTCGGTGGCGAGATGTTCGCCATCGGCATTCTGGGCATCAAGGAAATCATCGAGTACGGCAGCCTGACAGTGGTGCCGATGATGCCCGCCTTCGTGCGCGGGGTAATCAACCTGCGCGGTGCGGTGGTGCCGGTGGTTGATCTGTCGGCGCGTTTCGGGCGGCAGAACTCGGCCATCACCCGGCGCTCGTGCGTGATCATCATCGAGGCCAACAGCGAGGACGGCCAGCCGCAGGACATCGGTCTGCTGGTCGACAATGTCTCAGCGGTGCTGGAGATTCCAGCGTCGCAGATCGAGCCGCCGCCAAACTTCGGTGCGCGAATTCGCGCCGACTTCATCAGCGGCATGGCCAAGGTCGACGGCAAGTTCGTGATCGTTCTTGAGGTCGACCGCGTGTTGTCCATCGATGAAATGTCCAGCCTCGCCGAGGCAAGCCAGTCTCTGCCGCCCGACGTCGACGCGACGTGAGGTCTGCACATGCCTGATACAGCGTCGCTCACCGATCGCGAATTCGGCCAGTTCCAGAACTGGCTGTATAGCGCTGCGGGCATCAAACTGACGCTGGCCAAGAAAGCGCTGGTCGCCGGCCGTCTGTTCAAGCGTCTCAAGCATTACGAGCTGGACAACTATGGCGAGTATTTCAAGCTGATCATGAACGATCAGCGCAACGGCGAGCTGCAAGTAGCGCTGGACCTGCTGACCACCAACGAAACGTACTTCTTCCGCGAACCCAAGCACTTCGATTTTCTGCGTCAGCAGGTGCTGCCCAAGGTCACACACGGCAAAATGTTCCGCATCTGGAGCGCCGCCAGTTCGTCTGGCGAAGAGCCCTACAGCCTGGCCATGACTCTGGCCGAGCAACTGGGCACCACGCCTTGGGAAGTGGTCGGTTCGGACATCAGCACCCGCGTGCTGAGCAAGGCGCGCAGCGGTCACTACCCTCTGGAGCGCACCGAAACGTTGCCGCAACCTTTGCTGTTCAAATACTGTCTGAAAGGCATAGGTCGCCAGGAAGGGACCTTTCTGATCGACAAGTCGTTGCGCAGCCGGGTCAGCTTCGTGCAGGTCAATCTCAATGACACCCTGCCGGATCTGGGCGAGTTCGACGTCATTTTCCTGCGCAACGTGATGATCTATTTCGATCAGGAAACCAAAAGCAAAGTGGTCGCGCGGTTGATTCCGCGTCTCAAGCCAGGAGGCTATTTCATCATCAGCCACTCAGAAAGCCTGAACGGTATAAATGACATGTTGAAAATGGTCTCCCCTTCGATTTACCGCAAACCATGAACACGCTTGTAGGTGTCGCCGAAATAGTACTCGGGCCTGGCGAAGTGGTCTTTGAGACCCAGCCGACCCGCCTGCGCACGTTGCTGGGTTCATGCGTGGCGATTACCTTCTGGCACCCGTGGCGGCGTATTGGCGGCATGTGCCACTTCATGCTGCCCGGGCGCATACGCCGGCATCAGCCACTGGACGGCAAGTATGCTGACGAAGCGATGGAAATACTCATTCGCCATGCGCTGGCCAATGGCACCCTGCCCGAGGAATATCAGGTCAAGCTGTTTGGCGGCGGCGAAATGTTTCCTGCTCATCGTCATGACCCGCACATGCAGAACGTCGCTGACGGCAACGTTCACGCGGCGCTTGCGCTGGCCGAACAAAACCGTCTGAAACTGATGGCTCAGGACCTGGGCAGCACCGGCCATCGCAGCATCATCTTCGACCTGTGGGACGGAAACGTATGGGTCAGGCACCAACCAATGGAAGCAATGGAAAAAGATGCCAAACAAAAAAATCAGCGTACTGCTGGTCGATGATTCGGCTGTAGTCCGTCAGGTACTGGTGGCCATTCTCAACGACACCCCCGATATTCATGTCATGGGCGCGGCGTCAGACCCGATATTCGCCATGAGCAAGCTCGCGCAGGAATGGCCGGACGTCATTGTGCTGGACGTGGAAATGCCGCGCATGGACGGCATCACCTTCCTCAAGAAGATCATGAGCGAGCGGCCGACACCGGTGGTGATCTGCTCGTCGCTGACTCAGAAAGGCGCGGAAACCTCATTGCAGGCGCTGTCTGCCGGGGCGGTGGAAATCATCACCAAGCCCACCACCGGGCTGAAGAATTTCCTCATCGATTCGGCTGCCGAGCTGGTTGCAGCAGTACGCGCAGCAGCCAACTCCAACGTCAGAAACCTCGGCAAGCGCACCGCCGCCCCGGTGCTGACCCCGGCCAGTAAACTGACCGCCGATGCCATTCTTCCCGCCGCCAGCGGTCACTCCATGGCGCAGACCACCGAGCGCATCGTCGCCATCGGCACCTCAACCGGCGGTACCCAGGCCCTGGAAGCGGTACTGACCGCCCTGCCTCGCGTGTGCCCGGGCATGGTCATCGTCCAGCACATGCCGGAGAAATTCACCGCATCGTTCGCCGAACGCCTGAACAGCCTGAGTCAGATCGAGGTGCGCGAGGCCAGAAACAACGACCGCATCCTGCCCGGCCTCGCACTGATCGCCCCCGGCGGCAAACACATGATGGTCACGCGCAGCGGCGCCTACTACCACGTCCAGGTCATCGACGGCCCGCTGGTCAACCGCCATCGTCCTTCGGTGGACGTGCTGTTCCGTTCGGTGGCCAAATTCGCCGGCAAGAACGCCACCGGCATCATCATGACCGGCATGGGCGACGACGGCGCACGCGGGCTCAAGGAAATGCTCGATGCCGGCAGCGCGACAGTGGCTCAGGACGAAGCCAGCTGCGTGGTGTTCGGCATGCCCAAGGAAGCGATCAAACTGAACGCGGCGCAGCGGATCATTCCGTTGCAGGAGATTCATCAGGCGATCCTGCACCGGTGAATCCGAAGCTGTCGCCGTGCAGCCAGCGCTTCTTTCGACACCCACGTTTCACGACAGAAACGCCGGGCGCACGGCAATGCTCAGAAAAACAGCCTTATCGGGCCCACGATGGTGTCAGCAAAGCCTGATGGCCAGCGCTGGACCTGGATGACCCTGAAGCCCCGTCAGAGAATGAGACCAACTGGAAAAAAGGCTCTGCCTCCAGGTTCCTGTGCTGATTGGAAGTCCCTGATCTGTTGCTTTTATGCTCATTGCGGTAAGACGCATAGCTCCAGTGCCCCGGGGAGACATCGGAGTCCGGGCGATGGCTGCTCTGCCTTACACCGGCGGCGCTCAACTCCTGTTCGATACTGCTGATCATCCCCCTCATTTTGCCCATGTACTCTGGGCTGTAGGTGTTGTCTGCACGGTCGGGCTTGGCGTAGATCGTGAACTGAGCGCCCAGCGCCACGCGCTGCTTTGCCGCCGGCATCTCTGCTTGCAGGCATTTCATGTCAGTCACTTTCCACGAGTCAACCGGACTGTCGCTCGCCTGCAGTATTTTGCCTATCGCATTGAATGCATCCGGTACATCCTCAGGTGCAACGCTGAGGTGGATCTTGTCTCCGGCAAACTCCCCCTTGCAGTTCGGCTCCAGGCGATCCATATGGATGAAGACCTCAGACCCCGTCATCTTGAAATGATTGGCGGCAGTCCAGCCACCGTGATTTTCACCCAGCGCGCTTTGCGCGACGTCATAAGTGGGGGCACGGTGATTAACGGCAAAACGTGTCTGTGTGTTGGCACGCACTTCGCTCTGATTCAAACGGCGCAATTCCGCACCTGCATCTTTCTTCACAGTCGGCTGGGCAATGGCCGTATTGAGTTTTAAATTGAAGGCGGGTCTGTTGATAGGCATAGCTTTTATACCTGCTACTTATCGGTCATGAAAAAAGGGGGTTGCGCAGACAGCGCAGCATCTGTGCAACCTCTCCAACTCGCCGCTCTGCACTGGTCGTTGACGACCTCACAGATAGCTGCCCGCTGAGTGGTCAACAGGCAAATCAAGTTCCATGAAACAGGATCAGGAAAACTGATCGCCTTTCGAGAAACCGACATCGTGTTTGATCTTGCCGTTCTCGAACTGGTCCATCCATGGCAGCACATCGGCGCCGGCCGCTTTCAAGGCGCCCATGTTGTCCTTCACGGCCTGGTTGGCGCCGTCGCGCTGTTCGAAGTTACCGCCTCCGGTCCAGTTGGCGTTACCGACTTCACCGATTTGCGGCTTGAAGCCCGCGCTCGTAAGCGCCTTGATCTCCGATGACAAACGCGAGGAGGCATCGGCACCGCTGGCGTACTCATGGATGCTGCCAATCAGGCCAGGGTTGTTGCTGCCGTTGGCGGCTTTCAACTGATCAGCGTATTTGACCAGTCCGCTTTCCCCGCCGGCTGTCAGACCACCACCCCAATTGCTGTCCTCCACCACGATGTCGCCTTTGTAACCTGCGTCGCGGGCTGACTTGATCAACGTGCTCTGCATATCGGCCCAACCTTGAGTGGCACTCTTGCCGCCCTCATTGAACGTATCGAGTACAAAACTCGGATGGTTTCCAAGGGCAGACACCACGTTTTTGACATCGTCGGCGGCTTGTTTGAGCTTGTCGCCGGACAAGACGTTGCCCCCACCGCCATTGGCGTTGTCACGAAACGTAAACTGAATCCTGACCCCTTGTTTGTCGCCGGCATCGATCATCGCCTTGAGTTTGGCCATTTGCGCCGGGTCATTGATCTGGTCATGGGTCATCTGGATGCGAAGTGTTTCCCCTCCGGCATTTTTCACGTCTTCGACCATTTTTTGCGCTGCCTCAGGAGACGCAATCCGGTCAGGAACCGTATTCGCGCCGCCATGAGAACCCAAGCCAGTGTTATTGAACGGTTGGGCTTGATTTGGCTGCTCAGACAGTCCTGAGTCTGGCGTCGAACTGGCAGCACCGCCGGGAGAAGCAGAAGCCCGACCTGGACCGGCCGAAGCAGGGGACGGGTTCTCGGAAGGGTTATTTGCAGAAGAGTTACTTGCGAAAGAATCACCGAGCAAGCGTTTCAGCAGCGCCTGAATCAGCGTCGTCAACGCCTCGATCAAGTCACTTTGATCGCCCCCTCCTGCTTGTCCATTCCCGGTGGTGGCGGTTGTCGGCGCGCCATTCCCCCAACTCACCGTGTTCGGCGAGCGCTGGGTACTTTCCGGAGGAAGAAAGTGCACGGCATTGCTCGACGATTTACCTGAATAGTCCGGACTCGGAGCCTGGTCGCCCGGTGAGACAGGCGACCACCCCGGGCTGTTGTTGCTTACAGAGGTATTCATGCTCATTTCATTACTCCTTTTTTGTGGAGGTAACGCGTTTGGGTGAACGGGGTTTTGTGCAGGGTTTCAGAAATCCTCTTTATCGTCTTTCCGCGTTCAAGCAGATGAAATTCATTTGAAAGGGCCCTTTAGATAAGCCTGTTCTGCGTCCCGCAAGATGGCAATATCCAGGGCGTTGGGTAGCAGTCTTTTGGCCTCGGTAATGTTTGCCAGCTTGACGCTTTGAGATTCAAAGCCCATGTCGGACGGTGTGCCATCTATGCGTTTGGCAAGGTAATAACGAGTACGGGATGTCGTTCGGTCGTAGTCACCGATAAAGCCGTGGAATTCCACCAGAAGCCCCGTCTCTTCGTAGACTTCCTTGAGTGCATTGGTCCTCAAGTTCAGACCGGCTTCCTGCTTTCCCTTGGGAAAAGCATGCGTTGCGCCGAACGGGTGATTGGTCGGCTCGGTGATCCATACCCTGCCGTCGGGCTCAAAAATGATCGCTCCACTGGCGGGAGCAAGGTGCGGAGAACGCTTAAATTCCGGCTCTGTGAAGTTGACCGCCCGGGTTGTAAATCGGCGCCAGCCATCCATCGTGTTCGGGGGTGTAAATGATCTGAACGGCAGGTTGTTCATGCTGCCACGGACAGCGCTGTGGGGTACAAAAACGGCTGTTGCGTATCGATCACGCCACGTATCCAAAGCGCTGGGTGACGTGGGTTTTTTAACAGTGACAACATCGCCGCGCTCGTTCTTTTGGCGATGAATATAAGGAAGCGTCTGCTTCATATCGACCAGCCACTTCTTTCGACTGATCAGTCTCTTGCCGAGCTCAATGCGTTCGCTGTGATTGCCAGGTCCGTGTTCTGCGCACAGTGCGGCAATACGCGCGTCCGGTATTTTTTCTATCGCTGCAATACCCTCGCGGATGTCATTACGCTCGATTTTCCGGAAGGCACGACTGGACGAATTGTCTTCACGAGACAGCATCGTGACCAGCTCCATGGGCGTGGTACCGAACTGATGACCCTTGTGCTCCCCTTGGGCGCGGAAGACCAGCGCACCGCCAAGGTCGATGCGCACAGGTTTGTTACGGTGATTGAAGATGACATTGTCCCCCGTCAGACCGATGACATCCCAGTTCGCCAGCCAGGCATCCACCGCGAAGCCGCACTTCAACTGGCTATTTTTTGCCAGCGTATCGAGCTCTTTGGGGTTCCCTACTATCAGTTTTGAAATCAGTGCGGGCTTGCCTTTGCGGGACGCCAGTTCTATGTCAGGAACATCGATTCCTGCGGCACGGTACAGCCTGGAGGCAAGCACCTCGTTTCGAAGCCTATTGGCAGACGGGTTGGTTTTTACATACCACTTAACGCCATTGGGCGCTTGAAACAATCCACCTGGATTAGAGCCCTTGGCGCCAGAGAGTTGTTTCCATTTGTCAGTCTCGACGAGGGCGAATTCACTTCCCCTCTTGGACCGCCCTAAAACCGTCATGTCGACGACAATGAACTCACCGCTCCGGCGAGCCTGCGTAATTTCGTACCGGTTGGTGATATCCAGAATGACTTCATGTTCACTCTTGCTGGCCACCGATAACGGCAACCGGCTCTCACTGAGTGTCACACCCTTTGCACCACTGTGGTTGAGCGCGGGAACGGCAGGCATCGCTTTCAATACAAAAAGAACCGGTGTTTCTTTTTTCCTGTTCGCGTTCACCAGCGCAAAGCCTTGCGAAACGGCTGACACTGTCGAGGCGCTGGCCACCCCAGTCGCGGTGTAAACGCCTTTGACCACGCGCAGGCCGTGAATAAGACCATGGGCTATTTCGCGACTGCGGTAACCCTTGGAGGTATTCAGCAACAGCGACGCCGCCTCATCATCCAGAGATATCCCCCGATAAAGCACCTTAGGGTGATCCGACTTGGCCAACTCAATGGAATAGCGCGGTATGGAGGCCCTCAGGTCCGCAAATTCCTCCTCGGTTGTTTCAGAGGCCGTGTACTTCTGCAGCAGTCGCATGAACTCTTTGCCGTCTATCGAATCCAGTACGCTGTCCTGCCGACCCGCCAAACGACACTCTTCGGCAGTATTGAATTCCTCCACTGGAACTCCCTTGCCTCGCCCTCGCGAAACAAAGTTGGGCACTTTATTACTGGCAGGCCCCAGTGCCGAGGTACTTTGAGCATTTGAAAACCCAAGGTGACTGAAGTTGTGTTTTACGGGATTTATCATTAAGCCCTCCTGAACGTTCGTCTTGCGGCACGCGATGAACATTCGTCCCTGGACTTACAGGCATCAGGACTGTTATCAGACTCGAACGCCATCAGCCGATACTCACAAGGCAAATAGCCACTTTTCGGGTTGATCCAATCATGGATAACGCCTGCTGATAATGAAGAGACCCGAGAAAGCAGCCAGTTGCTATCACCGAGAGAATATTGAAAATAAGCAGCGCTTATAATTGGCTGAATGGCATTCATCGCAAACACTCATCGCCCGCATTTATTGGAAAATTGAGTAACTGAGTGTCGCAGTGTGCTATGCGGTTCCATTAAGCACACAAGAGGGGCTTCTTTAATGAAGAACTATCACTGTAAGTGATCACATTCGTGGCGAATGTCTTAAAGCCAATGCAAGGAATACCTGGGCTACTTGCGTGACCGTAGTGTGTGAAGTGATCAGACATAAGTCATACGACAACATATAAATAATGAGCCATATTTAGTTACGTACCAACAGCTCAAGACGGCAAATATTCGCTCCAGCAGAGCGTGTCGCAAACGTGCAAAAAGTCAACGGTAGCTGGCCGACCAACGCCCCACATGGATTTTTTCGACGCAACCCGCAGAGAAAATCGTCGGGCTGTTCGGGCACGCATGAGAAGATACCGGTACATCACTTCAATGCTTCGTTTTTCAGGCATCAAAGCCGACCGCCATGACCAGACCCGTAACGCTCAAGGATGTTGCCAACCATGCAGGTCTTTCCAAGGCTGCGGTGTCGCGCTATCTGAACCGAAGCATCAGCCTGCCGCCGGAAACCGCGAAACGTATCGACACGGCGATCAAGGCGCTGGACTACCGGGGCAACAGTTTGGCCCGGCGCCTGAGCAAAGGCGGCAGTGAAACCATCGGTCTGGTGCTGCCGGACATCGCCAACCCGTTTTTTGCCGAGCTGGCAGACGCGGCCGAGGAAGAGGCGTCCGCACATGGTTACAACCTGGTGCTGTGTGTCACCCGCAACCTGCTTGAGCGCGAAAGCACGTTTGTGCGTTGGCTGGATTCACGTAACGTCGATGGCTTGCTACTGGTCAGCAACCGCCCCGATGACGGCACGCTGGCCAGCCAGCTGATGAGCTACCGCAATATCATTCTGCTCGACGAAGATGTTCCCGGCACGTCGCAGCCCAAAGTCTTCGCCGACAACCATCAGGGCGGTCGCCTGGCAACGGACTATCTGATCCGCCATGGCCATCGACGCATCGCTCATGTGTCCGGGCCGTCGGCCTTGATGAGTGCCCGCGAACGTTATGCAGGCTACCGGGAGGCGCTGGCGCTCGCGGGCATCGCAGAGGTGCCGGAATACCAGTGCTTCGGGGATTACAGCCGTGAGTTCGGGCGTATCGCAACCGCTCAGCTACTCGCCCTGCCCCATCCTCCGGAGGCGATTTTCGCCGCCAGTGACTTCATCGCTCTGGGCGTGCTCGATGTCTTGCGTGAGCGCAACATCAGCGTGCCCGGTGCCATGTCGCTGGTGGGTTTCGACGACGCCGTGTACGCCAGCCTGCTGACCCCGCCGCTGTGTACCATCCGCCAATCCTCCAGAGAGCTTGGCCGTCTCGGGGTAGCGCAACTGCTGCAGCGAATGACGGGCGGCGACTGTGCGCAGGACGTCGTGCGCGTACCCGTAGAGCTGGTCTGCCGGGGCACGGTAGCAACGCGCAGTGACTGATTGCGGGGCAACCAGTAACACCCGGCATTAAATCAGTGCACTGCCGTTTGCCTTCTGAAAAGCCGATGATTGCGGAAAACTGTGGCGCATCAAGGATGTACGGTCACTGGCAGGCGTCACGAAAAAAATGGCACACAATCTGCTTTCTCCAGTTCTTAAACCTGAAGACAAAGCTCATTTGTCTTTTTTTTGAGACGACTGGTAAACCGGTTTACCGATCTGATCTGCCACACCGGCAATCAGGCTAGGAGGATGGCAATGCTGCGTTTGAGCAAGCGTTTCACCCTGACCCTCGGCGTTGTTTTGGCCTTGGCGTTGTCACCCATCATTCAGGCCCAGACCGGCAAACGTCTGGCTCTGGTACAGGTCAACCAACAGGCGCTGTATTTCACCCAGATTACCCAAGGCGCACAGGCTGCGGCGAAAGCTGCCGGCGCAGAGCTGGTGGTGTTCAACGCCAATGACAATCCGTCAGCCCAGAACGACGCCATCGAGGCCTATATCCAGGACAAGGTCGACGCGATTCTGGTCTGCGCCATCGACGTCAACGGTATCAAGCCGGCAGTCACCGCAGCCGCGCAGGCGGGAATCCCGGTGGTGGCAATCGACGCTGTGATCAATGGCGACAATGCCGTGCAGGTCGGCGTGGATAACCGCGAGGCAGCCCGACAGATCGGCCAGTACACCGGCGAATACATCAACCGCGAACTGGCGGGCAAGGCCAGCATCGGCGTGGTCGGAGCCCTCGGCTCTTATGTGCAGAATCTGCGTCTGGACGGTTTCCGCGAGGGTCTGGCGAAGACCGCCAGCCAGGCGAAGATCGTCAATACCGTCGACGGTAACAATGTGCAGGACACCGCCCAGGCTGCGGCGGAAAACCTGCTGACCGCCAACCCTGATCTGCAGATCATTTATGCCACTGGCGAACCCGCCCTGATTGGCTCGGTTGCCGCGAGCATGTCGCAAGGTGCGGGCGAGCGGGTCAGGATTTTCGGGTGGGACCTGTCCTCTCAGGCAGTGCAGGGTCTGGATGACGGCTCTGTCGCGGTGGTGGTGCAACAGAATACCCAGGCCATGGGCAAGACGGCGGTGGAGTCGGCACTGGCGCTGTTGTCCGGAAAGACCGTGGCGCGCGAACAGAGTATTCCCGTCACGCTGGTGACCAAAGCCAACCTGGCAGCGTATCGCGCCGAATTCAAATAAGGGGCTCAGCATGCAGACGCCTGGCGAAGTGCCTCGGGTACAGATGAGTGCCATCACCAAACACTACGGCTCGATAGCCTCGTTACGCGGTGTCGATCTGCTGTTGCAGCCCGGTGAAGTGCTGGGGCTGGTGGGCGACAATGGCGCAGGCAAATCCACGCTGACCAAGATTCTGTCAGGTGCGGAGTTACCGACCAGCGGACGAATCGCCATCGATGGCGAGGAAGTCAGTTTCAGCGGCCCGGCAGATGCGCAGCGCTGCAATATCCAGATGGTGTATCAGGACCTGTCGCTGTGTGACACCGTCGATGTGGCCGGAAACCTCTTCATGGGCCGCGAACCGATGCGTCGCGTGCTCGGCGTGCCGTTGCTCGATGAGACGCGCATGCACCACGAAGCACGGCAGATTCTTGAAGCATTGGGCATCACCATTCCCGATACCCGCGCGCAGGTACGACACCTTTCCGGTGGCCAGCGCCAGGCCGTTGCGATTGCCCGTGCGGCCGCCTTCGGCCCTAAGGTTCTGATCATGGACGAGCCCACCGCGGCCCTCGCGGTAGCCGAAGTCGAAGCGGTGCTGGAGTTGATTCGTACCATCAGCCGCCAGGGCGTCAGCGTGATTCTGATCACCCACAGGTTGCAGGACCTGTTTCTGGTCTGCGACCGCCTCATGGTGATGTATGACGGCGCCAATCTGGCCGAGCGAAGGATCGCCGACACCGACCTCAACGAGGTCGTCGAACTCATCGTCGGGCATAAATTCACTGCCCGCTCCGCTAGCGCCTGAAAGGATATGACGCCATGAAAACGCTCGATCTCACGCGCCAACGCATTCTGCCTCAGTCGCTGTTCAAGCGCGTGCTGCACGATTTTCCCGGCGTGGTCAGCATCGGCCTGTTTTTCGCCCTGTGCTTTGTGCTATTCGCGCTGGTGACCGATAACTTTTTAAGCGGCGCCAACCTGCTCAACGTTATCCGGCAAAACGCGCCGTTATTGATTGTCGCGGTGGCGATGACGCTGGTGGTCACCACCGGCGGCATTGACCTGTCCGTTGGCTCCACCCTGGCGCTGGTCGGTGCGCTGGCGGCCATGGCGCTCAATGCCTGGCACCTGCCCTGGCCGCTGGTTCTGCTCGGCGGGCTTGCCGTCGGCGCGATGATCGGGGCGCTGAACGGCTACTTCATCGCCTACGCGGGCATCCCGGCCTTTATCGTCACCCTGGCCACCCTGACCATTATTCGTGGCCTGGCGATGCTGCTGACGCAAGGCTATTCGATCCCCGTTCCACGCGAGGAAGCAGCGTTTCTGGCCTTGGGTCGCGGCTGGTTTCTCGGCGTGCCGCTGACCGCCTGGCTGGCCTTGCTGGTCACACTGGGCGGGGTGCTGGTGCTCGGCAAAATGCGCTTTGGCCGCTACCTCACGGGTATCGGTGCCAACGCTGAAAGCGTGCGCCGCGCCGGGGTGAATCATCGCGGTGTGCTGCTGCGGGTCTACATGCTCAGTGGCATGGCGGCCGCCCTGGCCGGCATGATCGTCACGGCCAGGCTGGGCAGTGGCTCCTCGAATCAGGGCGAAGGTTTCGAACTGGAAGTGATTGCCGCCGTGGTCCTCGGCAGCACCAGCCTGTTCGGTGGCTTCGGCACGATTGTCGGCACACTGTTAGGGGTGCTCACCATGGCTGCAATCAAGAACGGGCTGATTCTGGCACACGTCTCACCGTTCTACACGCAAATCGCCACGGGCCTGATCGTACTGCTGGCGATCTGGCTGAACACGCGCATTCTACGTACCGGCCGCCCACTCGGGAGGGCTGGAGCATGAGCCTGTTTCGTCATCCATCACCCCTGCCCATCGGGGTCGACAGCGGCCATGCCATGACGGTGCTGGGGCCAGTGCCGGTCGAGCGTCTTGGCGTCACCCTGATGCACGAACACATTCTGCTCGACGCTTCGGGCAAATGGGTCGCACCCAGTTGCTGCGGCGAGCGACACTTGGCCGAGCGCCCAGTGAGCATCGAACTGCTCGGCGAGCTGCACATGAACCCGCTGGTCAGCAGGGACAACTGTCAGCTGTTCGATGTCGACCTGGCCTGTGAAGAACTGCTGAAGTACCGGGCGCTGGGCGGAGAAACGGTGGTCGATCCGACCAATCTGGGCATCGGCCGCGACCCGCAGGCCTTGCAGCGGATTTCCCGTATGACCGGCCTGAATATCATCATGGGTGCCGGTTTCTATCTGGAACCCTCGCACCCGCATTACGTGCACGAACGCTCGGTGGAACAACTGGCGGAGCAGATCATTCATGACGTGGGCGGTGGTGAAGAGAAGCCCGAGGTGATTGCCGGCCTGATCGGCGAGATAGGCGTTTCCGCCGCGTTCACGGCTGACGAAGAGAAATCACTGCGCGCCGCAGCCCGTGCAAGTGCCGCGACCGGCGTGCCGCTCTCGGTGCATCTGCCCGGCTGGGAACGCCTCGGCCACCGGGTACTGGACATCGTTGAGGCAGAAGGCGCCGACCTGCGCCATACGGTGCTGTGCCACATGAACCCGAGCCACAGCGACCCTGCGTATCAGCATGCGCTGGCGGCACGCGGCGCGTTTCTGGAATACGACATGATCGGCATGGGTTACTACTTCGCCGACGAGCACGCACAGTCGCCCAGCGATGAAGAAAACGCGCGGGCCATCGTCGCCCTGATCGAGCACGGTTTCGGCTCGCAAGTGCTGTTGTCTCAGGACGTCTTTCTGAAAACCATGCTGACCCGTTACGGCGGTCATGGTTATGGCTACCTGCTGAAACACTTTGTCCCGCGCCTGCGCCGTCATGGCGTTACCGGTGAACAACTCGAAAACCTTTTGATCGACAACCCGCGCCGGGTCTTCCAGCGCGGCTTCCAGGCTACTTTTTCATCGCAGAGGAATGCAACGTCATGAAACAGTCCGTATTGCTGGCTGGCGAATCATGGGTCAGCACGTCAACCCACATCAAAGGCTTCGATCAGTTCGACAGCGTCACTGCGCACAATGGCGCTCGGCGCTTGCTCGCGGCGATGGCAGACAGCGATTATCAGATCACGCAGATGTGCGCCGATCAGGCCCAGACCGACTTTCCGGCCACGGTTGAAGCACTCAGTCAGTATCAGGCGGTGATCCTCTCCGACATCGGTGCCAATACCCTGCTGCTGCACCCGGACACCTGGCTGCGTGGCAAGCGTACGCCCAACCGGCTCAAAGCCCTTCGCGAATACGTTTTGCAGGGCGGCGCATTGATGATGGTCGGCGGCTACTTCAGCTTTCAAGGCATCAACGGCGGCGCACGCTACCGTGGAACGCCTGTCGAGGAAGTCTTGCCCGTGCGCTGCCTGCCTTACGACGATCGTGTCGAAGTGCCGGAAGGCTTTCTGCCGCAGATCAACAGTGGTCACCCGATACTGCAAGGCCTGGGCGGCGAATGGCCGTACCTGCTTGGCTACAACGAAGTTGAATTGCATCCCGAAGCTCAATTGCTGGCCACCGTCGAAGGCTCTCAGCACCCGCTGCTCGCCGCGCGTGAGGTCGGTGCCGGACGCACTCTGGCGTGGACCAGCGACCTTTCCGAACACTGGCTGCCAGAAGCGTTTCTCGACTGGGAAGGCTATCGCCGCTTCTGGATCAACAGCCTCGACTGGCTGACTCGCCGCACCTGACCGGAGGCTCCGATGCTTGATGACCCGATAGCCCTGACCCGAGCCCTGCTGGCGTTCCAGACCCTCAACCCGCCGGGCGATGAAGAAGCGTGTGCGGCTTTTCTTGCCGAACAGCTGACCCGCCACGGGTTTGTCTGCGAGCTGCAGCGTTTCGGTGAGCGCCGTTTCAATCTGGTCGCCTGGCTTGAGGGCGACGGACACGGCAAACCGCTGGGGTTCACCGGCCACCTGGATACCGTACCGCTCGGCAATGCCACCTGGAGTCACTCGCCGTTTGCCGGTGAGATCGTCGACGGCCGGCTGTACGGGCGAGGGTCCAGCGACATGAAAGCGGGCATTGCCGCCTTCATCGTGGCCTGCCAGCGCAGCCGTGATTCCATTCGGCGCGGGCCCGGCGTTCGTCTGATACTCACCGGCGGAGAGGAAACCGGCTGTGACGGCGCCAAGGCCTTGTGCAGTGACGCGCCCCATTTGCTGGGCGAACTGGGAGCACTGCTGATCGGAGAGCCGACGGCCAACTACCCGATACTCGGACACAAAGGCGCGTTATGGCTGCGCTGCGCCAGCCATGGCCTGACGGCCCACGGTGCCATGCCGGAAGAAGGCGTGAACGCTATCTATCTGGCCGCCGAACACATTGGCCGCGCGCGGACCTTTGAAGTAGGCCCTGCGCATCCGCTCATGCGCAAGCCGACGCTGAACGTCGGCACTATCAGCGGCGGCCTGAACATTAACTCGGTGCCGGACTACGCAGCGTTCACCCTGGACCTGCGCACTGCACCGAATCTGGACCACGACGAGATTCGCGGACGACTGGCGGCCCATCTGGGCAGCCGCGCGGAGCTGAGCACCCTGATTGATCTGCCTGGTATTTGTGCCAGCCCCGACGAGCCGTGGGTGCAACAGGTTTTTGCACGCTGTCAGGCCTTGCATGACGCCCCTCTGGAGGAAAAGGCGGTGCCCTACTTTACCGATGCCGCGGTGCTGCTCCCCGCAATAGGCTATCCGCCCACCCTTATTCTCGGCCCGGGAGAGCCCAGCATGGCGCACAAGGTCGATGAGTATTGTGAAGTCGACAAACTCCACCAATGCGTCGAGCTGTATGCCGGATTGATCGAAGACTGGACAGCCATGCACGCGCCGCTGAACGACTGACGCAGACTCTTACAACCCTTCATAGCCCTCCTCGTCGGCATTCGCTCCGCTCACATTCAAACCGGCTGCGCAAGGCGGCCACTCACCTGGAACGTGCATAGCCATGGCAAGGATGTAAACCGTTCTGGACAGCGGACGGGGTGAACGCGTAATAAGGTGCCTACAAAATTTCCCTAATGGACAGCACGTTAATGGCACTACGCGGTGATGAGGCGGACGACCATGAGTTCCGCAGCCGGTCATATCCCGTCGAGGAAGATATGGCGCAGCAGCGTCGAGTCTGGCGCTTTGAGCGCATCGGTTGGGCTGGCCTGATTGTGCTGATAGTGCTGACACTCGCCGGCTTGTTCTCCAAAGGGCCATTGAGCCAGGTCGAGCCTCGAACGGCAGACGGCAAACTGCAGGTGAGCTACGAGCGTTTCAGCCGCAACGGCAGTCAGGACGATATGATTGTCACGTCCAAAGGCGCCCCCTCCGAAATGCGTTATCTGGTCGTCGGCAGTGGGCTGCTCGAAGGCGTGTCGATCGAGAAACTTAATCCCCAGCCTGCGCCCCTTCACAGCGAAGGCCGTGATCTGATCATTCCGATGCAGGCCGACAAGGACGGTCTGGCCACCTTGTACCTGACTGTTCGCAGTAACGGGGTGGGACTGTACCGAGGGCAAATGCATATGCTGGGTGGCGAAACGCTGCCGATGCCCAGGTTTATCTACCCGTAGAGAGAAAGCGATTTATGGATGCAGTGCTCAGAGCAGCAGCGATTTATTTTGTCTTGATGGTCTTGTTTCGTGTTGCCGGACGCCGCTCCCTTACCGACCTCACCACCTTCGATTTCGTCCTGTTGCTGATCATTGGCGAGGCCACTCAGCAAGCGCTGCTGGGCGATGATTTTTCGGTGACTAACGCGATACTGATCATCTCCACCCTTATCGCCATAGACGTCGGTTTTTCCCTGGCCAAACGTCGATCGAAGCGGCTGGCCAAATTTCTGGATGGCGGCCCTACGATCATCGTGGAAGACGGCAAGCCACTGACCAAACGAATGAGAGAGGCGCGCATCAGTGAATCCGATGTGATGGAGGCAGCACGAACCACGCAGGGGATCGTGGAGATGAAGGACATCAGGTACGCGATCATTGAAAGGAACGGCGAGATATCGGTCATACCGTTCAAGTGAGGAATCAGCGCTAAAGCTTACCTGCGCAGAGTTTAATGGCGACATCCTGAACATCTTTACCGATCAAGTCAGGCTGGGTGCCGATCGGGTTGAGCACCTTTCCCGGACGCTCGACAAACGCGGTGCGACACCCGGCCTTGTCAGCCCCGGCGATATCCCAGGCGTGCGCAGCGACCATGATCATCTGATCGGTGGCGATGCCCAGGCGCTGTGCGACCATTTGGTAGGTTGCCGCGGCTGGCTTGAATTGACTGATTTCGCTGCCTGCCATGATGTGCTCGAAGCAGTCGGTCAACCCTGCAAATTCGAGCTGTTGCCGCAGCGCTTCCAGCGCGCCATTGCTCAGGGCAATGAGCACAAATCCGTTATCGTTCAATAACTGCAGTGCCTGATGAACGTCCTTGTGCGCAGGAAGAGACTTGATGCCAGCGGCCAGGGCCTGGCACTGATCGTCGCCCACTTCCACCTGATGCCGTGCGGCAACCATTCTCAAAGCGCCCTGCGCCAGATCACCAAACGCCTGGTACTGGCCGGTTATGGTGTTGGTCATCCAGCACTCTTGCAGCGTCAGAAACCATTCGGTGCGCAAGCGGCTGTCGCCGAACAGTCCCGCGAAGAAAGCGTCGAGCGCGGCCAGATCCAGCAGCGTCTCGTTTACGTCAAAAATGATGTGTTTGAGCATGCTATGAGCCCCTGTTGCCTGCCTGAAGTGCTGACCTCGAAGGCGGCGCCCAGCGGATGCTGACATCCGCCAGCACCGCCAAAGGTCACGATCAGATCACTGGCTTACGCCTGCTCTTCCTGCTCGTCATCATCATGCTTGAGTGCCGGCTTCATACCTGGCTGAGGCGCGTGCTCGGCATTCGGCGCGATTTCTTCGCCGTGGTTCTTTTTCTCTTGCTGGACTTTTTTGTCGTGGGCAACGTTACGTGGATCAGTCATGGGAATTCCTTGATTGGCAGAGGATTCGAACACCCATCGACGTGATGCATGGGTTTGAGCGCCGGGGCAAGATTTGGAGTCAGGGCGTAGCAAGGCGTTCAGTGCATTTGAACCGGCATGCGAATAGCGGGTTTGGGCCTGAGCCCAGGCGACGGTGTCATGACTCGGCGGACGCCAGCTTGAACGCCGGCGACTGAACCAGCTCCATGATCACTTCTCGCAAGGACTGCGCACACGGAGACAGCTCGCGATACGCCAGCGCCAGCACATAGGCGACAGGTGTACCCGGGCCCGTCAGCTCACGACAGGCCAACCGCCCCGGCTGTCGTCGGGCATAGCGCTGCGGCATGAGCGCCACGCCCATTCCGCCAGCCACCAGCGCAGCCGTGGTCTGCATCTGGCGAGGCTGTTGCACGACTCGAGGGGTAAAGCCTGCACTCCCGCAGGCCAGCAGAATGTGCGAGTGCATGCCCGGGCCATGATGCGGGGCAAACAGAATCCAGGGTTGGTCTGCCAACGCCGCAAGACCGATGGATGTCTGCTCGGCCAAGGGATGATCCTGCGGCAGCACCGCAACCATGCGGTCCTCGAACAGCGGCTCGATCTGAATATTGCCGGGGTCGATGACCGGCAACACCAGAATGCCGACGTCCAGCCGGTCATTGCGCAGGCCTTCAAGCTGCTCGGGTGGGGTGGCCTCCTGCAGTTGAATATCGACGTTCGGGTTGGCTGCCTGATAGCGACGCAGCAGCGCCGGCAGCAAACCATCGACCACGCTGTCGACAAAGCCCAGGCGAATCGTGCCGATCGTGCCGGCCGCTGAGCGACGTGCCATTTCACAGGCCCGTTCGGCCTGCAGCAGCGTCTGCCGAGCCTCGGCCAGAAACACGACGCCCGCAGTGGTCAATTGCGTGGAGCGCGTACTGCGCAGCAACAACTGCACGCCCAGGCATTCTTCCAGACGACGAATCGCAACGCTCAGGGGCGGCTGTGACATGTTCAAGCGCTGCGCGGCCTTGCGAAAATTCAAGGTTTCAGCGACCACCACGTACTGACGCATCAATTTCAAATCAATCATCTGATATTTTTTTAGTATCAATGAGCTATCAAATTAGTATGTTACAAATAAATGAGCGTTGCACATACTTCATGGTTCAACGGCTAGGGGCGAGATCGCTCACAGCCTGGTCTATCGAAGAAGGGGCGCTGATTTGAACACGCGAGCGTACGGTGTCGCCGCACTGGCCGGCTTTGTTGGGGGCAATGTTTCCAGTTTCATCAAATGGGGCACGGAAATACCCTTCCCGCCTCGCACGCCGGACCGCCCGGTTCCGCCCGTGGAGATGCTTGACTCGCTGGGCATCAACGCTCAGCAGCTGACTTATGTGTATTCAGAGCACGTGGTGAATTACGGCAGTGCTCTGGTCCATCATGGCTTTTCCATCTTCTTCGCCATGTTCTATTGCCTGCTTGTACTCAGGTATCCGCGCGCCGCCCTGTGGCAGGGTCTGGGTTTCGGCCTGTTGATGACCCTGGGGTTTCACGGCGTCATCCTGCCGGCGTTCCATTGGGCACCGCCGCTGTGGGAGTTGCCTGCCTCGGAGTTGTTATCTGAAACGTTCGGGCACTTGCTGTGGATGTGGGTGATCGAAGTCATACGGCGGGATTTGCAGCAGCGCTGGCTGCCTCACACCCGACCGGCCTGAGCAGTACGCTGCCTTGCGACAGGCACATGGAATTTCCCTGTAAACGGAGTGACCCGATGAAATCTCTATACACCCTGGCTCTGGCCTGCGCCGCCTGCGCGGGCATGGCGAGTGCCAATGCCGACGTGCAATCGGTGCCGAAAGAGTCTACGCAAATGACTCAGAGTAATGGTCAACAGCAACCGCCTGTTTCATATGCCACGCTGTGGACTGACGAAAAAGGTGCCACGCATGTGGGCCACTGCCGCCTGGAAGGCCTGGAGTTCAAAAGCTATGCCCCGCCAGCCGCGCCGCAATGGGTTGGCGTCTCCCCTGACGATATTGAAAGCATCGCCTACGCGGTGCTGCCGGTGGGATACGTCGGCAACTGGCACCACGCGCCGGGGCCACAATGGGTCGTCACCCTGCAGGGGCAATGGTCGGTGGAGACCACCGATGGCAGTGTGCTGGTGCAAGGACCGGGAGAGATGCAGTTCAATGCCGACACCCGGTCCCGGCCGCGTCCGGATGACGAGCGTGTAGGCCACCTGACGCGCACCGTGGGTGATCAACCCAATGTTCAACTGATCATCAAACTTAAACCGGGTGCGGCTGACAAACGTACCAATGGCAGCTGTGCCTACTGATCGCCCACGGACCTGAACCTATGAAACCGACCCGTAAAAAACACTTTCTGCGCCCCTCCTCATGGTTATTGGGCGGTGCGCTCCTGGCCGCAGGTTCAGCAGGCGCAACCGACGCCGTCGCCCCTGTTCGGCAAGTGGTTATCGATCCGGCCTTCAACCAACTGGTTGCCCCCCAGGCTCGCGTCGAGCTGCTGACCGATCAGGCGAAGTGGGCAGAAGGCCCGCTGTGCCTGGCCGATGGTCGTTTGATCTGGAGTGACATCAAGGCCAACAAGGTCAGCAGCTGGCAGGCAAAGGATGGCGTGGCCACCTGGCTGGAAAAGGCCGACTTTCAAAATGGGCATACGCTCGACGGCCAGGGCCGTGTGGTGGCGGCCTCGCATGGCAAGCGCGGCATCGTGCGACAGGAGCCCAATGGTGAGTGGCATACGTTGGTCGACACCTACCAGGGCAAACGGCTGAACAGCCCGAACGATGTCGTGGCGGATAAAAGCGGCGCTCTCTGGTTTTCCGATCCCACCTTCGGGGTGCTGAGCAAAAGCGAGGGCTATGGCGGCAAGCCTGAGCAAGGCGGCGAGTTCATCTATCGCTACGTACCCGACACCGGGCAGATCACCCGTCTCGACACTCCCGAAGTCCACTCGCCCAACGGCCTGGCCTTCTCGCCGGATCAACAGCTGTTTTATGTGGCCGACTCACAAATGGCCCACGACTTCACCAACAAGAAGCTGGCACATCGCATCATGGTCTATCAGGTGCGCGACGGTCGCTTGATCAACGGCAAGGTGTTCGCTGACATCCAGCCCGGCATCCCTGACGGGATCAAAGTCGACGCGCTTGGCAACCTGTGGAGCAGCAGCAAGGAAGGTATTCAGGTGTTTTCCGCAGCAGGTAAGCCACTCGGCAAATTGCTGGTCTCGGCGGCCGATACCAGCAACCTGACGTTCTGCTCCAGTGAGCAGGCAAGCTGGGCGTACATTACCGCTGCCAACAAGGTGCTCAGGGTGCAGGTGATGAAGAGCGTAGCGGGTCAGTAGGACTGTCTTGTTGCCCGTTGGGTAGCAGTAGACAGATTCAAAGCCCGGCACATTGCGCCGGGCTTTGAATACCGTGCCTAGAACCAAGTCTCCATCTGAATGCCGAATTGCCATACACCTCCGGAGTTGAAATCACTTTTGCCGAAGTTGCCGGTCGTGCTGTAGCGGTCCAGGTCCGAAGACCAGTTCATGAGGCTTGCGAACACTCGCAGTTCGGGACGTGTGAGCAGGTCACCCATGTCCGGCTTGAAGGTCGGCGCAACCGTAAACTTCCAGAAGCTACCGTCAACCGCATTGCGTTGCAGGTAGCCTTTGGGGTCGAGGTCCATGGTTTGCCAACTCAGCTCGTAGGCCATCTCGAAGTTGCTGTTGATCTCGTTGGCCAGGCGCATGTTCAGCGTGAGCCAGCGGTAATCGTCGCCTTTGACATAGCGGTCTTTGCTCTGCTCGGCCAGCAGGCTCGGGCCGATGCGCCATCCCGGCGCGATAGGCGTCTCGCCATACATGGCCAGACGCAACGCGCGGGCGTCGTCGAGCAGTTCGCCATCCGAGCCAATGTCCTTGACCTGTGCACCCAGGCCCTGCCCATAAAGCAACGCGGTCTTGAAGAAGCCTTCGCGGCCGAAAAAGTCCTTCTGGTGATTGGCCAACATGGTGTGCAGGCCTGAGTCTGCGGGCGCAAAACCGGCTTGATTGGTGCGCGTACCGACGTCGTTTTTCTTTGCACCAATGGCGTTGAACATCCACTGCCACTGACCATTGTCGAAGAATTGGTTGGAAGTCAGGATGTAGCTTTCCACATCGGCATCGACGCCGCCCTCACTGAAATCTCCGTAGTTGCGTCCGATCAGGGAATAGTTCGAGCGCCAGTCCTTGGTCATCTGTACATCGTAAATACCGCCACCGGTCCCGGCCAGAAAGACCACGTCCGAGTCCAGCCAGTGGATATCGAAATTATCCCTGTCGAAGCGCTTGCCGGCCCACAGCGTGGCGTTCTCGAACACTGAATTACCCTTGAAGGCGGCGATGTGGTCGAGTTCGGTAAATACCTGACGCACGTTCAGGCTGCTTTCGGTGGCCGTCCAGTCGTTATAGCTCTCAACGCCATCGGCGATGGATACGGTGAACTTGGAACGCGTGCCGTTCTGCGCGTAGATCTCTTTCGACAGATCGAAGCGCATGTAGGTGTCGTCTTCGTTACCCAGGCGCCCGACCGCCCCACCGACCGAACCTGCGGGGGTTGTATAAGGTCCGCCGCGACCGCCGCCCAAACCGTCGTTGATCAACAGCCCGGAGCGAGCATAGCCCTTGAAGCTGAACCCGTCGGTGAGGTGTCCGACACCGCTTGGCTTCTCCATGCTTTGCTGGCGGGCTTCGAGTTTTGCCACGCGATCATCCAGAGCGGGCTGTGGACTGGTCGCCACCGTCGGCGCGGAAGTGGGCGCGGCAGGCTGCGCAGCGGGGGTGGCGAGTTTGAGTTGCTGAAGCTCACGGGCGAGCGCCTGGGTTTGCTGTTCGGCTGCGGCTGCACGTTTTTCCGCAGCGCTGGCACGTGCTTCGAATGCGGCCATCCGCTCTTCCAGCGTCGCGGCCTGAGCGACGCTTGTCGAGGCGCCGAGTACCCCTGCGAGTAGCCATCTTGATGCGTTCTGCATGTGGACTTCCTGTTTTGTTTTTATTGTTTTCGTGACGTTGGCCGAGCCTTTTCTCTTCAGCGAAAAATTGTGCAGACCGACGAAAAAAGGGTGCCACATCGAAAATACGCTGCTACATTGACGATGTTAACGTTAACTTTTATAAAAACAAAAATAAAGAGGGCTCTATGAAACAGCTGAAATCTCTTCTTCCCGCCGCGCTGCTCACCCTGTCTGCCGGGTTTCCTGCGCTGTCGAACGCAGCCGATCTGACGATCTCGTGCGGGGCCGTCGGCGCTGAATTGCAACTGTGCAAGGAGGCAGTCGATAGCTGGTCAAAACAGACCGGCAACAACGTTCAGGTGGTATCCACACCCAACTCTGCGACCGAGCGCCTGTCGTTCTACCAGCAGATCCTCAGTGCCCAGTCCACCGACATCGACATCATTCAAATCGACATGGTGTGGCCGGGGATGCTCGCCAAACACCTGACGGACCTGCGCGAACTGCTTCCGGCGACTGCGACACAAGGCTATTTCCAGGCCCAGGTGGACAACGCCACCGTCGACGGCCGGCTGGTGTCGATGCCCTGGTTTACCGATTCGGGGCTGCTGTACTACCGCAAGGATCTGCTCGACAAGTATCAACAGCCGGTCCCCCAGACCTGGGAGGACATGACCGCTACCGCCAAAAAAGTGCAAAAAGCCGAGCGCGATGCGGGGAACGCCACTATGTGGGGCTACGTGTTCCAAGGGCGCGCCTATGAAGGCCTGACGTGCAACGCCCTGGAATGGATCAGCAGCCAGCCGGACGGCGGACTGGTCAACCCGCGCGGAGACATCGTGGTCAACAGCCAGGCCTCACGAGTCGCGCTGACCCTGGCCAAAAGCTGGGTCGGCGACATCTCCCCGCCCGGCGTCCTCAATTACACCGAGGAAGAAGGCCGTGGCGTATTCCAGTCGGGCAATGCGCTGTTCATGCGCAACTGGCCTTATGTCTGGGCCTTGGTGCAAAGCAAGGACAGCGCGATAAAAGACAAGGTCGGCGTAGCGCCCCTGCCCAGTGGCGGCGCGAACGGCACCCACGCTTCAACGCTCGGAGGCTGGGGCCTGGCGGTTTCGCGCTACAGCCGCAACCCCAAGCTGGCGGCAGAACTGGTTGCCTACCTGACCAGCGCCCAACAGCAAAAACAGCGTGCTCTGGCAGGTGCCTACAACCCGGTCATCGAGTCCCTGTATGCCGACCCCGAGTTGCTCGCGGCGATGCCTTACTACCCCCAGTTGCACAGCATCCTCAGCAATGGGGTCATGCGCCCCGCCGCCATCACGGCCAACGGCTACCCACGCGTCTCCAACGCATTCTTCGATCGGGTGCATAGCGTGCTGGCGGGCGATATACCGGTCGATCAGGCACTGGTCGAACTGGAACGCGAACTGACCCGCATCAAACGCCGGAACTGGTAAGCCACACGTAAGGAAATCAACATGCCTGTCTCTTCTACCGACTACCCCGGAGACGACGAGCTCGTCACCCGGGAAACGCCTGTACAACGTCGCAGGCTACGCGCCGCCTGGCTGTTTCTGACGCCGATGCTGGTGTGCCTGATCCTGGTGGCGGCCTGGCCGTTGCTGCGCACATTCTGGTTCAGCCTGACCGACGCCGATCTGTCGGATACCGGCAGTGGCTCATTCGTGGGCCTGAGCAATTATCTGCTCTACGACGGCGTCATCTGGTCTGGCGTTCTGGTCGATCCGCAATGGTGGAACGCAGTGCGCAACACCCTGCATTTCACCGTGGTGTCGGTCGGGCTGGAAATGGTTCTGGGACTGGCAGTGGCGTTGCTGTTGAACGTCAAGTTCACCGGCCGCGCGCTGGTGCGTGCGTTGATTCTGATCCCTTGGGCGATTCCGACCATCGTCTCGGCGAAGATCTGGTCATGGATGCTCAACGACCAGTTCGGCATCATCAACCACATGATGCTGGGCCTGGGCCTGATCGACGCGCCGCTGGCCTGGACGGCAGATGCGGACCTGTCGATGTGGGCAGTGATCATCGTCGACGTCTGGAAGACCGTGCCCTTTGTCACCCTGCTGATGCTCGCGGCACTGCAGATGCTGCCAAGCGATTGTTACGAAGCCGCACGGGTCGACGGCATTCATCCGGTGCGGGTGTTCTGGCGTGTCACCTTGCCGTTGCTGATGCCCGCCTTGTTGGTCGCCGCGATCTTTCGCATCCTCGACTCGTTGCGGGTCTTCGACGTCATCTACGTCCTGACCTCCAACTCCTCCAGCACCATGAGCATGTCGGTCTATGCCCGCCAGCATCTGGTGGAATTCCAGGACGTCGGCTACGGCAGCGCCGCCTCCACCCTGCTGTTTCTGGTCGTGGCCGTGATTGCCATGCTTTACCTGTACCTCGGACGCCGCCAGCTGGAGGTGCGCTCATGAACCTGCGCCAACTGAAGAAAGCGCTACTGCGTCTGGCCTTCTGGGGCCTGGTCGGGATCGTGCTGCTGTACGCGATCTTCCCTTTCTATTACGCCGTCCTGACCTCGCTGAAACCGTCCAGCGCCTTGTTTGAAGTGAGCTACTGGATCACTGAAGCCGACTTCTCCAATTACGCAGCGGTCCTCAGTCAGGCGTCATTCCTGCAGGCCATCGCCAACTCACTGGTGGTTGCGCTGAGTGTGGTGGTGCTGGCGCTGTTCCTCGGCCTGACGGCGTCCTATGCCTTGGGCAGGGTCAAGTTCCGAGGGCGCGGCACGGTGCTGATGATGGTGCTCGGGGTCTCGATGTTTCCTCAGGTCGCGGTGCTGTCAGGCCTGTTTGAAGTGATCCGCGCACTGGGTCTGTACAACACCTCGTGGGCGCTGATCCTGAGCTACACGATTTTCACCCTGCCCTTCACCGTCTGGGTGCTGACCACGTTCATGGGGCAACTGCCGCATGAACTGGAAGAAGCGGCAATCATGGATGGCGCATCGCCTTGGGTCACGCTGACCCGCGTGCTGCTGCCGTTGCTGTGGCCCGCACTGGTCACGACCGGCCTGCTGGCGTTCATTGCCGCGTGGAACGAGTTCCTGTTTGCCCTGACCTTCACCCTGACAGACGCGCAACGAACGGTCCCGGTCGCCATCGCCCTGATCTCGGGTGGCAGCTCCCACGAATTGCCCTGGGGTCTGTTGATGGCGGCGTCGGTACTGGTGACCGTGCCACTGGTGATTCTGGTGCTGATCTTCCAGCGCCGCATCGTTTCCGGCCTCACTGCCGGCGCGTTGAAAGGTTGATGCACACAACTGACAAGGAACAGCATCGTGATGAAATTGAAGCTAGCCAACATCAACAAGCAATTGGGCGGCACGCGTATTCTGCGCGACGTCAGCCTGGAGATCGCTGCCGGTGAGTTCGTGGTGTTCGTTGGCCCGTCGGGCTGCGGAAAGTCGACGCTGCTGCGCTTGATCGCCGGACTGGATTCGATCTGTGCTGGCGACCTGCTGATCGACGGACGGCGGGTCAATGACCTGGAACCGCGCGAGCGTGGTGTCGGTATGGTCTTTCAGTCCTACGCCCTGTACCCGCACATGAGCGTCTACGACAACATCAGTTTTGGCCTCAAGCTGGCCAGGACGGAAAAAAGCAGCCTGCGCGAACGCGTGCTGAAAACCGCGCAGATCCTGCAACTGGACAAACTGCTGCAACGCAAACCCCGGGAACTGTCCGGCGGGCAGCGTCAGCGTGTGGCCATGGGCAGAGCCATGGCGCGGGAACCGGACATCCTGTTGTTCGATGAACCGCTCTCCAACCTGGACGCCTCGTTGCGGGTTCAGATGCGCAACGAAATCGCCCGGCTCCACAAGCGGCTGGGCTCGACGATGATCTACGTCACCCACGATCAGGTCGAGGCGATGACCCTGGCGGACAAGATTGTCGTGCTCAACAGCGGCCAGGTCGAACAGGTCGGCTCGCCACGCGAACTCTACGAGCGCCCTGCCAGCCTCTTCGTCGCCGGTTTTCTGGGCTCGCCGAGAATGAATTTTCTGCCCGTGAGCTTGCAGGCACCGGGTCGCAGCAGCCTGATCGATATCCCGGCACTGGGCATGAAATCCCTGCCCTTCGACAGCTCGAATCTGACCGAGGATGCGCAACTGACCCTGGGTGTGCGCCCGGAGCACATCACCCTCAATGCTGCGAACAATGGCGTTGGCGTCACGGTATCCGGTGTCGAATACCTGGGCAGCGAGGTCTATGTGCACCTGGCTACCGGGGCGAGCGAGCCCTTGATTTGTCGCTGCGATGCCAAGGCCGGCTGGCAGGTGGGCGACCAGGTCGCGCTGCAATTCGACGACAGCAACCTGCACCTGTTCGACGCCGATGGCCTGGCCCTGAAGCGCCACGCAGACGCCAGTCAACACCTGACACCAGGCACCACACCGCACCTCGTACAAGCAGGCACCCTATGAGTTTTTCTGCAAATGCCATGAGCAACCCGATGTCTCCCGCCCTCGAGCGCGCGCACCATGCGCTGGAAGAGGGTCTGTCGCAGCTCGTCCACGATTATCGGCCCGGTTATCACCTGGCCCCGCCGGCAGGCTGGATGAACGACCCCAACGGGGTGGTGTTCTTTCGTGGCGAATACCATGTGTTCTATCAACACCACCCGTTCGACGCGAAATGGGGCCCGATGTACTGGGGCCATGCAAAGAGTGCCGATCTGGTCCATTGGCAACACCTGCCCATTGCCTTGGCACCCGGTGATGACTTCGATCGGGACGGCTGTTTTTCCGGCAGTGCAGTGGTGTGTGGCGACACCCTGGCGCTGATCTACACCGGGCACACATGGCTGGGTGAAGTGGGCGACGAGCGCTTTATCCGTCAGGTGCAGTGCCTGGCCACCAGTACCGACGGCATCAGCTTCAGCAAACACGGCGCCGTCATCGACACCCCGCCGCAAGACGGGATGATTCATTTCCGTGACCCGAAGGTCTGGCGACAGGATGGTCACTGGTACCTGATTGCCGGCGCACGCCTGGGTGAAAAACCGCTGCTGCCGATCTATCGATCCAAGGACCTGCACGCGTGGGAATTCGTCAGCTATGTGTCCACAGGCGACGAAGGCGACGGCTATATGTGGGAATGCCCGGACCTGTTTGGCCTCAATGGACGCGACGTACTGCTTTACTCCCCCCAGGGCATGCCGGCAAAGCGCTACGAGCGACTGAACCGGTTCCACACCGGCTATCGAGTGGGCCAGGTCGACAATCAATGGCAGTTCACCGGCGGGCCTTTTATCGAGCTGGACAGCGGCCACGATTTCTATGCGGCGCAGACACTGGTGGCTGCCGATGGCAGGCGTCTGCTGTGGGCCTGGATCGACATGTGGGAAAGCCCGACCCCAACCGAGGCACATCACTGGCGCGGCATGCTCGGCCTGCCGCGAGAACTTGAAGTGCGCGAAAATCGCCTCTGCGTACAACCCGCACGCGAGCTGACAGCGCTGCGCAACGAGTCACTGCCAGGCACTCCCTGGTGGAGCGAAGCCGGTAGCCAGTGGCTGGCCGACATACACGGCGACATGCTCGAAATCCACGTGTACCTGGACCTGCTCGACTGCACCGAAGGTCACCTGGGCGTGGCATTGCGCTGCAGTCCGGATGGCCAGGAGCAGACTCTGCTTTACTACGATGCGTCGCTAAAACGCTTGGTACTCGACCGTACTCAATCGGGTACCCACGTCAGCGGTCAACGCAGCGTAGCGATAGATCCACAACAGAATCAGCTTGAACTGCGGATCTTCCTTGATCGCTCGTCCATTGAGGTGTTCGAGCAAAACGGCAGTTTCAGCTTCAGCAGCCGCCTTTATCCACAGACCGACAGCCTGGGGGTGAAGCTTATTGCCAACGGAACCGGAGGCCGAGTCTGCATTGCCGACGCTTGGCAACTCTCCTCGGGATACCTGTCGGTAAATCATTGAAGTCGCGAAAAAAATCAGGTCTCTGTAGCATGATAATCATCAGTCAACCCGACAGGCCCCGCCTCGCATGACCTCAGTTAAAGACGTTGCAAAACTGGCCGGTGTGTCCCTGATGACGGTGTCTCGGGCGCTCAATGATCCGGGAAAGCTGAGCCCCGAGACTTATCAGCGAGTGCGCAACGCGATCGATGAGCTTCAATTCGTCCCCAGCCTGTCGGCTCGCCGGATTCGCGGCGACAACCTGCAGACCCGAACCATCGGCGTATTTGCCCTGGACACCGCAACGACGCCGTTTGCGGTCGAGCTGCTGCTGTCCATCGAACAGACCGCGCAGCAGGCAGGCTGGAACGTCTTTATCCTCAACCTGCTGAGCAATCCGCCCACCGACCAGAACATCGACCTGATGCTCTCGCACCGCCCCGACGGGTTGATCTTCAGCGCCATGGGCTTACGCAAAGTAAGTATCCCCCAGCGTTTGAAGAGCAAACCGCTGGTGCTCGCCAACTGCGTAGCCGATGACAGCAGCCTGGTCAGTTATGTGCCGGACGACGAAACAGGTCAGTACCGCGCCTTGCACCACGCGTTCAGCAAGGGCTATCGACGCCCGCTGTTCATCAACCTGCCAAAACAGAGCCTGGCCTGGGAAATCCGCCAGGCGGGTATGTTGCGTGCCTGCGAGGCATTCGGCCTGGCTCGCGACGAACTCCTGCAATACAACCTGTCCGAGCATGACGCTTATTGGGAAACCGCCGCCATCCTGGCCCGGCACATGGTGGATGGCCGTCCGCAGTTCGACATTCTGATCTGCGGCAATGACCGCATTGCCTTTTGTGCCTACCAACTGCTGCTGGGCCAGGGTCTGAAAATCCCTGGCGATGTCGCCGTATTGGGTTATGACAACATGATCGGCATCGCCGAGCTGTTCATTCCTGCGCTGACCACGGTGCAACTGCCGTATTACGAGATCGGTCGCAACGCCGCCCGGCACTTGATCGAAAGCCTTGAAGTGTCGGGCTCCCAGCCGGTGGATTGTCCGCTGGTGGTCAGAGAATCGTTATGAAGCCTTGCGTGGGATAGCCCACGCATCGAGTCGTCACGCGGGACGATCCTGACAAAAACGACGGCTATTGAGTTCTGATTGACGCCCCTGAAACGCTGACCGTATTGAATGGTTACGATTGAGAGGGGTGAGAGCGGCTGGGCGTATGCCCCCCTAAAAGCTTGGCTTTGTCCTTCTGTTTCAATCGCCTACTGATGAATAGCTGCAACTAAGCAAGCTGCACCACCCTTCGCCTACATAAGTTTCCGCCCCAAAAAAGCGCACTAAAAACTAAAGAAACACAAAAATGTGCACAACTAATACAGCAACTAATTCTCACACCCTAAAGTTATACTATTAGTAGCCGATAGTTCTACAACCGTGAAAAATCAATTCTACAAGGAGGTCAGTGGCAATGAGAAACCTGAAAGTATCTGCGCGCGCAGCACTCAGCTTTATGTTTATTGCGCTCCTATTGGTCGCCTTGGGCGGTATTTCAGTATGGAAAATGGGGGAAATTCGCGAGACGGCCAGAGACCTTGAAAACGACGCCCTGGCCAGCGTGGTGGTTGCAGACAGAATCAACGCCACGATGCTGCGCCTGCGCCTGGAAGTCCGCAGAATGCTGTCCCAGACCAATCCGCAGGACATGGCCACTACGACCGGCATGATCGCTTCGCTGAGCGAAGAGTTGAAAAAGCAGGTAGCCCTTTACGCCCCGTTTGTCGCCAGCGATAAAGAAGGACAACTGTTCAAGGCCGTGTCTGAAAACACCGATAAAGCACTGGTTGCATTCGATCAGGTGACTGCACTTATCCGTAAAAACGCAGCCAACGAAGCGCTGGCCTACCTGAGCTCCAATGTCACCCCTGTTACCCGTCTTCTCGACGACGCTGTAAACGGACTTGTTCAAATGAACATTGACGAGGCCGCCAACTCAGGAAAAGAATCCGAGGATTCGTATCAAAGCGGCTTAACGTTTGTGATCTTCATTATTGCAGCCGCGACGCTGGCGACGATTGTGCTGGCCGTGCTGTTTACCAAAAGTATCGTTGCACCATTGCGCGACATGCTGCGGGTCAACGACACCATCGCCAAGGGTGATCTGCGCAGCGTGATTACCGTCACGGGCAAAGACGAATTCTCCGACCTGATGCGCGCTACCCAGGTGATGCAAAACAACCTGCGCGATACGATCAAGCTGATCGGCGATTCATCCACTCAACTGGCGTCCGCCGCCGAGGAAATGAATGCGGTCACCGAAGAGTCGAGCAGAGGTTTGCTGCGCCAGAATAACGAAATCGATCAGGCAGCCACCGCCGTCAACCAGATGACCGCTGCAGTCGATGAGGTGGCGCGTAATGCTGCCGCGGCATCGGATGCAGCCAAAGCCTCTGATCAGTCAACCCGCACCGGCGCGGCACGGGTGACCAGCACGGTCGACGCCATCGAGAAACTGAGCAAGACCGTGCAGAACACCAGTGCCGATGTAGAGCGTCTGGCCGTGCAGTCCAAAGACATCAGCAAGGTATTGGAAGTCATTCGTACGATTGCGGAGCAAACCAATCTCCTGGCCCTGAACGCGGCAATCGAAGCGGCCCGGGCAGGTGAACAGGGACGTGGTTTCGCGGTGGTGGCCGATGAAGTCAGAGCGCTTGCACATCGCACCCAGACCTCGACCCAGGAAATCGAGAAAATGATTGGCGACATCCTCACGGGCACTGCGCAGGCCACCAAGGCCATGAGCGAAAGTTGCGACCAGGCCGATGGCACACTCACCATCGCTCATGAGGCCGGAGCAGCGCTCACGCTGATCGCGAAAGCAATCAATGAAATCAACGAAATGAACCTGATGATTGCGACCGCATCGGAGCAGCAGGCGCAGGTCGCACGTTCGGTCGACGGCAACCTGATGAGTATTCGCGATCTTTCCATCCAGAGCGCAACGGGGGCCAATCAGACAGCGGCGGCCAGTTCCGAGCTCTCAGTGCTTGCTGCAGACATGAACAAGCTGGTGGCAAGGTTTTCGCTCTAAGGGTTTTCTACTGCTTCGGGTCGTGATGCTGTGGATACTGATTCCACGGCATTCTTGGCACGCTTACCTGAAGATCCATCTCACCGCGATTAACTCAACATCTTCACGCCACAGAAATCGTGGTCGGTCAGAACGAGTACACCAGCATTTTCTGTTGCCCATTCTGCCCCGCAAGAAATACCAGTACATCGAACGGGTGTCGGTCACTCCCTCAAAACAGGTCTGTAATCGATGAGCATTGACTTCATGGTGCCTGACGTCCAAAAGCTGCCGCCGCTGACTAGGCTTTGTACGAAAAGTCGGCGAGCGAAGGTCAGGCGAGGCAAAAACAGGCGAGGAAGCGGAGTCTACGTGTTGTAAATGAGCATTCCGAGCCTGTTTTTAACGAAGCATCACCGAGCGCAGCCACTTTTCGTACAGAGCCTAATGCCCAGATGTTGGCCGGAGCGCCGCCCGGTGAGAAATGGGCGCAGATCAGCAGTTACTTCACGCCAGGTCGCTCCTGCAAGTAGCCTGGCTGCACGAGGGTTTACGGACTTGCACGGGGCTTAAGTGCACTTTCTGTTACGTGCCCCCCAAACAATAAATATATTAGACGTCGGCCCAGCGACGCTTCAGGTAGTCAACCACCTGCTGAGTCTGTGAGGCCCGCAGAAACATATGTCGAAAAAACATGCACCCGGATACCTCAGTCAGAGAATCATTCAGGTCAAGCTGACGGGTCATTTCAGGCACGCCTCCCTCAACCGTCCAGTCGGGCTCGGCTGCTGATGCCGTTCCCACTTTATACAGAGCCATACCAATATATAACGCTGTGCCGGTACCCCTGACGGTATCCGCCCACCACTGTGTGATGACGTCATAGCGGGCAACCTCCCGGGCAAACGGCCAGTAGACCTGTGGGGCGATATAATCAATGATGCCGTCAATGACCCATTTCCGCGTGTCTGCATACGCGAAATCGTAATTAGGCGCACCGGCCTGCGTATCAGACCCCAGCGGGTCGTCAGATTTATTCCGCCAGACGCCTGCCGGGCTAACGCCAAACAAGACATCTGTGTTAACTGCGGCTATTTTTTTATGACATGCCTCAACCAGCGAGTAAGTGTTATTCCGTCGCCAGTCGGCCTTTGTGGTAAAGGTCGTATTGTAGGTCTGGTAGGTAGCATCATCATTGAGCAGGGAATCGGCGGATTCATAATAAAAGTAATCGTCGAACTGAATGGCATCCACATCGTATTGAGTGACAATTTCTTCAACAATGCTACTCACCCACGCCTGAACTTCAGGTATGCCGGGATCGAGAACAAAGCGCTTCGCTGAAGTGCATGTCCATTCAGGATGCCGTTTAAACACACTGGCCGGCGAGTCAGAGGATGAGTTATTCAGCTCTTCTATTGTGGCATCACTGGTGTTCATTGATACGCGGTACGGGTTCACCCATGCGTGCAGCTCAATATGACGAGCGTGCGCCTGCTCAACAGCATAAGCCAGTGGGTCGAAGCCGGGATTTTTCCCGAGCGTCCCCGTCAGGTATTTCGACCATGGAAGCAGGTCTGATGCGTAGAATGCATCTGCGCAGGGAACAACCTGGAATATAACCGCATTCATTTTCATTGCCGCAATGTCATCAAGAATGCCGGTCAACTCTTCTTTCTGTGCACTGACACGTGCGGCCTCATCAGTGATGGCCAAAGACGAGACTGACGGCCAGTCAAGATTCGTAACGGTTGCGACCCAAGTCGCCTTGAGATTTTTAGTCGCGGTCGCCACTGCGGTTTCTCCTTTGTGTAGGGTTCTGAGGAAACGAAATACGCTGTCCATGCATGGGCATTTTGAAATACCTATTCATTAACGAGTACGACACCTTCCAAGACGCTGGTAGGTAACCATGGCCGAGCAAATCATCGCGATGAGCAAGCTGCTGGTCTGAACGTCTGAAAAGAACGCCTGCTCGCACAGGCGCTCTTCAGGCATCGTACGCGGACGGCGTGTCAGCTCAGTTGCACGTCTTTCATCGCAGGAATGTAACCGTAGTCATATTCTTCCTGCACGAACGAGCGATCCCCCTTCAACAGGATTCTCACCGTGGGCGCTTCGGTGCCGCCGATACGATAATCCTCACCTTCGGTGGGTACGCTGTCGATGAATGAAGTCACCAGACCGTTCGGCATGACGCAGTGGGAATACGTCTGGAAAGGCTGCTCGGGCGGATTGCCGAGCACCAGGCCGGAAGCGTTCATTGGCCGGTACGGACCGAACAAATGTTCGCCGACAAAACCGTAGACACCGTCTGGCCCTGTAACGCCATCGGCATACGTAAACTTGTGACTGATGGTGAACAAGTAATACTTACCGTCTTGAAAGACGTAGTGCGGGCGCTCGGTCTGATCATTCACGCCGACGGCTGTCACCAAAGGCGGAAGTATCTCCCACTCTTCACCACTGAGATCTTTTGCGACCGCCAGACCGATACAACCTACCTGAAATCTGGCCCCGCCCACCTCTTCATGACCTGGTGGCACAGGACCCAGCTCGACACTCCCTACTGTGTGCGAGCCCCGTTCACCGGCGACGTTGCCTTCAAACACCATGTACAACTTGCCGTCACGGGGGTCAATGAACGGGCTGGGGTCGCGAAAGTTCCAGCTCGAGTTCTGCGCTTCGGTTTGATAGTAGGTGCCGTCGGCCTCGAACAGTTTTTTGACCTGGGTAAAGTCTTTCAACTCCACGCCCTGATCGGACGTCACAATACGACCACGTACTTTGGCGATCGCTGCGCCGGGCGTGACGCAGGTGTAATAAAGATCAATATCGCCTTTGTCATTCAACAATATCGGGGTGCCCGCCCACTCTCGCGTGGTGGGCGATACCCCCTCGGCCATTACACGACCACCAAAGATCCAGTCCTTGCCGGTACGCGAGTACCAGTAGCACATGCGTGCGCGGCCATGACGATCTTCCCAGTCACGCTTGATGTCATAGCGGCCATTGGCGTCGAGGTATTGCGGATCATTGGGATGACGGTCAGCCGTGAGGGTCAGGATGACCGACCAGCCGTTGACCGAAACCACCGTGCCATCCAGCTCGCGCAGCGGCATGGTGTCCCAGATGAATACCGTATCACTCATGACCGGGAAGTCGGCACTGACCAGTGGCTGCGTGGTGGTCGGGTCATTTTCATTGACCTTCAGCGCATCAGCGCGGGACCAGACAGTGGGTGCGTAGTTGATGTTACCTGCTAGAGGACTATTTTTGAGCTGGCTTACAGCAGAGCTGCTAGTGGACATAATTGATACCTTTAAATAGCTTTGGGAGGCAGCAGCGACGCTGCTGTACCTCTTTCGCTCAAAGGCGATAACTCAAGGCTCACGGCCTTCACATGATTCAGCGTCCCGCAGCGGGAGCACTTGATTTGGAGTTCTGTGTAGTCACCCATGCGAGCCAGCAGCTTCTTGCACTGTCCGCATCGGTAGTCTTTCAACATTTGCACGGGTCTCCTTGTATTTCGCCCAATAAAAAACCCCGCCGAGGCGGGGTTTGGGGTGGATCGCAATGTATCGGTTGGCGCCGATAAAAAGCCCGTATCCGATGGCTGCCCTGAGGCGCAAATCGCATATCGTGGTGTCTTTTTACCCCCCTCCGGAAAAGCTGAAAAGGGGCCATTTCGGAGTGGGTCGAGTCTGGCCGGAGTTCAACAAGAGTTCGACCACAGCTGAGCAATCGACCCGGATAGACGGTGCGGAACAGCACTTTGATTGGAGGCGCGATGGGGCTTATCACCCTTGATGACGACACGCTCAGCCGCCCTCAAGCGGAAGTGGCTGCGATGAGCAGGTATCGTTCATGAGTCCTGCTTATCTTTCAATTAAACACCGCCAATAGACTCATCCAGAGTTTTCCAAGGCGTCGACATCTAATTAACAGTATCCAGATCAAGTTGGACACTCTCCGCAGGCTGCATCAGAGGAGCGCATAACCGCCCCTCTGAGCCGGGAGTTTCCTACGCGTCAGTCAGCGCTGCCGGTCAGCAGTGTTCTTGTCGCCGCTACAACATCCTCTTTGCGCATCAGGCTTTCGCCGACCAGAAAGGTAGTAATGCCGGATTTTTTGAGTCGCAGGCAATCGTCATGGTTGCCGATGCCACTTTCACCGACCAGCAGTTTGCCTGCGGGCACCATGGATGCCAGTCGCTCGCTTGTGCCGAGGTCTACTTCGAAGGTATGCAGGTTGCGATTATTGACGCCGAGCAGCGGAGAAGACAGTTTGAGCGCACGCTCCATTTCATGTTCGTCATGCACTTCCACCAGGACGTCCATCCCCAACGTCATGGCCGCACTTTCAAGTTCGGCAGCCAGGTCATCACTCAATGAGGCCATGATCAACAATATGCAGTCCGCGCCCCAGGCACGTGCCTCATACACCTGATACGTATCGAACATGAAGTCTTTTCGTAACACAGGAAGGGCGCAAGCGTTTCGCGCATCGATGAGAAACTGCGGCGAGCCCTGGAAGCTTGGCGTGTCGGTCAGAACGGATAAACAGGCGGCCCCACCGGTTTCATAAGCCTTCGCCAGCTCGGGCGGGTTGAAGTCTTCGCGAATCAGGCCTTTTGATGGACTGGCTTTCTTTATTTCTGCAATTAAGCCTATCAGGCCCTGCTGCTCTTTTGCTTTCAGTGCTTTATAAAAACCGCGTGGGCTGGGTTGTTCAAAGGCAAGCTGCTTGATGCGGCTTAGTGGCAAGTTCGCTTTCGCCGTTTCTATCTCTTGAAGTTTATAATGTTTTATTTTGTTTAGAATATCACTCATGGCAGTCACTCATATTAGCGGGCAGTCTATTGAATTAAACCCTGTGGCGTCTCGACGGACACATGCTCATGATCGCCCTCTGGCAATATTTAAATGAGCGTACATTCACTGATCGAGAAATAATAATTAAATTTAATTTATCCACCTTTAGACACACTATCGTATTAATATATCATGCTCGCTTATGATGTAAACCCAGGGAATACGGTCTCTGTAACATACATCACAACTGAACCCGGACGATTAAGATGGCGAAACAATATCAACTTTCCGGCGCAGCCTTGCGATTTACCCGGGTGAGTCCACGCACTGGCTGTGACCACTGGCAATTCTGCCGATCGGCATACCGGCAAGCCTGAAGTATCTGCTGGGTCAATCGGCTGATTCGCAGCCCCAGCAAGCGGGACCTGCTTTCAGTGGCCGTGTGCCAAAGTCTGCTCGCACTGCTTTCGACGCTCGTGTCAGGCGTTGAGGATTACCTGCTTTATGGGTTGCTGCCGTATTTGACAACTTTTCAGGCCTTGACCTGGTTCATCGAACTCGTCGAACATTAACGATGATTGCCAAGGCCAGCGTGGATCTGCAGGCCACCCGCAATCGCTTCAGTCCTCTCAAACGACAAACCAGCGACAGGGAACGTCATCAATGCCATCCAATTTCAGCAAGGGCGTTATCTTTGCGCTCTCCGCCGCTGCACTGAACGCAACCATTGGTGTGCTCAGCAAGGTACTCATGAGCAATGGCTTCACTTCCAGCAGCGTTGCCGTCATCAAAACGATACTGGGGTGCATCCTGCTCTCGATCGTGCTGCTTTTCCTCAAGCGTCCGACATCAGCCGCCAAATGGAGCCAGGCAGCGATCTGCGCGTTCCTTGGCATTTTCGTGCTGTTCCATTTCGAAACATCCGCCTACCGGCATTACGCTGCGGCGGGTGTCGTCGTCGTACTCATGGCCAGTGCCTCAATCTCGTCGATCATTCTGGGGCGCCTGTTACTGAAGGATGCCATCACTGCAAACGCAACCGTGGGTGCCGCACTTGCCATCTCAGGGATTGCAGTGATCTTCGGCGCTGATTTGCAACAGGGCTTCACTCTGGAAGGTGCAGCGCTGGCCTCGATCGCAGGCTGTGGCTACGGAGCGTTTTCAGTTGCCATGAAAAAAATGGGCGTTTCGGGAGGCCTGCATTTCACTCGTCAACTGCTCTTCTTCGGCAGCCTGTACCTGCTGATGCCTGCCACCGCCGATGGTTTCGTGATTGGCGAGCTGTCATCAATGGCCATCGCCGCACTGCTGGCGCTGGCCGCCCTGCCGACCATCCTAGGCTTTTTCTGCACGACCAAGGCCATTGAGTACCTCAAGCCATCCCAAGTGCAAGCGCTTGAACTCACCGAACCGCTGTTTGCGGCACTGCTGGCATTTGTAGCCCTCAATGAGGTACCGCGCGAAAGCCTTTATCTGGGAGCGGCCCTGATCATCGCTGGTTTGTGTTTCTCCAACGAACTGATACGCCTGGGTCACAAAGTGCCGACGCGGGCCAGTCAGTAAGGCAGGCAGCGGCCTGTCAGTTGCGAGCACGCTGACTCCAGTACCCGATGTCATGCGTGAGGCCCCGTACACAAGCATTCGCTCGGTACGGGGCGCTCCGGTTTTACATCGCAGCTTGCTGATACCAGAGTCGCATCAGGCAGCGGCTGAGCGCGATCTCACCTGAAAATGCACCCAACAAAAAAGGCGTCCCGAAGGACGCCTTTTCTGTTGGACTCAAAACGACTGTTCTTGAGTCCTGATCTTCAACCCTGATACAGCTGGGCGAAAATGGTCGGGGTAAGGGGATTCGAACTCCTGACATCCTGCTCCCAAAGCAGGCGCGCTACCGGACTGCGCTATACCCCGATGATGCTAAAAAACACCTCCGAGGAGGCGTTTTCTATTTGGGTGACGCTTGTGGCGTCACTCCCTAAGATCCAGCCAGATACAAACTGACCAAAAATGGTGGGTCGTGTGGGATTCGAACCTACGACCAATTGGTTAAAAGCCAACTGCTCTACCAACTGAGCTAACGACCCAAATATGGTCGGGGTAAGGGGATTCGAACTCCTGACATCCTGCTCCCAAAGCAGGCGCGCTACCGGACTGCGCTATACCCCGACTGAAACTGCATTGAACCTTGCGAAATCTGGCTCCACGACCTGGACTCGAACCAGGGACCCAGTGATTAACAGTCACTTGCTCTACCAACTGAGCTATCGCGGAACTATCGATTTCAGATTCAACTTTACAACCTGTCGCCTTGAAATCAGCTTGCTGTTAACTCGTTGATTTCAATCTCATCGACCTTTGCGCTTCGTTTGTATCGTTGCGTTCACGTCTCTGAGGCGCGCTATTCTACAATTTTAAAAACACCTGTCAACCCTATAAATTGCTTTTTAAGACAATGATTTGCGATTTTTTTTCAGATCGCCTCTCGGGCCTGATTCTACTGCTGACCGCGCCTCAAAAAAAGGCCCTCGGTTCGAGGGCCTTCTATAGAGCGTTGACGAGCGCAGTCAGACAAACGTGATCTCGTCGTCGACCACCTTGCCGGTGATGGTCGTGCCGGGCATGAAGCTGCCCGAGAGGATCATCTGCGCCAGCGGGTTCTCGATCCAGCGCTGGATCGCCCGCTTCAGCGGCCGTGCGCCATAGACCGGGTCGTAACCAACGGCGATCAGCTTGTCCAGCGCCTCGGGGCTCAGGGTCATCGACAGCTCGCGCTCGGCCAGACGCTTGCGCAGGCGACCCAGCTGGATGTCGGTGATACCGGCGATCTGATCACGCGCCAGCGGTTCGAAGATCACTACTTCATCGATCCGGTTAACGAACTCCGGACGGAAGTGCGTACCGACTGCGTCCATCACCGCAGCACGCTGCGCCTCACGATCACCGACCAGTTCCTGGATCTGCGCCGAGCCCAGGTTGGAGGTCATGACGATCACGGTATTACGGAAGTCCACCGTGCGCCCGTGGCTGTCAGTCAGGCGTCCGTCTTCAAGCACCTGCAAGAGGATGTTGAATACATCGGAATGCGCCTTCTCGACCTCGTCGAGCAGAATCAGCGAATACGGTTTGCGACGCACGGCTTCGGTCAGGTAGCCGCCCTCTTCGTAACCAACGTAGCCTGGCGGCGCACCGATCAAACGAGCCACGGAATGTTTCTCCATGAACTCGGACATGTCGATACGCACCATCGCCTCTTCGGTGTCGAACAGGAACTCGGCCAGCGCCTTGCACAGCTCGGTCTTGCCCACGCCGGTCGGGCCGAGGAACATGAACGATCCGCTCGGACGATTAGGGTCGGAAAGCCCGGCACGCGAACGACGCACGGCATTGGAGACCGCGACCACCGCTTCTTCCTGGCCGATCACCCGGTTGTGCAGCAGGGTTTCCATGCGCAACAGTTTCTCGCGCTCGCCTTCGAGCATCTTCGACACCGGGATACCGGTCCACTTCGACACCACTTCGGCGATTTCTTCCTCGGTCACCTTGCTGCGCAGCAACTGGTTTTCCGGCTTGCCGTGCTGGTCGACCATTTGCAGGCTGCGCTCCAGGTCGGGAATGATCCCGTACTGCAACTCGGCCATGCGGTTCAGATCGCCCCGGCGGCGCGCAGCTTCCAGCTCCTGACGAGACTGTTCGATTTTCTGCTGGATCTGTGCCGAGCCGGTGACCTCGGCTTTTTCCGAAGTCCAGATTTCTTCAAGATCCGCGTACTCAAGCTCAAGACGCTCGATTTCGCCCTGGAGTTTTTCCAGGCGCTTGATCGCCGCCTCGTCCTTTTCCTTCTTGAGGGCCTGAGCCTCTACTTTCAGCTGGATCAGGCGACGCTCAAGGCGGTCGAGCACTTCAGGCTTGGAGTCGATCTCCATGCGAATGCGGCTGGCCGCTTCATCGATCAGGTCGATGGCCTTGTCCGGCAACTGGCGGTCGGTGATATAGCGATGGCTCAGCTTGGCCGCTGCGATGATCGCGCCGTCGGTGATGGCGACCTTGTGGTGCACTTCGTAGCGCTCTTTGAGGCCACGCAGGATCGCGATGGTGTCTTCTTCGCTTGGCTCGTCGACCAGGACTTTTTGGAATCGACGCTCCAGCGCCGCATCCTTCTCTATATATTGGCGGTACTCGTTGAGCGTGGTGGCGCCGACACAATGCAGCTCGCCACGCGCTAGCGCAGGTTTGAGCATGTTGCCAGCGTCCATCGAGCCTTCGCCCTTGCCGGCACCAACCATGGTGTGCAACTCGTCGATGAACAGAATGATCTGGCCTTCCTGCTTGGACAGTTCGTTGAGCAGCGATTTGAGGCGCTCTTCGAACTCGCCACGGTACTTGGCACCAGCAATCAACGCGCCCATGTCCAGCGACAGCAAGCGCTTGCCGCGCAGGCCATCGGGTACTTCGCCATTGATGATGCGCTGCGCCAGGCCCTCGGCAATGGCGGTCTTGCCCACGCCAGGTTCGCCGATCAGCACCGGGTTGTTCTTGGTGCGGCGCTGCAGGACCTGAATGGTGCGACGAATCTCGTCATCACGTCCGATCACCGGGTCGAGCTTGCCCTCTTCGGCACGCTTGGTCAGGTCGACGGTGTACTTGTCCAGCGCCTGACGCGACTCTTCGACGTTCGGGTCATTCACGGCACCTTCGCCGCGCAGGTTGTTGATGGCATTTTCCAGGGCCTTCTTGCTGACGCCCTGCCCCAGCAACAACTTGCCGAGCTTGCTGTTCTCGTCCATTGCCGCGAGCAGCACCAACTCGCTGGAAATGAACTGGTCGCCTTTCTGCTGCGCCAGACGATCGGCCTGGTTGAGCAGGCGCGCCAGATCCTGCGACATGTTGACGTCGCCGGTCGGGTTCTGGATTTTTGGCAGGCGGTCCAGCTCTGCACTCAGTTCCTTGCGCAGGCTGTTGATGTCGAAGCCTACCTGCAACAGCAGAGGCTTGATGGAACCGCCCTGCTGCTCAAGCAGCGCCTGCATCAAGTGCGCAGGTTCGATGGCGGGATGGTCGAGGCCAACGGCCAGCGACTGGGAATCGGATAACGCTAACTGTAATTTACTGGTCAATCTGTCGATACGCATTTGTCACCTTCCTTTAATGCAGGCCGGAGCAATGAACACACCTATAAAGAAAACCTGCTGAATAGCCAGTTAGATGCGGACGATTCTGCGCGTTTCAAGCGGGCCGGGGTTGATACAGATCAGACGAGTGCTCAGGCAAGCCTAGCTGGCTTGTGCAAAACAGCCCGGCAATCAGGCGTGTTCGATCCAGATCAGCGAGGCGAAACGGCCAGTACTCGCGGCACG
Source organism: Pseudomonas sp. SZ57 (assembly GCF_009495975.1). Classification (NCBI taxonomy): domain Bacteria; kingdom Pseudomonadati; phylum Pseudomonadota; class Gammaproteobacteria; order Pseudomonadales; family Pseudomonadaceae; genus Pseudomonas; species Pseudomonas sp. SZ57. The sequence goes on along the minus strand of NZ_WIBD01000026.1, from coordinate 51,678 downwards.
GCGGTAGGAAAAGAAGCGCGGATCGGTGAAGGTATCCAGCCCGCCGCCGTACACGGCAGAGATACCTTGGGCTGCCAGTCGTAACCGGGCGAGCGCGTAGATGTCGGCCATGAAACGATCAGGATTCGAACTGGCGACAAACGCAGCGGCTGTCTGCGGGTGGCTTGCGGTAAAGGCCTCGCGCACCTCGGGACCCACTTCGAACGACGGCTGACCGATAGACGGTCCCAGCCAGACCATGATGTCTTCGGGAGCACTTTGCAGGCTGTTGGCCGTCGCTTCCAGCACCCCGGCCGCCAGTCCACGCCAGCCGGCGTGCGCTGCTGCTACCCGCGAGCCGTCACGACGGCAGAACAGCGCGGGCAGGCAATCGGCGGTCATGATGGTGCAGGCCACGCCATGCGTGCTCGTCCAGCTGGCATCGGCTTCAACGACGCGGGATGGATCGGCAGGTACGACGTCTACGCCGTGCACCTGCTTCAACCAGGCGGGCCGAGCATTGAGACTGGCGGTCAGGCGCTGGCGATTGGTCGCAACGGCCTGCGGGCTGTCATCGACGTGATCGCCCAGATTGAAGCTGTCGAATGGGGCCAGGCTGACCCCACCCGAGCGAGTGGTAACGCAGGACTTGATCTGTGCTGGCGCAGGCCAGTCAGGTATCAGCCAGTCATTCACCCGATGAACGCCTCGCGATCCTGCTTGAGCAAGGACAGCAACCAGACGAAATCGTCCGGCAACGGCGATTCCCAGCTCATGCGCTTACCGGTGGTCGGATGATCCAGCTCCAGGAAGCGGGCATGCAACGCCTGCCGCGGGAAGGTCTTGAGCGAATCGACCATGGACAGGCTGGCCGCTGGCGGAATACGGAAACGACCGCCATAGGCCGGGTCGCCGACCAACGGATAGTTGATATGCGCCATATGTACGCGAATCTGGTGAGTACGCCCGGTTTCCAGCTTGACCCGTACATGGGTGTGCGAGCGGAAGCGCTCCAGCACGCGGTAATGACTGACCGCCTGCTTGCCGCCTTCCATCACCGCCATGCGCTGGCGCTGCTGGCCGTGACGGCCGATCGGCGCGTCGATCTTGCCGCCTGCGGTCACCACGCCAATCACGATGCACTCGTAGATACGACTGACGCTGCGACTCTGCAACTGGGTAACCAGCTGTGTCTGCGCCTGAATGGTCTTGGCGACCACCATCAGACCGGTGGTGTCCTTGTCCAGACGGTGCACGATGCCGGCACGCGGAACATTGATGATGTCCGGCACGTGGTGCAGCAAGGCGTTGAGCAGCGTGCCATCGGCATGACCGGCAGCCGGATGCACCACCAGCCCGGCGGGCTTGTTGATGACGAGGATCTGGTCGTCTTCATAGATGATGTCGAGCTCGATGTCCTGAGCGACCCATTCACCCTGGGCCTCCTGCTCGGCAATCAGCTCGAGAACAGCGCCACCGTGCACGATGTCGCGAGGGCGCAGAACGCCTCCGTCCACAGTCAGGCGGCCGTCCTTGATCCAGGCGGAAAGGCGCGAGCGCGAGTGCTCAGCGAATAATTGTGCGGCGACTTGATCGAGGCGTTGACCGCCCAATTCGGACGGCACCTCTGCGCGAAGTTCTATATTTTCGGACATGACCAGACTAGGTGGCGGCTAGCCTTTGGTTTCGGCAGCGCGCTTGTGGTTAAATACGGCGTCTTTTGTCCCGCCGGTATCGCGGGGCGCTCATCATAACAGGACGGCCCCGCCCAAGACAGCAGGCCGTTATAGGGACGCAAGCCGCCATGCAAGTGAAACACCTGCTGCTGATCGCCATCCTCGCATTGACTGCGGCCTGTTCGTCGAAGGAAGTCATCGACGAAAACCTCAGCGAAGTCGAGCTGTACCAGCAGGCGCAGGCCGACCTGGGAAATAACAGCTATAACAGTGCCACTGAGAAGCTCAAGGCGCTGGAATCTCGCTATCCGTTCGGTCGCTACGCCGATCAGGCTCAGCTCGAGTTGATCTACTCGAACTACAAAAATGGTGAACCCGAAGCAGCCAAATCCGCTGCCGAGCGTTTCATCCGCCTGCATCCGCAGCACCCGAACGTCGACTACGCGTATTACATGAAGGGCCTGACCTCCTTCGACCAGGACGTGGGCCTTCTGGCGCGCTTCCTGCCGCTGGACCAGACCAAGCGTGACCCGGGTGCTGCCCGCGACTCGTTCAACGAGTTCGCCCAGTTGACCAGCCGCTTTCCGAACAGTCGCTATGCGCCTGACGCCAAGCAGCGCATGATTTACCTGCGCAACCTGCTGGCGTCCTACGAAATCCACGTAGCCGACTACTACCTGACCCGTCAGGCCTATGTCGCCGCCGCCAACCGCGGCCGCTACGTAGTGGAAAACTTCCAGGAGACGCCTTCGGTCGGCGACGGTCTGGCAGTGATGGTCGAGTCTTATCAGCGTCTGCACCTTGACGACCTGGCTGCCACCAGTCTGGAAGTGCTGAAGACCAACTACCCGAACCACCCGCAACTGGCTGACGGCAAATTCACCCCGCGTGAAGCAGAAGCCGATAACCGCTCATGGCTGTCGAAAGCGACCCTTGGCCTGATCGACGGTAGCGCACCGCTGCCACCGGGCCAGACCCGCGCCGATCAGGACATGAAGAAGCAGTACCAGGACGCCAAGGACTCCATTCCGAAAGAGCTGCTGCCGGAGAATCAGGCCGAGCTGGACGAGCAGGCGGAAAAAGACGCCGAAGCGAAAGGCACCAAGAGCCGTTCGTGGTTCAGCTACATGACCCTGGGTCTGTTCGACTGATCCTGAGCGCATGAAAAAAGAGGCCTTCGGGCCTCTTTTTTTGTGCATCAATTTTGCCACTGTGCGCCCGCTCGCGGCTTGGCTACACTGCGCCATCGTCAATCACTAAGCTGGTAGTCATGATTCGCTTACTTATGTGGGTCGCGTTGATCGCGGCGGTGGTCTGGTTCGTCAAGCGTCTGATCAATCCGCCCAAGCCCAAACCCCGCGCCGAGCCGCCTGAACTGGCGTCGACACCCATGGTGCGATGCGCGCAATGTGGCGTTCATCTGCCACAGGATCGTGCGCTGAGCCAGGCACAGCAATGGTATTGCAGCGAGGCACACCGGCTGCAAGGCCCCGCGGCACGTGACCGCTGACTCACCGTCCCTTGTCAGCCCGCAGGCACAGCGGATTCTGCGGCTGTACCACCTCTATCGACTGACCATCGGCATCGTACTGGTCCTGTTGATTTCCAGCAGCCTGGAAACCGAGCTGCTGCAACTGGCCAACCCGAACCTGTTCCGCTCGGGCTGCTGGTTGTATCTGGTGTTCAACATTCTGGTCGTCGTGCTGCTGGAACGCCCCAGCCGTCAGGCACAGTTTTTCGGCCTGGCGATGACCGACGCGATCATGCTCTCCGCGCTGTTCTACGCAGCCGGCGGGCCTTCCAGCGGTATCGGCAACCTGTTGATTGCCTCGGTGGCGATCAGCAACGTGTTGCTGCGCGGCCGTATCGGCTTGTTGATCGCTGCGGTTTCGGCCATCGGCATCATCTACCTGACGTTCTACATCAGCTTCGGCACACCCTCGGTTTCCAACGACTACGTGCAGGCTGGCTCGCTGGGCGCCTTGTGCTTCGCCGCCGCCCTGCTGGTGCAGGCGCTGACAGCGCGCATGCAGGTCAGCGAGGTACTGGCCGAACAGCGCGCGGCGGATGTCGACAGCCTCGAAGCACTCAACGCACTCATTCTGCAACGCATGCGTACCGGCATTCTGGTGCTGGATGCCAATCACCAGGTGCTGCTGGCCAATCAGGGTGCCTTACACCTGCTGGGTCAGGAGCAACTGGTCGGCCAGATCATCGACACCTGCTCGCCACAACTGGTCGAACGCCTGCGCCAGTGGCTCGTCAATCCAATCATGGTGCCGCGCAGTATCACCACCGCCCCCGTCGGGCTGGTGCTGCAACCGAGTTTTGCCACGCTCAACCGTGGCGATCAGCGTCAGACGCTGGTTTTTCTCGAAGACCTGTCGCAGATCGCCCATCAGGCGCAGCAGCTCAAGCTCGCCGCACTGGGACGCCTGACCGCCGGGATTGCCCATGAGATACGCAACCCGCTGGGCGCCGTCAGTCATGCGGCTCAACTGCTTAATGAATCGGAAGAGCTCAGTACAGCGGATCGACGCCTGGGGCAGATCATTCATGAGCAGTCGGGACGCATTGACCGGGTCATCGAAAATGTCCTGCAATTGTCGCGCAGACGCGAAGCGCAACCCGAACTGCTCGATCTGAAAACCTGGCTGGAACACTTTGTCGCTGAATTTCGCAGTTCCGCTGCGCTCAATCAGTCGATTCATATCGACATCAGCCCCGGCACGCTGACAACCCGCATGGATTCTGGACAACTGACGCAGATCATGAACAACCTGGTGCAGAACGGCCTGCGCTACAGCGGCAAAAATCATCCGTCGGCACAGGTCTGGCTGAAACTGCACAATGACCCGAGAAGCGAGTTGCCTACGCTGGAAGTGCTGGACGACGGGCCGGGGGTCAGCGAGCAACACCTGAGCAAGATGTTCGAACCGTTTTTCACCACAGAGAGCAAAGGCACCGGCCTTGGTCTATATCTGTCACGTGAACTGTGCGAAAGCAATCAGGCGCACCTGGAATATGCGCCCCGCCCCACGGGTGGCAGTTGCCTGCGCATTACCTTCGCCCACCCGTTCAAGACGAGCTGAGCATGAGCCAACGGCAAAAAATCCTGATAGTCGATGATGAGCCGGATATTCGCGAACTCCTGGAGATCACGCTGGGACGCATGAAACTCGACACGCGCAGCGCCCGCAACGTTGCCGAAGCCCACGACTGGCTGGCCCGCGAGCCGTTCGACATGTGCCTGACCGACATGCGTCTGCCTGATGGTAATGGCCTTGAGCTGGTGCAACACATACAGCACGGCTACCCCCACGTGCCGGTGGCGATGATCACTGCCCACGGCAATGTGGATACCGCGATCAACGCGCTGAAGGCCGGGGCTTTCGACTTTGTGACCAAGCCGGTCGACCTCGGCAGGTTGCGCGAGCTGGTCAATAGCGCGCTGAGCCTGCCCGGCGCACCACCCACGCGAAGCATCGACAATCGCCTGCTGGGCGACTCGCTGGCAATGCGTACCTTGCGCAATCAGATCGGCAAGCTGGCCCGCAGCCAGGCGCCGATCTACATCAGCGGCGAGTCGGGCAGCGGCAAGGAGCTTGTAGCGCGTCTGATCCACGAGCAGGGCCCACGCATCGACAAACCTTTCATACCAGTGAATTGCGGTGCCATCCCTTCCGAACTGATGGAGAGCGAATTCTTCGGCCATCGCAAAGGCAGCTTCAGCGGTGCCCACGAAGACAAGCCCGGTCTGTTTCAGGCGGCGCACACCGGCACGCTGTTTCTCGATGAGGTCGCCGACCTGCCGCTGGCCATGCAGGTCAAACTGCTGCGCGCCATCCAGGAAAAATCCATTCGCAGCGTCGGCGGCCAGCAAGAGCAGATCGTCGACGTGCGCATTCTGTGCGCCACCCACAAGAATCTGAATGCGGAGGTCGCGGCCGGTCGGTTCCGTCAGGATCTGTATTACCGATTGAACGTGATCGAAGTGCGCGTGCCCTCGTTGCGCGAGCGGCGTGAGGATATCGACCAACTGGCAGCCAGCGTGCTCAAGCGCCTTGCCGGGAACGGCACACAACCCGTCGCGCGCCTGAACGCGCAGGCGCTGGAAACGCTGAAGAGCTACCGCTTCCCCGGTAACGTGCGCGAACTGGAAAACATGCTGGAGCGCGCCTACACGCTGTGCGAGAACGATGAAATCCACGCCAGCGACCTGCGCCTGACAGAGTCCGCCAGCCCTCAGGAGAGCGACGGGCCGAGCCTGGCCGACATCGACAACCTTGAAGACTACCTGGAAAGCATCGAACGCCAGCTCATCCTGCAGGCACTGGAAGAAACCCGCTGGAACCGCACCGCTGCAGCAGAAAGGCTCAGCTTGTCGTTCAGGTCACTGCGCTATCGCCTGAAGAAACTGGGCCTGGATTGAATGCGTTGCGCGGCGAAAAACGTGTGACGCAGAGCGTCATGAAAGGCGTTCCCGCGCTGGAGCGTGCGGAACGATAGGTGCGCGCGAGAACATCGTCGCGCCCCACGCTCCGCGTGACCGACAGGATGACTAGCCTGCGAGGCGACCAGTCGGCGCGTAGGGTGCCGGATCGATGATCGGCTCGCGCTCCAGCAGCAGGTCAGTGATCAACTGGCAGGACGCCGGAGCCAGCACCAGGCCGTTGCGGTAATGCCCGCAGTTGAGCCACAGGCCGTCAAAACCTTCCAAAGGTCCGATAAAGGGGATGCCTTCGGGCGAGCCAGGGCGCAGGCCTGCCCATTGGGCGACCGGCTCGGCATGGGCCAATGGCGGAAGCAATTCGACGGCCGACGCCTTCAAACTTTCCAATGCGGCCTGCGTGGTGGTTTTGTCGAACCCTTCATGCTCCAGGGTGCTGCCGATCAGGATATGCCCGTCACGACGCGGGATCGCGTAGCGCCCTTTCGCCAGCACCATGCTCGACAGAAAGTCCGATGCACACTTGTAGAGAATCATCTGGCCTTTTACCGGCTCGACCGGCAACTCCAGACCTAGGGTCTTGAGCAACTCGCCGCTCCATGCACCCGCCGCCAGAATCACCCGATCACCGGTGATATCCCCTGCTGGTGTCTGCACACCCGAAATCCTGCTGCCTTCACGGGTAAAGCCGCTGACTTCACAGTGCTCGCGAATCTCGACATTGGGCAATGCCAGCAAGGCGGCCTTGAGCGATTTGACCAGACGGGGATTACGTACGTTGGCCACATCGGCCATGTAGATCGCCCGCGAATAGCCCTCACCCAGCACCGGCACGGCATCATTTACCGCCGAGATATCCACGCGGTTCAACGAACGCTTTTCGCGGGCAGCCCATTCAAGCGCAGACTGCTCGTCATCAAGATCGAGCCAGTACAGGCCGGTCTTGTGCACTTCAGGGTCGATACCGGTCTGAGCCAACAAACGCTCGGCGAGGTACGGGTAGAAGTCCTGCGACCAATGCGCCAGCGCGGTGACCGCAGGGCTGTAGCGCCACGGGTAAAGCGGCGAAACAATCCCGCCGCCCGCCCAGGAAGATTCCTGGCCAGCGCCCGAACGATCCAGCAGCACGACGCTGGCCTGCTCGGACGCCAGATTGAAGGCGGTCAACAGACCTATGACGCCACCGCCTACGATGACTACTTTCTGCTTGGACATCTTGGTCTCGTGACAAGAAAACGATTTAGCGGCCCCAGCAGTCTTTGACAGTGACGCCGCTGGTTGCGCCCGTGTTGGTACGCGCTCCGGTGTTAGTGATCACGAAACTGCCGCACTTGTCGCCAGCCATCAGCGTGCCAGCGAGAGGGTCAGCTGTCAGGGTGAAGTCGGTGGCAGTGAGGGTCGGCGTTATCTTGTAGTACGTATTACCTAAGCTCACGTTGGCCCCCATGTAAGTGGGCTGGGGGGTCGCTCGTGAGTAAAACCGCTCCAGCGCCTGGGTCTGCTCGGACAGCAGACTGGCAATCGCCGACCGCTGGGTACGCTTCACATATTCGGTGTAGCTGGGATACGCGATGGCCGCCAGAATACCGACAATCGCCACGACGATCATGAGTTCGATCAACGTAAAGCCCCTGGATGTCGCTCGCATGTCTAGTTTCCCTATTGGATTTGTCGCCACATGATGCGCTGGAAGACGTTCGCACTGCCGCCCTTCTCATTAATCTTGGTGGGCGTGCCGCCGCTGGAGTCAATCACGTACTTGTTATCGTTGGCCCCATTGGTACCGGCAACGATAGAAGCCACTACCGGGATACCAGTACCGATACCGAGACCGCCAATGATCAAATCCGAAGAGTTGATATCGCCGTCATTGTTGGTGTCCAGTACCTGGTAATTAAGCATGCTGCCGGTCGCGGCGTTCAGCTCGAACAAGCGCCCGGTCCCGGTGCTTTCGCAGGGGTCGGTAGAGTTGACGGCTGCCGTGGTGAAGATGATACGACCGCGAGAGGTTTGTGCCGGATAGATAATCCGCTCGCCGACATAAGGGGCCGTGGTTGCCAACGGCAGGTACCAGCCTTTCTTGGTGCCCCAATCCACATCATTGGAAGTCGTGGTGTAATACGTATTGCCACTTCCGACTACCGTCCCGTTAATGGCCTGAGGCTGCAGATTGGCCTCAACGATGTTGCCTGAACCGTTGTCGCCATCCCAGATGGCATAGAAATCCTGCAACGAGCTGGTCTGCTTGTCCGCGGTTTCGCTGAATTTCCCGGTGCCGAAATACACGATCTTGCCGTTGAGTGGATGGTCCAGCAACAAGGGCTGAACGGTAATCGACTGACTGGCTCCTTGAGGTGCAGTGAACAGGGGTGAGCCATTGAAAGCGACTTTCCAGCTGGATGCTGCGGCCCCGCTCATGTCGAACTTCCACAGGCGGCCCTTGAGATCGCCCGCATAGGCTGCTTGAACGACATTCTGCGAATTGACCCGAAGTTTCACCGAAGACAACCCGTTATCCGTTTCGCTGCCAGTGACCGGAGTCGGAATTTCAGCAATGAACTGTCCGGTATTGGCGTTGAGTACATACAGGGACGCCCTCCCGGTAAAACTGCCGTAACCGTTGCCAACGACAACGATCCCGGTGCCATCGGCCATACGCGCTACATCCGGCTTGGAGTAGGTGTATCCAAGGTTGTTGAACTTGTTGTTGGTGTCTGAAGTGTCGGGAGCCTTGACCTCCCACAATGCCCCGATGCTGTCTGCCGAACCTTCGAAAAGCTTGATCGCAAAAAAAGCCTTGCCGCCAGCGCCCAGCCCGGAATACGCCACCGTGCGCCATACACTCCCTGCGGATGCCTGCGTATCGAAGACTGCAATCTGACCATCCACCGTAAAACGGTGAACGCCGGAACCGTAGGAAGAGGATGAAATGGTCGCCAATGAACTCAGAGACGTAGACGGCATATACGCGTATTTACGCGCACCGGAGCTGGCGTCGATCACGTTGAAGAAGCCATCGTTGGCGTTGGCCAGCAGACTGGAACTCATGTTGCTGGACTTGGCAGAAAGGTACGTCGTGTAAGTGGTGTCGCCGAGCAAATCAGACGCCGTCTTCTCTGTCGGCAGCCCGGCCCCCAATGATGAATTGACGATATCGCCCAAGAGTGTGGCACGAGTACGAAGCTTGGCATTGGCCGTGCCTTTGGCCCAGGCAATAACCTCCGCGCCGGTCACTCCGGTCGGCAGCGTAGCGGTAAAGGCATCGCGTTGCGCCTGCGTAAAATTCAGAAAATCCAGGGTGATTTTCGTCGGTGTCGCCGCTGTGCTCCATGACTCGAAAACAGGCGCCTTGGTGCTGCTGGTGATCGTGGTATCAGTGGTCCAGACAGGGGCGCTCAGCGCTCCTGTCGTAGCGTCCAGATTGTAAGCCTTGATCGTGCCATGCCAGTCCGTCGGGTCATAAAGCGTCTGATAGAAGCGGCTGCCCGCCTGAAGGGTGGACGAGTTTGCCACGCCACCGCCGCCCGAACCGGCCTTGGCATAGATATCGCTCAATGCGAGGTTCAAGGCGTTGTTCAAACCGGCACTGTCATTGGTCTGGAAATACTTGCCGTGCCCGTGATTATTGTCGGCAGCGTCTATCAGCATCTGGTTGGCGGCTGTGAAACCAATGGTGTAGGTAGTCATGTTCTGTTGAGAGAAGCCGTCTGTATCCCAACTTTTCTTGGTCAGGTCAGTGGCAGGTGTACTGCTCGCTCTTCGCATGTCGATGTCATAGGCGAACTTGGCGAGGTCGTCCAGATAAAGCGTATCGCCCTCACCATCACCATTAAGATTGGCCCCGTCATTGGCCGCATTCAAGTCCCAATTGGGCAGCGAGCGGGAGGTATTGAGTACATCCTCCGGATCGTTGCTCGGGAACGTTCGATCGTACGTCGGCAAGCCGTCAGTAATCACCACGCCAAAGTTTTTCTGGCAGCGGTACTGTATTGGGCTGGTGTAGGTTTCCGGTGCACCGTTATAGCCGTAAAACGGAGTCATGCCCCGAAAGTAGCGGGTTATCTCATAGTACGTTTCAGCCAACGGCGTATTGGAGTCGCCTCGCAGTGCATTGATGGCCGTATTGAGGGCGGTAACATTGTCGTTTGCATCACGCTGGCTGACACCGCCGTTGTTGTAAGGGTTACTGGCAACAGGGGACAGGTCTGCAACAGGTCTGGAAATCTTCCCTCCACGCCCGGGGTCAGCGTTGGTCGGAGGATTGAACCCGGCCAGACCGATTCTCAGGGATTTGTTGTTTTCAACCAGCTTCAATGAAACGTTGCGCGCGACGTTGATACGGTAATCGTTGGGAATGATGTTGTTGACGGTGAAGTCTTTGGTAGTGGTGTTGGCGGCCCGCGTCAGGTCAACCAGATAAGAGAGGTAATCTGCAGTGTAGCGTGTGGTGCTCTCGTTGCCGGCCGGATCGGGCAACTTCAGGCAGTAACCCACGTTGTCACGCGCAACGTAGGTGTAATCGCTTCTGCACGTGTAGGGCCCGGCAGAGTCCAGCGAAAGCGTATCGTCGCCCTGAATGGAAACGCCTCTGCAGTTAAGAAAACCGCATGACCCTGGCTGCGCATAGATAATCGACGGACGATTGGTCACCGTCGGATCAAAGCCGGCTGCCCAGATGATGTTGTACATACTCCCGGAGTTATCCACCAGCAGCATCAGGTTAGGCGGCACGGCCGACGCACTGAGCAAAGGTACTTGTGCTGGCGTAAACGCATACACGGGCGTAAGGGCATAAAAAGCCAAAAGCGCACCGCCGAGATACTTCAGGCTGCGACGGAGTTTCTCAGCAATTGGCATAAATACTCTCCAGCACCGTGCGCGACGTGCCTTGAATAGCGACTGATGTCACGCGATAGAGCGTTACTGTTCCGGTACAGATCGGTGGCCGATTCACAGGTGTCGCAGTGGTCCCCAGATTCTGTATACCGTAGAAACCGCCTGCCGCAGCGATCCAATTAACCCCGGATGCTCCTACCCCAGCCGTCGTCAAAGAAGTGGATTCCGCAGGCGGTGCACAAGATGCAGTTGTACACTTGGCCATGGTAAAGCCAGTCATCTTGATCGAAGACTCTCCCAGCCTTAATGCCGCTTCGGCCTTCTGGAAGGATTGATTGCGCAGGGTGACGCTGCCCGCCATCTTTTCCTGCAGCGTGGCGTTCTGCATGGAAGAGATACCCAGCAGAGTGAGCAGCAGCAGAAACACCAGACTGACCAGCAACACCATACCGCCCTGCCGTGCAGGGAAAGCCTGTATCGATTTGAATCGCACGATCCTGTTCATGCCCGGCCCGTTCAAAAGCGATTACGCAAGTAAGCGACAACATTGTACTGTTGAGACTTGACGATGCCGTTCTGCCCATCCTGCAGCGTCAGGCTGATACGCACACTGCGCACAGCGTCGGCGTTGGCCTTGGTAACAGCCGTGGTATAGGACATCGGGTTACCCGTCATGCCGAAAGAAACACTGAAGTCCGCGACGTTCTGCAACAGCGGCTGCGGAGTGCCGTCCGTGCCATATTTTATGGTCAAGTCTGTTCCGCTGAGCGTGTAGACCAACTGCCGCAACGGAAAGGCCGTCTCCCCCGTAGCCGGCGCACGAGTACTGGCGTAAAGCTGCGTCTTGGACTGACAGTCTGAAACGATGGTCCAGGTGGGCGTACTGCCTGTGGTCCCTACGTCGGCAGTCACCAGCGTCAGCGTCCTGCTCGGATTATCCCAGAGAATTGGAGTATCCAGTGCGATCGGCCACGGGATAGCAGGAGATACAGGCGTGTAGTTTTTGAAGCTCAGGCAGCCATACATGCCGGTCATCCTGATTTCCTGAATCAGTTTGCTCAGCAGGAAACGCGCATCCTCCTGCATCCGCGCTGCGGCATTCTGGCTCTGGTAGGTGCCTCTGGCAGCCGTGAATATCTGCACGATACCCAGGCTGACCACCAGCCCCAGGACCAGCGCCACCATGATTTCGACCAGGCCGAAGCCTCTGGAAAGCTTTCTCATGGGTTGACCCCGATCCGCGAGGTCAGCGTAAAATTCCGGTTGGTCGGGCTGCCGTTCGTGTTTCCGGTTGCCTGATTGCTCGATCCCGCAGCCCTTGTGTCGCTCCAGCCGATGTTAATGGTCACCTCCGGAGCCCCGGTGATATCAATGCTGCCGGTACCGCTCGAGCCTGCAAAGTTGATGATGTTGCTTCTGAAATCAGACAGATCCTGCGCTCTGGCATCGTTCGGATTGGCCGCTGGCGCCGCATCCAGATTCGCCAACGCATAAGTCGCCAGCACGTTGGTCGACCCATTGGCACTGGCATTACCATCAACATTGGCGCGGATACGATCCATCATGTCGTAAGCAATGAAGCTGGCCTGACTGCTCATGGTCGCGCTGTCGGTGTACTTGAGCGCGTTGAGCTGAATGGCCGCCGCGCCCAGCAGGCCGATGGCCAGAATCAATACCGAGACCAGTACCTCGATCAGAGTCATACCGATCTGGCGATGTCGGGTTTCACCGGCCATCAGCAGCCTCCACCCAGGGTGATCCGGCCGGTCAGACAGACCTTTATGGTTTTGCTAATGGTGCCTCGGGTGTAGGTCATGGTCACCGCCGCAGCCGGGGCGATGAGCGCGCCCAGGTTGTTGAAATCAATTGCCGTGGCATTGTTATCGGCCACCAGCGTGGCGCCGCTGCTCATGGCCGCTATTTTTCGCAGCGCAGTGGGCGTCGTCTGAGTATCGGAAACCAGATACACCTGCAATTCGTTGGTCCACGCCGTCCCGCTGGTCGGCGCTATACGCACCGCCACTCCCCTGTTTATCGCCTCGAGTCGCGCATAGTTGAGCGCCCGCTGCAAATCGCTGAGTTCGGTATCGGCCTTGTTGCTCTGGATGGAGCTGGTGAAATTCGGGATAGCGATAGCCGCCAGGATGCCCACCAGGGACACAGTGACTAACAATTCGATGAGGCTGAATCCCTTGGCTATATGACGCATTGAGTGTCTCCTAGACGTTACGACTATAAGGCAGCAACGCCGCTGGAAAATCCATAGCGGGACGTACGGTTGTTTTGCCACGACGAACGCCCGCAGTGTATTGAAACGGCGGTTTCCAGGGAGGAAAGCATATGAAGCATGCAGGATTCACACTGGTCGAATTATTGATCGTCGTTGCACTGGTGGCCATTTTGGCCAACGTCGCAACCCCCTCTTTCAAGGAATTCATCGATTCCAGCCGTGGCCTTGCGACCGCCCGGGAGCTGGCCAGCGGCATTCGCTCGGCGAGAGCGGCCGCAGTCACACGCAACCAGATCGTTACGCTTCATGCCATCGAGAACGACTGGAGCAACGGCTGGCGGATCATACTCGACGCAGATGGCAAAGGTCCCGACGAAAACGATCCAGTGCTGATAGAACGCGCCAATAGCGGCACAGCGCGAGTGGTCGATAACCGCAAGCGTGTGGAGGAGATCAGTTTCAATGGTTTGGGGACGTTGCGGCGCAGAACCGCCAGGACGTTGCACGTATGTGCCGCAGACCAGCCGGTGAGCAACTATCGAGTGATAGTCGCACCGGCCGGGCGCGTGAGGGTCGAGGACACGAAAATCGATGCAGCGCTGTGTGGCTGAATAGCCTCAGAGCAGCGACTTGACGCGCAGTTCCTTGGGCATCGAGAAGGTGATGTTCTCCTCGCGGCCGGCAAGCTCATCCGCACCGGTCGCGCCCCAGGCCTGCAATTGCTGGATCACGCCGCGCACCAGCACTTCGGGGGCCGAAGCGCCCGCAGTGATGCCGATACGCTCTACACCGTCGAACCAGCCCCGTTGCATGTCTTCGGCGCCGTCGATGAGGTACGCCGGAGTCGCCATGCGCTCGGCCAGCTCGCGCAGGCGATTGGAGTTGGAGCTGTTCGGGCTGCCCACCACCAACACCACATCGCATTCGTCGGCCAGTTGCTTGACCGCGTCCTGACGGTTTTGCGTGGCGTAGCAGATGTCATCCTTGCGCGGCCCGCCAATGGCCGGGAAGCGCGTGCGCAAGGCATCGATCACCCGGCTGGTGTCATCCATGGACAAGGTAGTCTGGGTCACGAAGGCCAGGGCTTCTGGGTTGCGCACCTGCAGGCTGGCAACATCCTCTTCGTCCTCGACCAGATAGATCGCACCGCCGTTGGCGGCGTCGTACTGGCCCATGGTGCCTTCGACTTCCGGGTGACCGGCGTGGCCGATCAGGATGCACTCGCGGCCATCACGGCTGTAACGGGCGACCTCGATATGCACCTTGGTCACCAGCGGACAGGTAGCATCGAACACTTTCAGACCACGGCCTGCCGCCTCGGTACGCACAGCCTGGGAAACACCGTGGGCGCTGAAGATAACGATGACGTCATCCGGCACCTGATCCAGCTCTTCGACGAAGATCGCACCGCGAGAGCGCAGGTCTTCGACGACAAATTTGTTGTGAACGACTTCATGGCGCACATAAATCGGCGGACCAAACACTTCCAGAGCGCGATTGACGATTTCGATCGCGCGGTCCACTCCGGCACAAAAGCCGCGGGGGTTGGCGAGTTTGATTTGCATGCGGTGCCTCATGATTGGTACGGGGTAGCCCGGCCTGGGCCGGGCTTGACGGCGAAGGTCAGGAAGCCAGAATCGCCTTCACTTCGAAGATTTCCACTTCAAAGCTCAGAGTCTTGCCTGCCAGCGGGTGATTGAAGTCGATGGTGACCTGCTCGTCATCGAACGCTTTCACCACGCCGGGCAACTCGGTATTGGCGGCGTCATTGAAGATCACCAGCAACCCTTCGGACAGTTCCATGCCCACGAACTGCGAGCGTGGCATGATCTGCACGTTTTGTGGGTTGGGCTGACCAAAGGCGTTTTCCGGCAGAATCTCGACGGTCTTTTTATCGCCCGCCTTGAAACCGAAAATCGCCATTTCGAAGCCAGGCAGCAGGTTGCCGTCACCGACCTTGAACGTGGCCGGAGCCTTTTCGAAGGTGCTGTCGACGGTATCGCCGTTTTCCAGACGCAGGGCGAAGTGCAGAGTGACCTGCGTATTCTGACCGATGCGCAGCTCGTCAGACGAGCCTTGAGTCGAAGGTTGCTCAGTCATTGACGGTCTCTCCGGTTTTCTTGCTCTTGAACATGTCCAGCGCCAGCATGATTGCGCCGACGCTGATGGCACTGTCCGCGACGTTGAACGCCGGGAAGTACCAGCGGTTCTGCCAGTGAACCAGGATGAAGTCGATCACGTGGCCCAGCACGATACGGTCGTAGAGGTTACCCAGTGCGCCGCCCAGTACCAGCGCCAGTGCAACGGCCAGCCATGTGTCGTCACGCCCCAGACGCTTGAGCCAGACGACCAGCACAGCGCTGACCACCACTGCGATCAGGGCGAACAACCAGCGCTGCCAGCCGGCACCGTCAGCCAGAAAACTGAAGGCGGCACCGGTGTTGTAGGCCAGGGTCCAGCTGAACAGGTCGGGAATCACGATGATCTGCTGATACAGGCTCAACGCGTTCTCGAAGTAATACTTGCTGGCCTGGTCAATGACCAGAACCAGCACGCTCAACCACAGCCAGGCCAGACGGCCAAACGAGGCGTTAGGCATAGTGACGGACCTCGCCTGCACCGCTGATGTTGTCTACGCAACGGCCGCAGATTTCCGGATGCTCGGGATTCACCCCTACATCCTCGCGGTGATGCCAGCAACGGGCACACTTGGCATGACTTGACTTGAGCACTTTCAGTTTCAAGCCGGCAACTTCGGTGACCACGGCATCGGCTGGCGCGGATGCGAACGGTGCCACACTGGCTGTCGAGGTGATCAGCACGAAGCGCAGCTCGTTGCTCAGCTTCGACAGGTCAGCCACCAGCGACTCCTCGGCGTACAGGGTCACTTCGGCCTGCAGGTTGCCGCCAATGGCCTTGGCAGCGCGCAGGTTTTCCATTTCCTTGTTGACCGAGGTCTTCACCGCCATGATCCGCTCCCAGTAGGCGCGGTCCATGTCGAAGTCGGCAGGCATTTCGGTCAGGCCTTCGTACCAGGTGTTGAGCATCACCGATTCATTGCGCTCGCCAGGCAGGAACTGCCACAGCTCGTCGGCGGTGAACGCCAGGATTGGCGCGATCCAGCGCACCAGCGCTTCGGAGATGTGGAACAGTGCCGTCTGGCACGAACGACGCGCAGTGCTGTTGGCCGCCGTGGTGTACTGACGATCCTTGATGATGTCGAGGTAGAAACCACCCAGCTCCTGCACGCAGAAGTTGTGGATCTTCGAGTACACGTTCCAGAAGCGGTATTCGCCGTAATGCTCTTGCAGCTCGCGTTGCAGCAACAGGGTGCGATCCACGGCCCAGCGGTCCAGCGCGAGCATTTCCTCGGCAGGCAGGATATCGGTCGCCGGGTTGAAGCCCGTCAGGTTGGAAAGCAGGAAGCGTGCAGTGTTGCGGATACGACGATAGGCGTCGGCGCTGCGCTGCAGGATCTGGTCGGAAACCGCCATCTCGCCGGAATAATCGGTCGCCGATACCCACAGGCGCATGATGTCGGCACCCAGCGAGTCGTTGACCTTCTGTGGCGCTACCACGTTGTTCAGCGATTTGGACATCTTGCGGCCGTTCTCGTCGACCACGAACCCGTGGGTCAGCAGCTCGCGATACGGTGCGTGATCGTCCAGCATGCAGCCGGTCAGCAGTGAGGAGTGGAACCAGCCGCGATGCTGGTCCGAGCCTTCCAGGTACAGGTCGGCACGCGGACCGCTTTCATGGCCCATCGGGTGCGAACCGCGCAGCACATGCCAGTGCGTGGTGCCCGAGTCGAACCAGACGTCCAGGGTGTCGGAGATCTTGTCGTACTTGCCGGCCTCGTCACCGAGCAACTCGCTGGCGTCGAGCTTGAACCAGGCCTCGATGCCCTCTTTCTCGACACGCTGCGCCACTTCTTCCATCAGTTCGACGGTACGTGGGTGCAGGTCGCCGCTTTCCTTGTGCAGGAAGAACGGAATCGGCACGCCCCAGTTGCGCTGACGCGAAATGCACCAGTCAGGACGGTTGGCGATCATCGAGTGCAGGCGCGCCTGCCCCCACGCCGGAACGAACTCGGTGTCTTCGATGGCCTTGACCGCACGCTTGCGCAGGGTGTCGCCGCTCTCAGGCTGCTTGTCCATGCCCACGAACCACTGCGCGGTAGCGCGGTAGATCAAGGGCGACTTATGGCGCCAGCAATGCATGTAGCTGTGGCTGATGGTTTCGGTGTCCATCAGGCTGCCGACTTCGACCAGCTTGTCGATGATGTTCTGGTTGGCCTTGAAGATGAACTGGCCACCGAAGAACTCCAGCGACTCGACATACACACCGTTGCTCTGCACCGGGCTGATGATGTCGTCGTTGCTCAGGCCATACTGTTTGCAGATAGTGAAGTCGTCTACGCCATAGGCAGGCGAGCAGTGAACGATGCCCGTGCCCGCACCCAGCTCGACGTAGTCAGCCAGATAGACTGGCGACAGGCGGTCGTAGAACGGATGGCGGAAGTTGATCAGCTCAAGCGCCTGACCGGTGGTGGTCGCGATGACGGTGCCTTCCAGCTTGTAACGGGCCAGACAGCTCTCGACCAGTTCGGCAGCCAGCACCAGCAGTTTGTCGCCGACATCGACCAGTGCGTATTCGAATTCCGGATGGACGTTCAGCGCCTGGTTGGCCGGGATGGTCCACGGTGTGGTGGTCCAGATCACGATGGACGCAGGCTTGCCCAGCGACGGCACGCCGAATGCGGCTGCCAGTTTTGCTTCGTCGGCGATCGGGAACGCCACGTCGATGGTCGAGGACTTCTTGTCCTGATACTCGACTTCGGCTTCAGCCAGTGCCGAGCCGCAATCGAAACACCAGTTGACCGGCTTGAGGCCCTTGAAGACGAAACCGCCCTTGACCATCTCGGCCAGGGCGCGGATTTCTCCGGCTTCGTTGGCGAAGTTCATGGTCAGGTACGGATTGCTCCAGTCGCCGAGCACGCCCAGACGGATGAATTCGGACTTCTGGCCTTCGATCTGCTCGGACGCATAGGCGCGGCACAGCTCACGCGTACGGTCTGCGGAGAGGTTCTTGCCGTGGGTCACTTCGACCTTGTGCTCAATCGGCAGACCATGGCAATCCCAACCCGGCACATACGGGGCATCGAAGCCCGCCAGGGTCTTGGAACGCAGGATCATGTCCTTGAGAATCTTGTTGACCGCATGACCGATGTGAATATTGCCGTTGGCGTACGGAGGACCGTCGTGCAGGACGAACTTGGGACGATCCTTGCCAATCTCGCGCAGCTTCTGGTACAGGCCAATGCTGTCCCAGCGCTGCAGAGTTTGCGGCTCGCGCTGGGGCAGGCCGGCCTTCATAGGGAAGGCGGTGTCCGGAAGGTTTAGCGTGGCTTTATAGTCAGTCATTTCAGGCTCTTGTTTAGCGGTTAGCCATGCCAATGGGCACGGGCGGCGGCGACGTCCGCATTGATCGCCGTCTTGAGCGCCTCCAGTGAGGCGAAACGCTGCTCATCACGCAGCTTGTGGTGGAAAGCCACCGTCAAACGCCGGTCATAAAGATCGCCGGCAAAATCCAGAAGATGCACTTCAAGGTGGGCACTGCCATCACCCGTTACCGTCGGGCGTACGCCGATGTTGGCGACCCCCGGCCAGGCTTTGCCATCGATCTCCGTGCTGACCAGATAGACCCCGCTCAGCGGCACACGACGACGCTTGAGTTGCACGTTGGCGGTGGGCGTACCCAACTGACGGGCCAGCTTCTGGCCGTGCAATACCCGCCCGGCTATCTGGAACGGACGACCGAGCATGCGCTCGGCCAGGGCAAAGTCCGACGCAGCCAGAGCCTTGCGCACCTTGGTACTGCTGACCCGGATGCCATCTATTTCAACGGTCTGCGCCGCTTCTACGGTAAAACCATACGTTGTGCCGGCCTGTTGCAGGAAGTCGAAGTCACCGACCCGGTCGAAGCCGAAACGAAAATCGTCGCCCACTTCGAGGTGCTGGACACCGAGACCGTCGATCAGCACGGTCTCGACGAAACTCGCCGCGCTGAGCTTGCACAGACGCTGATTGAAGGACAGGCAAAGTACCCGGTCAACGCCTTCGGCACTCAGCAGTTCGAGCTTGTCACGCAGACGGGCCAGACGGGCCGGCGCTGTCTCGGGCGCAAAAAACTCACGCGGCTGCGGCTCGAAGATCACCACACAACTGGGCACACCCAATTCGACGGCACGCTCGCGCAGGCGCGCCAGGATAGCCTGGTGGCCGCGATGAACGCCGTCGAAATTGCCAATCGTGGCGACGCAGCCCCGATGTTCGGGGCGCAGGTTGTGAAGGCCTCTAACCAGCTGCATAACGCACTTCTTGCTCATAAAGTGGCCGATTATAACCACACACGGCCGTGGACGACAGGCAACACACCAAGACCGGATGAAGGTTCTCGGCGTGTGGCGACAAAAACCGAAGATCAACCCCTGCGACGCGCCCTACATAATGGCTTTGCGGGCGAAATCCCGGAGGCGGAAGCCTAATAAAAGAAGCATGGCGAAATAGGTCACGACGCCGGCTGCAACCAGCGCACCCAGACGCAGAAAACGCTCCAGCATATGACCTTCGTCCCACGCCGGCATGACATGCATGAGCCCCAGCAGCACCGCCGACATCACCGAGACGGCAATCACCAGCTTGAACAGGAACTTCGTCCAGCCAGGCTGCGGCTGAAACAGATCCTGCTTGCGCAACTGCCAGAACAGCAACCCGGCATTGATGCACGCCCCCACACTGATCGCCAGCGCCAGACCGGCATGCTGCAAGGGCACGATAAAGGCCAGGTTGAGCAATTGAGTCACTATGAGGGTGAAGATCGCGATTTTCACCGGGGTGCGGATATTTTGTTGAGCATAAAAGCCGGGGGCCAGCACCTTGATCAGGATGATCCCCAGCAACCCGACCGAATAGGCGACCAGCGCACGTTGGGTCATGGCCGCGTCGAGTGCATCGAATTTACCATACTGAAACAACGAAACGGTCAACGGCTCAGCAAGCAGCCCCAGCGCCAGGGTGCAAGGCAGAACCAGCACGAAACACAGTCGCAGGCCCCAGTCGAGAATTCGCGAATATTCCTGGCGATCCCGTTGCGCGTAGGTTTTGGACAGTATCGGCAGCAGAATCGTACCCAGCGCCACACCCAGCACGCCGGAAGGCAGCTCCATCAGGCGGTCGGCGTAGTACATCCATGACACTGAGCCGGCGACGAGGAACGAGGCAAAGATCGTGTTGATGATCAGAGAAATCTGACTGACAGAAACGCCAAGGATGGCGGGCAGCATCTGCTTCATTACCCGCCAGACCCCGGTGTCGCGCAGATTAAGGCGAGGCAGCACCAGCATGCCGATCTTTTTCAGGTGCGGCAGTTGGTAAAGCAGTTGCAGCAGGCCGCCGACCAGAACCGCCCAGCCCAGCGCCATGACCGGCGGATCGAAATACGGCGTCAGGAACAGCGCGAAGAAAATCATGCTGACGTTGAGCAGCGTAGGCACGAACGCTGGCACCGAGAAGCGGTTCCAGGTATTGAGGATCGCACCGGCCATCGAGGACAGGGAGATCAGCAATATATAAGGAAAGGTCACCCGCAGCAGATCCGAGGTAAGCGCGAATTTCTCCGGGGTGTCGACAAAGCCCGGCGCGGTGGCCCAGATCACCCAGGGCGCAAAGATCACTCCGAGCAGCGTCACCAGCGCCAGCGCCAGGGTCAGCAACCCGGTGACATAGGAAATGAAGGTACGCGTCGCCTCCTCCCCCTGCTGGCTCTTGTATTCGGCCAGGATCGGCACGAATGCCTGGGAAAAGGCACCCTCGGCGAAAATACGGCGCAGCAGATTGGGCAGCTTGAAGGCGATGAAGAACGCATCCGTGGCCATTCCGGCACCGAAAGTGCGCGCGATGATGGTGTCGCGTACAAAGCCCAAAACCCGGGAAACCATGGTGATAGAGCTGACGGCGGCGAGTGACTTGAGTAGATTCATTGAAAGAGTTGTGCGCCTCGGCAAAGGATGGGCGATAAAGCCAGCCATTTATGCAATACTTCGCGCCGCAAAAACGCCCGAAGCAAAGGCCGCGAGTTTACAGGTCACAGGCCGGAAATAAATCCTCCAGTCAAATGTAGCAACCACTCAGCGGAACACCTTAACTGCCCTTGACAAGACTTCAACTCATCGGCATGATTCGCGGCCTATTTTGTTTGCTATTTCACAAAGTCTTTCGAGGAGCTCGACGGTGGCCAACACACCTTCCGCCAAAAAACGTGCAAAACAGGCTGAGAAGCGTCGCAGCCACAACGCCAGCCTGCGTTCCATGGTTCGTACCTACATCAAGAATGTAGTTAAAGCCATCGACGCAAAAGACGCAGAAAAAGCGCAAGCCGCTTATGTTCTGGCTGTTCCTGTTATCGACCGTATGGCCGATAAAGGCATCATCCACAAGAACAAGGCTGCTCGCCATAAAGGTCGTCTGAACGGTCACATCAAGGCTCTGAGCCTTGCTGCTGCAGCCTAAGCGACCCGCTTGTTAAAAAACCGACCTCAGGGTCGGTTTTTTATTGCCTGCTGGAAAGTAGCGGGAAACGCAAACGCGCGGCGCGGCGCGGACCTGTGACGCAGAGCGTCACGAAAGGCATTCCCACGCTGGAGCGTGAGAAACGATAAGCCTGTAACTATCCTGCTACAGACTCAAGGCGCAGGCGCGGTTGTCCATGGCAGGATCGGAATGGCGGTCACGGCATTCTGCGGGCTGCCTTCGATGACACGGTCGCTGTAGACCAGGTACACCAGTGCATTGCGCTTCTTGTCGAAGAAACGCACCACCTGCATGGTCTTGAAGACCAGCGAAGTACGCTCCTTGAACACCTCGTCGCCGTCCTTGAGGGTTTCCTTGAAACGGATCGGCCCGACCTGACGACAGGCGATGGACGCCTCGGCACGGTCCTCGGCCAACCCCAGACCACCCCTCACGCCGCCCGTCTTGGCGCGTGACAGGTAGCACGTCACCCCGTCCACCTTGGGATCATCAAACGCCTCGACCACAATTCGATCGTTGGGCCCGACCATCTTGAACACGGTCGACACCTGACCGATCTCTTCGGCCGAGACCAGCACCGGCATCAGCAACGCAGCGGCCAATAAACCTTTCATGAAACGCATCAAATAGTCCTTTTTTTCAGCCTTGAGTCAGACGAGGATCAGGTTATCCCGATGAATCAGCTCGGGCTCGGCCATATAGCCCAGCTCGCGCACGATGGATTCGGAAGAGTGACCAATGATTTTCTGGGCTTCGATGGCACTGTAGTTACTCAGCCCGCGAGCGATCTCGCGACCGTCCGGGGCGACGCATACCACCATCTCGCCACGCCGGAAGCTGCCCTGGACAAGCTTGACGCCTACCGGCAGCAGGCTTTTATGATCCCTGGCCAGCGCCGCAACCGCACCATCATCCAGCACCAGCGTACCGCGGGTCTGCAGGTGCCCTGCCAGCCACTGCTTGCGCGCTGCGAGCATGCCACGCTCAGGGGACAGCAGCGTGCCCAACCGCTCACCACCCTTGAGCCGCGCCAGAACGCGCTCGATGCGCCCGCCGACGATAACGGTATGCGCACCGGAACGCGCCGCCAGACGCGCTGCACGCAACTTGGTCTGCATGCCGCCACGCCCCAGCGCACCGCCCGTACCACCGGCCACTGCATCCAGCGCCGGATCATCGGCACGCGCTTCGTAAATCAGCTGCGCCTCCGGGTTGTTGCGCGGATCGGCGTCGAACATGCCGTCACGGTCGGTCAGGATGACCAGCAGATCAGCCTCGACCAGATTGGCAACCAGCGCCGCCAGCGTGTCGTTATCGCCGAAACGGATTTCGTCGGTAACCACTGTGTCGTTTTCGTTGATGACCGGCACAACCCCAAGCTCGACCAGCGTGCGCAGGGTGCTGCGGGCATTCAGGTAGCGTTTGCGGTCCGACAGGTCGTCGTGGGTCAGAAGGATCTGCGCGGTATGCCGGCCATGCTCGGCAAAGCTCGATTCCCACGCCTGTACCAAGCCCATCTGACCAATCGCCGCAGCAGCCTGAAGCTCGTGCATGGCACTGGGTCTGGCCGTCCAGCCAAGACGGCTCATGCCGGCAGCCACCGCCCCGGAAGACACCAGTACCAGCTCGACACCCGCCTCATGCAGCGCCACCATCTGCTCCACCCAAACACCCATGGCGTTGCGATCCAGGCCCTTGCCATCAGCCGTCAGCAAGGCACTGCCAATCTTCACAACCCAGCGCTGGGCGCCCGTCACTTTGCTGCGCATCTTCTTCCAACCCTAGCCAGAGATTTTCAAATTCGGGATACAAAAACGCCGCTAACAATCGTAGCGGCGTTCAAGTTTACTTCAAGCGATCAGTCACGGACGTAAATGATTTCCGGACCGTCTTCATCGTCCACGTCTTCTTCATCCCAGTCATCGTCACCGATGTCATGCACGCTCTTCACGCCGCTGCGACGCAGGGCACGCTGATCGTCCAGTGCCTGCAACTGGGCACGGGCTTCATCTTCGATGCGCTGATCGAGCTCGGCCAGCTCTTCGGCGTAACCAGGCTCTTCGGCGATACGCTGGCTGCGCTCTTCGAGGT
Source organism: Pseudomonas sp. SZ57 (assembly GCF_009495975.1). Taxonomy (NCBI): domain Bacteria; kingdom Pseudomonadati; phylum Pseudomonadota; class Gammaproteobacteria; order Pseudomonadales; family Pseudomonadaceae; genus Pseudomonas; species Pseudomonas sp. SZ57. Next base: position 27,825 of record NZ_WIBD01000026.1, on the reverse strand, counting down.
AACGCATGATGTCGCGAGTCAGCTGCTCGGTGCCTTCTTTGGCAATGGCAGAGATCACGTAAACAGGGCCGGTCCACTCCAGACGATCGACGATCTCCTGCTTGCGTGCCTCCTGCTCCTCTTCGAGAATCTGATCGCACTTGTTCAGCACCAGCCAGCGATCACGCTCGGCCAGCGACGGACTGAATTTCTCCAGTTCGTTGACGATCACTTCGGCCGCATCCGGAGCACTGCTTTCATCCAGCGGCGCCATATCGACAAGATGCAGCAACAGACGGGTACGCGCCAGGTGCTTGAGGAAGCGAATCCCCAGGCCCGCGCCGTCGGATGCACCCTCGATCAGACCTGGAATGTCGGCAACCACAAAGCTTTTCCAGCGATCGACACTGACCACGCCCAGGTTTGGCACCAGCGTGGTGAACGGATAGTCGGCAACCTTTGGCTTGGCCGCAGACACCGAACGGATGAAGGTGCTCTTGCCAGCATTTGGCAGGCCCAGCAGGCCGACGTCGGCCAGGACTTTCAGCTCGAGCTTGAGATCACGTTGATCACCAGGCTTGCCCGGCGTGGTCTGGCGCGGAGCGCGGTTGGTACTGGACTTGAATCGGGTGTTACCCAGACCGTGCCAGCCGCCCTGGGCAACCATCAAGCGCTGACCATCCTTGGTCAGGTCACCGATGATTTCCTGAGTGGTGGCGTCGATGATGGTGGTCCCGACCGGCACACGCAGTACCAGCTCTTCACCCTTGCGACCGGTGCAGTCGGCGCTGCCACCGTTGGAGCCGCGCTCGGCGTCGAAGTGACGGGTGTAACGGTAGTCGACCAGCGTGTTCAGGTTGACGTCGGCGACCATGAAGATCGAGCCGCCATCACCACCATCACCACCGTTGGGACCACCGTTTTCAATGAATTTTTCGCGGCGGAAGCTCATGCAACCGTTGCCGCCATCACCGGCTTTTACTCGAATGGATACTTCATCTACAAATTTCATAACGCACGCCTCCCGCCACAGGGACGAGCAGAACCACATAAATTACATAAGACTCTTGCAAAAATGAGCGTTGCGATACCGATCAGAAACCAGCGACCCCATGGGTCAACATCACAACAGCCCGCACAAACAGTTTTGCAAGAGACTCACCTGCCTCTCTACCTCTACAAACAAAAAAGCCCCGTCGCAAGACAGGGCTCTTAAGCTACTGCGTGATTACGCTGCGGAGACTTCAGTCTTCGGAACGATGCTCACGTAGCGGCGACCGAAGGCGCCCTTGACCTGAAACTTGATCACGCCTTCCACTTTCGCGAACAGGGTGTGATCTTTACCCATGCCAACGCCGTAGCCAGCGTGGAATTGGGTGCCGCGCTGACGCACGATGATGTTGCCAGGGATGATAGCCTGGCCGCCATACATCTTCACGCCAAGGCGCTTGGCTTCTGAGTCGCGCCCGTTACGGGTACTACCACCAGCTTTTTTGTGAGCCATGAGTCAATTCTCCAGTTGAGGATTAGGCTGAATTAAGCCTGAATACCTGTAATTTTGATCTCGGTGTACCACTGGCGGTGGCCCATACGCTTCATGTGGTGCTTACGACGACGGAACTTGATGATACGAACCTTATCGTGACGACCTTGCGAAACCACTTCAGCCACAACGGTAGCGCCAGCAACAACGGGAGCACCGATATTGACGTCGTCGCCATTGCCAACCAGCAGAACGCGGTCAAACGTGACGGATTCGCCAGTAGCGATTTCCAGTTTTTCAATTTTCAGGTATTCACCTGGGGCGACTTTGTACTGCTTGCCACCGGTAACAATTACTGCGTACATGGTATTTCTCCGAAAATCCTGCTCACCCAGCTCTTTATAAGAAGAGTATCGGCTGGCATGGCTGCATGGGGCTGGAACGGCCCGTTTGCATTGCGTAAGGCAGGTGCTGCCCAGGAAAGTTAGGGTGCGCGATTGTACGCAAGGCATTCGCGTGTTGCAAGAGGCGGCTCGTCATACCTTGACACGCTCTACCCCGCGACCTAGCATGCGGCGCAACCTATCCGGAGCACCTGTCGCTGATGCAACCCCAAGCCTTCTACCGCGCGGTGGCGGACGACTTTAGTGCCGTTGACCTTATCATCAAAAAGCAACTGACGTCGCGCGTACCGCTGGTCTCGAAAATCGGTGATTACATCACGTCGGCAGGTGGCAAGCGCCTGCGCCCGTTGCTGGTGCTGCTGTGCGGCAAGGCACTGGGTCGCGAAGGCGATGATGTTCGCCTGCTCGCCGCCACTATCGAATTCCTGCACACCGCCACCCTGCTGCATGACGACGTTGTCGACATGTCCGGCATGCGTCGCGGTCGTTCCACCGCCAACGCGCTCTGGGGCAATGCGCCCAGCGTATTGGTGGGCGACTTCCTTTATTCGCGCTCGTTCGAAATGATGGTCGAACTGGGCTCGATGGAGGTCATGAAGATTCTGTCCAAGGCAACCCGCATCATCGCCGAAGGCGAAGTGCTGCAGCTCTCGAAGATCCGTGACGCCAGCACCACCGAAGAAACCTACATGGAAGTGATTCGCGGCAAGACAGCCATGCTGTTCGAAGCCTCGACCCACAGCGCCGCGGCCCTGTGCAACGCCCCCCAGGAACAGAGCGAAGCACTGCGCACGTTCGGCGACCATCTGGGTGTGGCCTTCCAGTTGGTGGATGACCTGCTGGACTACCGGGGCGATGCCGAGACGCTGGGCAAGAACGTCGGTGACGACCTCGCCGAAGGCAAGCCGACCCTGCCGCTGATCTACACCATGCGTGAAGGCAGCCCGGAGCAGGCCGCACTGGTTCGCCAGGCGATCCAGAAAGGTGGCCTGGAAGATCTGGAAAGCATCCGCAACGCAGTAGAAAGCGCCGGCGCCCTCGATTACACCGCACAGCTGGCCCGCGACTACGCGGCACGCGCCATTGCCTGCCTGGACGCGCTGCCGCCCAGCGAGTACCGCGACGCACTGGTCGAACTGAGCGAGTTTGCAGTCGCCCGTACGCACTGATATTCGTAGCAGTCAAAAGCCCGTCCAGCGACGGGCTCGGCAAATGGCAGTCAGCGCGTAATCCTTCATCCTCTCCTGCATGAAATCCGGAAAACACTGAATCCTCAGTGCAAGTCGCGCATGCCCGCGATACAGCGCATGACTCATCAGCCTTTTATCAGCAGATGCAGCCCCAGCAGGCCCATGCCGATAAAGAACACACGCTTGAACAGCACCGCGCTGATTCGCTGGCGCAGCCATTGCCCCAGCAGCATGCCCAACAGGGCCGGAATCAGCGCCAGCGTGGAGGCGCCCAGCTCTGCGCCGCCCAGTGCGCCGTTCCACGACAAACCCGCCGCCAGCGCCAGCGTCGAGACAGTGAAGGACAACCCCAGCGCCTGGACCAGTTGGTCGCGCTCAAGCCCCAGCGCCTGCAGATAAGGCACCACGGGAATCACGAACACCCCGGTGGCCGACGCGATCACCCCGGTAATCAAGCCGCACAGCGGACCCAGCCAGCGCTCGGCAGCGGCGGCAACCCTGAAGGTCGGCAAGAACAGCCCGCTCAACGCGTAGAGAAACAACGCGCCACCCAACGCGCGGGTCATTGAATGACCGCCACTCATGCCCAGCCAGAACGCCCCGGCCAGCGTGCCGATGAAAATCATGCTCAGCATCGGCCATAGCCGCTTCAGCAAAGGCCGCAGATTGCCACCCGTCGCCAGTTGCCAGACGTTGGTGAATGTCGACGGAATAATCAGCAACGCCGCAGCCTGCGCCGGCAGCATGGCCAGCCCCAGCAACCCCATTGCCACCGTGGGCAAGCCCAGACCGATCACACCCTTGACCGTTCCGGCCAGCAGAAAGGTGACGATCACCAGCGCCGAAAGGCCCCAGCCCAGCGTTTGATAGAAGTCGAGAATCGAGTGCATGGCGTCCCTTGCCAGATGGATAGAGGTCGAGGCTTAACGTTGATCAGAGCGCTCGCGCAGATAGGCCAGCACTTGCGCTTGGTCACCTGCGAATTCGATACGCGCCGCTTTGTGTTCGCGCTGGTAAGCGTACATCGGGTCGTAATATTCGCCGAGCAGCCCTTCGATCCAGCCTCGGTGCAGATCAACCGCACCGTTGCGCTGCTGTTCTTCCAGCGCCGCCTGCATAAGGCCCGACAGGCGCTGGTGACGCTCGCCGCCGAGGCGTTTGTGAATGTTGTTCAGGCTTTGCAACAGACGCTCGGCGAACAGGCCGAAGCCCTGCTCTGCGCCCTTGACGGTGATAAACTCTGCGCAGAGGTTGATCACATAGTCCTCGAGAATGCGCTCGACGCGATTCTCGAAGCTGTCTTCCAACCAGACCATCGCGCAGCCCTGCATCGCCTGGTGCAGCTCCAGCGGCACGTTGCAACTGCCGACCAGACGGCTTTCATCTTCCACAACGAATTGTTCGATACCGGCTGCGCGCTTCTTGAGCAGGTCGATGGCCAAGCGGTTCTCGAAGTCGATCTGCGCCGGTTGTCCGGTGGCACGCTTGCCGAAGCTGGAGCCGCGATGATTGGCGATGCCTTCCAGGTCCACGCTGTTGGGCAGCTGCGTCAATACTTCGGTCTTGCCCGTGCCGGTCATTCCGCCGAGCACGACGATAGCGCATTCGCTCACCGCCTCGTGCAGGGTATCCAGCAGAAACGTGCGCATCGCCTTGTAGCCGCCAAGAACCCGCGGGTAATCGACCCCGGCATCCTTCAGCCAGCGCTGTACCGTCTGCGAGCGCAGCCCGCCGCGAAAGCAGTACAGGTAGCCATCCGGATTGGCTTTGGCGAACTCGATCCACGCATTGACGCGTTCATCCTTGATCTGACCACAGACCAATTGATGCCCGAGCTGGATAGCGGCGTCCTGGCCGTGTTGCTTGTAGCAGGTGCCGACCTTTTGCCGCTCGATGTCATTCATCAGCGGCAGGTTGATCACGCCAGGAAAAGCCCCTTTGGAAAACTCCACCGGAGCGCGAGCGTCCATCATCGGCACGTCGTTGAGAAACAGTGCACGGTAGTCGCTGCTGTTGCCGGCCATCAGAACACCTCGACGGCGTGGGTCTGTCGCTCGTGCAGGGTGCCGATAGGGTTGAGCAGCAGCCCCAGTTCGGCAGCCACGATCAGAAACTCGGCTTCACCTTCAGGGCTGACCGCGACCAACAGACCGCCGCTGGTCTGTGGATCACACAACAGGTCACGCTGGGCATCGCTCAGTGCGCCGATCCTGTCGCCGTAACTTGCAAAGTTGCGCAATGTGCCGCCCGGCACACAGCCCTCGGCAATGTAATGCTCGACGCCGGGCAGACGCGGTACAGCCGCGTAGTCCAGACGTGCGGTCAGACCTGCGCCGTCCGCCATTTCAACCAGATGCCCGAGCAGACCGAAGCCGGTGACATCGGTCATTGCCTGCACCCCGTCGAGCTTGCCGAAACGGCTGCCCGGCTTGTTCAGGGTGCACATCCAGTCACGCGCCAGACCGATGTCTTCATCGCGCAACCTGGATTTTTTCTCGGCCGTGGTGAGGATGCCTATGCCCAGGGGCTTGGTCAGGTACAGGGTGCTCCCCGCCAGGGCCGTGTCGTTGCGCTTCATGTGCTTTTTCTGCACCACGCCGGTCACCGCCAGACCGAAGATCGGCTCAGGCGCATCGATGGAATGCCCTCCCGCCAGCGGGATACCGGCAGCGTCGCAGACGGCACGGCCACCGCGAATGACTTCACGCGCCACTTCGGGTGGCAGGATGTTGACCGGCCAGCCGAGAATGGCGATGGCCATCAGCGGGTCACCGCCCATCGCATAGATGTCGCTGATGGCATTGGTCGCGGCGATACGGCCGAAATCGAACGGGTCATCAACGATGGGCATGAAGAAGTCCGTGGTCGAGACCACGCCGCGCTCGTCATCCAGCGCATAGACCGCCGCGTCATCACGCGAGGCATTGCCAACCCAGAGTCTGGGGTCAAGGTTCTGAGCGCCGCTGCCAGCGAGGATCACGTCCAGCACCTTGGGGGAAATCTTGCAGCCACACCCTGCTCCGTGACTGTACTGGGTCAGGCGGATTGGCTCATTCATCGCGACACTCTCGGTTACCGGGAAACAGGCTGTGGAGTCTAGGGGCTGTTCCCTTATCAGCGCAAACCGCGTCGTGCGCCGGTCGTGCATTCGGGCGGTGAATCTGCCGAACTGGCCTTTCTCGCCATGCCTCTTATAATCCCCGCGCATCACCACCGAATCCTGTGAAGCGCCGCCTGCTCGTGCACGCGGGCTTAACGTTATCCTTTTTCCGCTATTGAACCGGAGAACCTCCATGCTCAAGCGTACCCTGGCGCTCGCCGCCGGCCTTGCCCTGTCCTTCTCCGCCCTGACCAGCCACGCTGCCGACACCCTGCGCGTCTCGGCCATTCCCGACGAAGCGCCCACCGAACTGCTGCGCAAGTTCAAGCCGCTGGGGGCTTATCTGGAGCAACGGCTGGGCATGAAAGTCGAGTTCGTTCCGGTCGCGGATTATCCGGCAGTGGTCGAAGCGCTGGCCACTGACCGGCTCGACATGGCCTGGCTGGGCGGTTTCACCTTCGTTCAGGTCAACCTCAAAACCGGTAATGCGGTGCCACTGGTACAGCGTGAGCAGGACGCCAGGTTCACCAGCAAATTCATCACCTCCGATCCGAACGTGAAAACCCTGGCAGACCTCAAGGGCAAAACCTTTGCCTTCGGCTCGGTGTCGTCGACATCCGGCAGCCTGATGCCGCGCTATTTCATGCTCAAGGAAAACATCAAGCCGGAAACGTTCTTCAGCCGCGTCGCCTATTCCGGCGCGCATGACGCAACCGCCGCGTGGGTTCAGGCGGGCAAGGTCGATGCAGGCGTGCTCAACGCCAGCGTGTGGGACAAGCTGGTCGCCAGCGGCAAGGTCGACACCAACAAGGTTCACGTCTTCCAGACCACACCGGCTTACTTCGACTACAACTGGACCGTACGCGGCAGCCTCGACCCGGCACTGGCAGCGAAGATCAAACAGGCCTTCCTCGACCTCGACCCGGCCAACCCGGAGCAGAAGGCAATCCTCGATCTTCAGGCCGCCAGCCGCTTCATCGAGACCAAGCCAGAGAACTACAAAGGCATCGAAGAAGCCGCACGCGCTGCCGACCTGCTGAAATGACCCTGCGTCTGTCCGCCATCGAGCTGCGCCACAGCGACGGCACACTGGCGTTGCGCGGCCTGGACCTGAGCATCGCTCGTGGCGAACGGGTAGCGATCATCGGGCCGTCCGGTGCGGGCAAGACCACGCTACTCAACCTGCTGGCCAGCGCTCTGCCGCCCAGTGCCGGGCAACTGCAGGTGCTGGGGACTGATCCCTGGCAGCTCTCCAGCACACGACGCCAGCGCCTGCGCAGCCGCATTGCGCTGATTCATCAGGCACCGCCGTTGCCGGCGCGCCAGCGGGTGGTGACTGCGGTGTCGGCGGGCAGGCTTGGTCAGTGGGGGCTGGGCAAAAGCCTGCTGAACCTGCTGTATCCACTCGACATCAGCGGCGCCCGCGAGGTGCTGGCGCGTCTGGACCTGGCGGACAAATTGTTCGAGCGTTGCCAGCAGTTGTCCGGTGGGCAGCTGCAACGTGTCGGCATTGCCCGCGCCCTGTATCAGCAACCCGAACTGCTGCTGGCCGACGAGCCGGTTTCGGCGATGGACCCGCGCCTCGCCGATCACACCCTGGCGCTGCTGTGTCAGCACGCCATCGAGCACAACGTGACGCTGGTCGCCAGCCTGCATGCGGTGGAACTGGCACTGGCACATTTCCCGCGGGTCATCGGGGTGCGCGACGGGCGAGTTCACTTCGACCTCGCCGCCAGCGAGGTCGGCCGGGAGCATCTCGACACGCTGTATGCCAACGAACAACTCAGCCCTCAGGCGGTTTCGGATGCGGCTGAAACACGCTGGACGCCACGATGCTGAGTCGGGATCAGCGCGACCCGGCGGCAACGCCACGCCTGTTGCTGACATTGCTGGCGGTCGCCCTGCTCTGGCCGGGCATTCGTCTGGCCGAACTGAATCCGCTGGTGCTGCTGCAAGCCGATAATGCGCGGACGATGGGCAGCTTTCTCGCCGGGTTCTGGCCGGTGGCGCACTCTGCGGAATTCCTCGGGCTGCTGCTGGATGCGACGCTGCAAACCCTGGCGATCGCCACAGCCGGCATTGCCCTTGCCTTGCTGCTGGCCGTTCCGGCAAGCCTGCTCGCCAGCCAGTCATTGTCGCTGTCGGCCGCCTCACGTGGCGGCCGCCCCGGCTGGCTCGGCCAATGCCTGCGCTGGCCGGCACGCGGGGTATTGATCTTTCTGCGCAGCGTGCCGGAAATCGTCTGGGCGCTGTTGTTCGTGCGCGCGGTCGGCCTGGGCCCGACGGCAGGCGTGCTGGCCATCGCCATCACCTACGCAGGCATGCTCGGCAAAGTGTACGCCGAGATTTTCGAATCGGTGGACCAACGCCCGGCCCACGCGCTGCTCCAGGCCGGCAGCAGTCGCCTGGCCGCACTGGCTTACGGCATCCTGCCCAACGCGGCAGCCGAACTGACCTCCTACACCGTGTACCGCTGGGAGTGCGCCGTGCGCGCTTCGGTGGTCATGGGTTTCGTCGGCGCAGGCGGACTGGGTCAGCAGATCGACCTGTCGATGCGCATGTTCGCCGGTGACGAAGTGGCGAGCATGCTGCTGACCTTCCTGCTGCTGGTGCTGCTCGCCGACCAGCTCAGCCGTTTGCTGCGCAGGCAGTTCACATGAAGCGCGCAGGCAATCTGCTGCTGGTGCTGACGATGATTGCGGCCGTGGTCGCATCGTTTGTGTACCTCGGCCTCGACCTGCTGACCCTGGGCAGCCACGACAACCTGACGCAGATGGGCCGTTACGCGTTGCGCTTCATGAGCCCGGACCTGAGCGCCCCTCATCTGCAGGCAATCGGCCAGGGCGCCCTGGAAACCCTGGCCATGTCGGCACTCGGCACCTTGCTGGCCGCCATCGCAGGTTTGCTCCTGGCACTGCCCGCTGCCGGACGCTTCGGCTGGTTCCTGCGCAGCCTGAGTCGCCTGCTGCTCAATGCACTGCGCGCCATTCCGGAACTGGTGTGGGCCGTGTTGATGGTGCTGGCTGCCGGGCTCGGCCCCAATGCCGGCACGCTGGCACTGGCACTGCACACCACGGGCGTTTTGGGCCGTCTGTTTGCTGAGGCGCTGGAAAATACCGCGCCGCAACCCGCTGCAGCGATTCGTCTGCAGGGCGGCAGCGCCTGGCAGGCGTTCAGCTACGGCACCCTGCCCAACCTCTGGCCACAACTGCTGGCGTATACGCTGTATCGCTGGGAGAACAACATTCGCATGGCCAGCGTGCTGGGCTTTGTCGGCGCGGGCGGTCTGGGGCAAATGCTGTACGTCAGCCTCAGCCTGTTTCAGGAAGCGCAGGCCAGTACCGTTATTCTGGCGATGCTGATACTGGTATTCGCCGTCGACGCGTTGAGCAGCTGGAGCAGGCAGCGCTGGGTGCGTAACTGAGCAGACCTCAGAACGCAAAACGCCACGACCCTGAAGCTCAGGGCCGTGGCGTGATTAGCAGCGTGACTCAGTAGCCGAGCGACAAGCCGGTGTTGCGACGCGGGTCGTTAGCGCCGTAGAAGCGGTTGTTACCGACCGGTTTGCCACCCAGCGAAGGCGCGCCCACCAGAATCGCCGCCACATGATTGAGCGGCTGCGGACCTGCGAACTTTTGACCCCAGCTCTGGAGAATCTTCAGCGTGTCAGGGCTGACCGCGAAGGTATCGATGTTGGTTTCCTCAGGCTGCCATTGCTGGTGGAAACGCGGCGCGTCCACCGCTTCCTGAATGTTCATGCCGTAGTCGATGACGTTGAGCATGGTCAGCAGCGTGGCGGTAATGATGCGGCTGCCGCCCGGCGTGCCGACGACCATCACTGCCTTGCCGTCCTTGGTGACAATGGTCGGGCTCATCGACGACAGCGGCGTCTTGCCCGGCGCGATCGCGTTGGCTTCGCCCTGCACCAGTCCGTACATGTTGGGCACGCCGACCTTGACGGTGAAGTCATCCATTTCGTCGTTGAGGATCACGCCGGTCTTGCTGGCCATGACGCCCGCGCCGAACCAGTTGTTCAGGGTGTAGGTCACCGAAACCGCATTGCCCCATTTATCGACAATCGAATAGTGAGTGGTGTTGCTGCCTTCATGGGGCGCGACGCCGGGTATGATCTTGTTCGAGTCACCGGCCTTTTGCGGATCGATGGCAGCGCGCAGCTTGGCGGCATACTTGACGTCCAGCAGGTGCTCGACCGGATTCTTGACGAAGTCCGGGTCGCCCAGGTAGCTGTTGCGGTCCGCGTAGGCGTGACGCATGGCCTCGATCTGATAATGCATGCCCTGCGCCGAGCGGAAGCCCAGCTCTTTCATCGGGTAGCCTTCGAGGATGTTCAGAATATGGCAGATGACCACACCGCCAGAGCTCGGAGGCGGTGCCGAGACCACGTGGTAGCCACGGTAATCACATTCGACCGGTGCCAGCTCGCGGGTCTTGTAATGGTCCAGGTCCGCCTGGGTGATGATGCCCTTGCCCGCCTGACTGGAGTCGACCAGCGCCTTGGCAACCCAGCCCTTGTAGAAACCGTCGCTGCCCTTCTCGGACACTTCCTTGAGGGTCTTGGCCAGGTCTTTCTGCACCAGCTTCTGACCGACCTGCATCGGCTCGCCCTTGTTGAGGAAGATCGAGCCGGAATCGGCCATGTCCGCCTTGAACACATCCGTGGCGCTCGACAGCATGTCGACATCGCCCCGCCCCAGCACAAAACCTTCCTCGGCGAGCTTGATCGCCGGCGCGATGACTTCTTCCCGCTTGCGGGTGCCGTACTTGCTCAGGGCCATTTCCATACCGGACACAGTGCCGGGCACGCCGACGGCCAGATGGCCTTTGGCGCTCAGATCAGGGATGACCTTGCCGTCCTTGTCCAGGTACATATCGGCGGTGGCCGCCAATGGTGCCTTTTCACGGAAGTCGAGGAAGGTCTTGCGCCCGTCGGCCAGCTGGATGGTCATGAACCCACCACCGCCGAGGTTGCCCGCAGCGGGATAGACCACCGCCAGCGCGTAGCCGACCGCCACGGCCGCATCGACCGCATTGCCGCCAGCCTTGAGTACATCGACACCCACGTGGGTAGCCAGGTGCTGAGCCGTCACGACCATGCCGTTTTCGGCAGCGACCGGGGCTTGTGACGCGGCGAATGTGGGGGAATACGCGACAATCAGTGCCGTCGCGATCAACGATCTGGCGAGGGGTTCGAACTTCATGGTCGATCTCTTCTTTTTCTGGGTCAGGGACGTTTGATGAGTGAAGCGCCAGCCTCCGGGCGAGGATGCGGCACTTCTCGTCGAAGCGTACCGAGCATCCCTGCGCGGGTCTGACGAGGTCCAAAGTAGCCGGTTCTGCCGCGATTTCCTAATGTAAAAACCGGATACACAGCAACGCCCCACGGATTCCCGACACGGGTGACGCCTAGGCTTTCGGGCGATACCCCTCAATGATCGCCGAGAAATCCTTGCCACCATCGCCACGCAGGCTCATGGCCTGATACAGCTGTTGCGCCACTGCGCCGAGGATGACCGGTTGATGCGCCGAGCGCGCGGCCTCGGTTGCCAGGCCCAGGTCCTTGAGCATCAGCTCGGCGCCAAAGCCGCCGCTGTAACCGCGTGACGCGGGAGCGGTTTCGACGATGCCGGGCCACGGGTTGTAGGCCTCCGAACTCCAGCAACGGCCCGTCGAGGTGTTGATGATGCCGGCCAGCACTTCGGTGTCGATACCCAGTGCATTGCCCAGCGCCATGGACTCGGCCACGCCGATCATGGAAATCGCCAGCAGCATGTTGTTGCAGATCTTGGCGATCTGGCCGGTGCCCACGTCACCACAATGCACGATGTTGCGGCCCATCTGTTCCAGCACCGGTTTGAGCACAGCGAAATGCCCGGCAGAACCTCCGACCATGAAGGTCAGGGTTCCGGCCTGCGCACCACCGGTGCCGCCCGACACTGGCGCATCGCCCAACACCACGCCTTGCTGCGCAGCGACAGCGGCGATGTCGCGGATGGTCTGCGGGTCGATGGTGCTGCAATCAACTGCCGGGACACCGGACGCGATGCCTTTCAGCACGCCGTCGTCGTTGAGGTACACGCTGCGCACATGCGCCGCTGCGGGCAACATGGTGATGACCAGTTCAGTGCCCTGGGCCGCCTGTGCGGGTGAGTCGCTGACCTGTGCGCCCAGCTCGGCGAACTCAGCCAGTACACTCTTGTTGAGGTCGAACACCTGCAAGGCGTGACCGGCTCTGATCAGGTTGCGGGCCATGGGCGCGCCCATATTGCCCAGACCGATAAATGCGATGTTCATGGTTGTTCTCCCGGGCGAATTGACCGCCAGCGCTCAGCGCAGATTGATCGTGGTGTTCACGCCATCGTTGACGCTCTCGTCATCGAACCAGCGACTGGTGACGGTCTTGGTCTGAGTGTAGAACTGCACCACCTGTTTGCCGTACGGGCCCAGATCGCCCAACTTGGAACCCCGCGAGCCAGTGAAACTGAAAAACGGCACCGGCACGGGAATCGGAATATTGATCCCGACCTGCCCGACATCGATCTCACTTTGGAACTTGCGTGCCGCCGCACCGCTCTGGGTGAACAGCCCGGTGCCATTGCCGAACGGGTTGGCGTTGACCAGCGCGATAGCCTCATCGAGGGTATCGACTTCCAGCACCACCAGCACCGGCCCGAAAATTTCCTGGGTGTAGATCTGCATGTCGGTGGTGACGCCCGAGAACAAGGTCGGCCCTACGAAGTTGCCGCCCTCGTAACCTGGCACTGAAACCTCCCGACCATCCAGTTCCAGCGTCGCACCTTCACGCACGCCGCTCTCGATCAGATCCAGAATGCGTTGTTTGGCCCGTCGTGAAATCACCGGCCCGATGTCGGTGCCCGGTTCCTGGCCGGCATTGACCTTGAGTTTCTGCGCCCGCGCCTTGAGGTCGGGCAGCCACTGTCTAGACGCGCCGACCAGCACCACCACAGAAGTCGCCATGCACCGCTGACCCGCCGCACCGAAACCTGCGCCCACCAACGCGTTCAGGGTTTGCTCGCGATTGGCGTCGGGTAGCACGACGGCATGATTCTTCGCCCCCATCATTGCCTGCACCCGCTTGCCATGCCGACCGGCCAGATCGTAGACATGCGTGCCGACCGCCGTCGAACCGACGAAGGAAACAGCCTTGATGTCCTGGTGCGTGCAGATCGCGTCCACCACCTCCTTGCCACCATGCACCACGTTAAGCACACCAGGCGGCACCCCCGCCTCGATCGCCAGCTCGACCAGCAACAGGGTCGACAGTGGATCCTGCTCGGAAGGCTTGAGCACGAATGTATTGCCGCAGGCGATCGCCATCGGAAACATCCACAGCGGAATCATCGCCGGGAAGTTGAACGGCGTGATCCCGGCGCACACGCCGATCGGCTGGCGCAGGGTATAGGTGTCAACGCCACTGGCGACGTTCTCGGCAAACTCGCCCATTTGCAGCGTGCCGATCGAACAGGCGTGCTCGACCACTTCCAGGCCCCGAAAGATATCGCCCTCGGCATCGGCCAGCGTCTTGCCCTGCTCGGCACTGAGTACCGCCGCGATACGCTTGGAGTGCTCGCGGATCAGCGCCTGCAACTTGAGCATGATGCGCATGCGCACACCGATCGGTGTTTCACGCCAGGTTCGATAGGCCGCGTGAGCGGCTGCGACGGCGGCGTCCACTTCACTGGCCGTGGCGAATGGCACCTGGGCGAGGATTTCCTGAGTGGCCGGGTTGACGATGTCTACCCATTCGCTGCTTTGCGAGTCGGTCCACTCGCCGTTGATCAGCAGTTTCACGCGAGCAATCGAGGTCGTCGTGTGGTTCAGTGAGGCATTCATTTCAGCGATTCTCCCTTCAGCAAACCACGCATCCACAGCCTGTGCAGAAGGATGATCGTGGCCTCCCGGCAGTCTTGTTTTTGAATTGGTCAGGGGGCGTGCTTTGGAGTATAGATGTGCAAACTTCTAACAAGAACGCAGATAAAAGCAGGGTCAACATGCAAAAAAACATCACCTCCTTGGGGCTGTTGAACTGGGATGACCTGAAGTTTTTCCTCGAGGTGGCACGCACTCGAAAAGTCAGCAGCGCGGCCCGGCGCCTGGGCGTCGACTACACCACCGTATCGCGGCGCATCAACTCGCTGGAAACCTCACTGGGCACGCTGCTGTTCGAGAAATCGCGCAACAATGGCTTCATCATGACCGCCGAAGGTCAGCGCCTGCTGGGCTATGCCGAGTCCATCGAAAGCACACTGCACATGGCCTGCGAACAGGTTTCCGGGTCCAGTGTCGCGTTGTCCGGGCATGTGCGCATGGGCTGCACCGAAGGCTTCGGCAGCTTCTTCATCACCCCGCAACTGAGCCACTTTCTCGACAGCTACCCGAGCATTTCGCTGGACATCCTGCCGCTGCCGCACTTCATCAGCCTGTCGAAACGCGAGGCGGATATCGTCATCGCCCTGGAGCGGCCCGAACACGGCCCCTACGTGTGTTGCAAGCTCTGCGATTACAGCCTGGGTCTGTACGCGACCCAGGCCTACCTCGACAACCACTCGCCCATCGAACACAAGGCGGACCTGAGCGAGCACGTCTTCATCAGCTACGTCGACGACCTGGCGTTCAGCTCCGAGCTGCTGTACATGAGCAACCTGCTGCCCAACGCCCAGGCACAGCTGCGCAGCACCAGCGTCATCGCCCAATACACCGCCGCCCTGCAAGGCCGCGCACTGGCCATCCTGCCATGCTTCCTCGCCGCTCAAGACCCACGGCTACTGCCGGTGCTGAGGGAGGAAGTGAACATTACTCGTCAATTCTGGATGTACTGCCGGGAGGACCTGAGAAAGCTCAAGCGGATTACGTTGTTGTGGGATTACATCCGCGAGGTGACGGAGTTGAATAAGGGGTTTTTGTTGGGGGAAAACCGCGTTATTCACTTTGTGTCGTGACCGATTTTCAAGGGATCAGGTGGCCGTATCGTAGCGGGGGCAGACCGGAGTTGGCCGACGGTTTGTGACACGGATGCTGGTTCGCAACCATTGAGGTCACCCCGACTCTTCGATCAGGTTCTCAAGGTCCTTCGCAAAACTAAGATTTCCCCTACATACCGCTTTTTGCGCTTCCGGTAGCCTCCCATGCGTCAACTAAACGCTGGTTGTCTACGGATCAAAACGCAGGGACGGCATGCAATGATTTCTTCAGCCCGATTGGGCGACAAGCACGCCTGCCCATTACCGGGGCACGGTACAACGCCTATCGCTTCTGCATCCGGTGACGTCAACATCAACGGCATGGGCGCGGCACGTGTGGGGGATACCTGCGGGTGTGGCGCGGTCATCACTACAGGCTTTCCTACCATTCTGGTGAATGGCCGTCCTATGGCCCACCTAGGAAGCCCCACCAGTCACGGCGGGACAATCATCACCGGCTCAGGCAATGTGGGTGGCGGCTTCGTCATGGGCGACGCTGGTGGCGCGACCATTATTAACTTCATGGCGCTGGGGGCCTTCCGGCCAGACGGTTCCGTGGACGACGAGAAGATGGCGACCTTGCTGGCTGACCCGAAGCTCACGGAGAAAGCCTTGGCGGCGAACGCTTCGGTAGGCCCTGAGGCAGCCGGTAAGGCGTCAGAGGCGAAGCCTGAGCCAAGGGCGGAATCTGTTGTTTGCAAACACCCTGACAGGATGGAAGAGCTGGCGACATACATTGCGGACGAGATGAATCGCAATATTCATCACCCTTCTGTTTTGAAAATGAAAAAACTGCTCAGTTATGACGTTGCCGAAGAGACTCGCAAGCAAATGGACCTGCCTTGGTATGCTCAAGTTGGCGCGACGAGCCCCCAAACTATTGGCGCAGCAAATGGCGCTGCTGCGTTGGTGATTTGGACTGAGCGTGTCGGGCAGTATAGGGATTGGGACCACAAGCCGAAAATCCATAAGAAGTTCGGTGGGTATTACCACAAGCAAGAAGAGTACGAGTATTTTTATGATATTTGGTCTAACATCCACTACGGTTATGTTGGCCGCGCAGGCGGTCTTTCAGAAAGCGTGCTTGCCGACGGTGCGGGGTTAGAGCAGATAGTCTCAGACTCTGTCGGGGCGATCAGTGACATAACAAAACCACCGGTAAGCAGAAAATACCGGGGACCTCAACGTGCCGAGAACGTAGAGGGACTCCGCGCCTGGGACGACGATCCCGACCGAATATCTGTCGGGATCGGGATTAAACTATTTAACCTGCATCCTCATGGCGGCATAACAGCGAAAATGATAATGGAAGAGGTTCTTTCGGTTGCACCACAAGCATGGGGAGCGGGTGTCATTGATCATCAATGTGAGAAAACTTAAGTTGCGTCATGCAGTTCTGTTCGCGTTTATAGCTCTGCTAACGGCTTGGTATGCTGCTGCCCCCAGCGTAGTTATTCATTACTCCAAAGAAGCTACGGATGAACTTCGTTTAGTATGGGATACGCAACACCAAATTCATAGAGAGAGGATGCTTCCGGGAGAAGCGTCATCTGATGTTGGTCATCTATTCCCCGATGAAGACTTTTTTATGGTTTTCTTTTGGGGCCCCATCAAGGGCCATATGAGATGTATCGACATAACGCCCAAGCGCTGGGCTACGTTAGATATATACCTAACGGAATCGGGTAGAGTCGACATTAACAAAACATCTCCCGCCATTATTGAACGCTTGAAAAAATGTGAGGGCGAACCTGATCCTTTCCGGCACTAAGGCGTGCTACCAGCGCCACGTCAAACTCGGCACAGCCAATGAGTAAACACAGAAGATACTCCCATGGCTGCCTTGGTAGGCCGAGCCGATAGCTGACTCCTCCATTAACTCTCGCACAGCAGCCGCGCAACCCACCCGGGCAGATGGTTATCATGCCGGTGATAGTGCTTTACCAGTCAACGTCCCCCCCCCACAGGCCCCCCTTTGTGCAGGAAATACGAAATGAGCATTGATTGGATCAACTTCACACCCTGGACGTCATTGTGCGGAGGAGCATTGATAGGGCTGGCCGTCAGCTTGTTCGTTCTCGCGAATGGTCGTATTGCCGGCATCAGCGGCGTGTTGGGGGGCGTTTTGCAATTGGGCAGTGAAGGTTGGGGCGAGAAGGCGCTGTTCCTGCTTGGCCTGTTGATTTCGCCATTATTGTGGGCGGCGTTCACAGCGTTGCCGGAGATAGAGATTAATTCAGAATGGCCCGCCCTGGTCATCGCGGGCCTGCTCGTTGGCGTGGGTACCCGTTACGGTTCGGGCTGTACGAGTGGTCATGGCGTGTGCGGGATATCCCGCTTGTCTCCTCGCTCCATCGTGGCGACGCTATGCTTTATGGCTACCGGATTTGCGACGGTATACGTCAGTCGCCATGTACTGGGGGTCTGAAGATGCTCAAGGTGACCGCATTTTTTGCAGGCTTGATATTTGGCTTCGGTCTGCTTTTGGCTGGCATGGCAAACCCTGCCAAGGTATTGGCTTTTCTTGATGTAAGCGGAACGTGGGATCCATCGCTTGCTCTGGTAATGGCAGGTGCCATCTCGGTGGCGGTCGTCCCCCTGAACTGGGCGCGCAGGAACAGGCAATCCTTGCTGGGTGCCCGTATGCAGCTCCCGGTGAAAACCCAGTTGGACGCGCGCTTGATCGTTGGCAGCCTGGTGTTCGGGATTGGCTGGGGCATTGCGGGAATCTGCCCTGGGCCAGCGGTCGCCACTCTGCTTACAGGACACTGGAAAATCCTCATATTCCTATCAGCCTTACTGGCCGGTATGTACCTGTTTTCCGCTCTCGAGAAACGACGCACGTAACTCTCAGGTTGTTGCGGCCGGGGCTGCGCCCACAGGACTGACAGCCCTCGCAAAGCATCACCGACAGCATGCCAACGCGGAGCATCGGTACGAGAGTCGACTGCTGATCAAAGCCCCAACATCAAACCACTCAGACGTTTGACCTTGCGGCGCAGGGCTTCTTCGAAGATGCCTTGGCGCGGTTCGATCAGGCTGAACCAGTGCTTGGCGCGGGTGATGCCGGTGTAGATGAGCTCCTTGGTCAGTACCGGGTTGAGCGCTTCGGGCAGGATCAGGGCGGTGTGGGCGAATTCCGAGCCCTGGGATTTGTGTACGGTCATGGCGTACACGGTTTCGACCTCGTTGAGGCGGCTGGGCAGGACGAAGCGTACGCCTTCGCTGCCGTCGTTGCGGGGGAAGGCGACGCGCAGTACCTGTTTGCCCTCGCCGTCGCGCTCGGGCAGGCGCAGGGTGATGCCGATGTCGCCGTTCATCAGGCCGAGGCCATAGTCGTTGTGGGTCATCAGCACCGGGCGACCTTCGTACCATTGCTGTTCGCTTTCGATCAGCTTCGCGCTGAACAGCGCGTGCGTGATGCGCAGGTTCAAGCCCTCCACGCCCCACGGGCCTTTGCGTACGGCACACAGCAGTTGAAAAGCGTCGAAGGCGCTGAGTACCGAGCGCGCCCAACGGGTCCAGCACGCGTCGTCCAGTGCCGAATCGTCGGCGGGACGCTCGGCGGCGAGTACGTTCAGGTAATGCCGGTAACCCTGCGGGCCTTGCTCGCCCATGCCAAGACCGTCGAGCACCAGGCGTTCGAACTTGAGGTCCTGCTCGCCCTTGAGTGCCAGGGCGAACAGGTCGTCGTGACTGCCCGCCGACAGCAGCGCGCGGGCCTGTTGGTCCTGCTGCTGGTTGACCAGCCGGGCCAACTGGCCGATGCCGCTGCCTTGGCCGAAGCGACGCGAGTGGCGCAGCATCACCACTTGCTGAGCCAACGGATGCTGCTGCGCATCGCCCTGGCGCAAACCGCCCTTGCCGAGGTCTTCGCCGCTGACGGCTTCCAGCCAGGCCTGGGTGTCGGGGCTGTAGAAACCTTCTTCGGCGTCGCGGCACAAATCCCCGAGTACCGCCCCCGCCTCAACGGACGCCAGCTGGTCCTTGTCGCCCAGCAGAACCATGCGTGCATGCGGCGGCAGTGCGTCGAGCAGATTGGCCATCATTTCCAGGTCGATCATGGAGGCTTCATCAACCACCAGCACATCCAGCGGCAGTAAATTGCCCGCATGGTGGCGGAAGTGCCGGGTACCGGGGCGACTGCCCAGCAAGCGGTGGACGGTGGTCACCTCGCTGGGGATTTTCTGTCGTACGTCGTCACTGACATCCAGGCCCTGCACCTGTTGGCTGATGGACTCGGTCAAACGTGCCGCCGCCTTGCCGGTGGGCGCCGCGAGACGAATGCGCAGCGGTTGGCCACTCTGTACCGCCGGAGCCTGCAACAAGGCCAGCAGGCGTACCACCGTGGTGGTTTTGCCGGTGCCGGGGCCGCCGGTGATGATGCTGAAGCCCTTGCGGGTCGCTAGCGCGCAGGCAAGTTTCTGCCAGTCGATGACGGCTTGTGGCGAGGGATCGGCCGGGCCGAACAACGCGTCGAGCTGCTGCGGCAGACCCTCCGGCGGCGTTTCACGCTGGGCCAGGCGCTGACGCAAGGCTGCAGCGATACGCCGTTCGTAAGTCCAGTAGCGACGCAGGTACAAACGCCGCTCGGCCAGCACCAGTGGTTTTTGTCGCGCTTCGGCACTTGAATCGCCCACCTCGGCAACCAGCATGCTGCCTGCCAGCGCCTGGCACCAGGCGGCGCCATCCAGCGCTGCCAGCAGTTGTGATGGCAGCAGCATCGGCGCGCTCTGCTGATCGCCTTCGGGCGGCAGTGACAGGGCGAAGTCCGGTTCTTTGAGGGTCTCGTACAGATCGAGGCAGACGTGACCGTGGCCGAGCTGATGGCTGGTAAGCGCCGCTGCCACCAGCACCAACGGATCGGCCTGCGGATCGAGGTCACTGAGGAACGCGACGAACGCCTTGTCCAGAGCACGCAACCAGCCGCGCTCGACCCAGCGCTCGAGCAGGATCAGCAGATCGCTGACACGCGTCAGCGGGCTCAACTCAGCGAGGCTGATGTCGTCCAGCGCGGTAGGCAACAGATCATCGAACGAGCGGCTCATGCCAATGCTCCCGGCAGGTCATGCGCTATCGGTTTGCCCTGAAACAGCAGGTCCAGACTCTCGATCAGCTCACGTGGCGGACGGGTGAAATACGCTCCCTGATAGGCCGAGCGACTGCCCCGCAGAAACAGGTACAGCGCGCCGCCCATGTGCTGGTCGTAATCGTAGTCGGCCATCCGCGTCTTGAGCTGACGGTGCAGGGCCAGCAGGTAGAGGACGTATTGCAGGTCGTAGCGGTTGTCGAGAATGGCGGTTTCCATCGCCAGTTGGGTGTACGCACTGTCGTCACTGCCCAGCCAGTTGGACTTGTAGTCGGCCACGTAATACCGGCCCTCATGTTCGAACGTCAGGTCGATAAAGCCCTTGAACATGCCGTTGAGCGAGACCGTCTCGGTCGCAGCACGCGCCGCATTGTCGTGGGTGAAGCGGCGCACGAGGGCGTCCATCTGCGCGACGTTGACGTTACTGCTGGCGAACCAGAATTCCATTTCCACACGGTACTGATTGGGCTGATCCAGTTCGCCCAGGGCCACCGGTGCGGCATCAGGCGACAAGCGCAACGGCATGTTCAGCATGTGTTGCAGCCAATCGCTCAGGGTATTGATCCAGCCTGCCCAACCGCGTCGATTGCAGCGCCGGGCGACGGCGTCCTGCAGTTTCTCCGGCGCGTGCGCGGTCATCGCAAACCCTTCGTTGCCAGCCCATTCGAGCAGCCCGTGCAGAAAGGTGCCGGGATTGGGGCCACGCGGAAAACGATGGATATCGCCGCCGCTGGTCAGGATGTCGCGCGGGGCTTCGGGGTCCAGACGCTCGTCGTCGAACAGTTTCTGTGCCTGCGGGCTGTCAGGCGATTCATCGGCACCGGCCGTTACCGTGTCGCCGATACGCAGGGCACTGTAGGACGCGATCCACCAGTTCTCGGCAGCGCGGCGTTTGGGCACCAGCAGCTTGACCAGCGCCGCTTCGTTGCGCGGCGCACTGAAGCGCTCGTCGGTGGGCTCCGGAACAGGCTGCAAGGCAATCGCCTCACACCCCTGGGCCAGATCACGCAGCCAGACGTTCAACTCCGCCGACTCGGCCAGCACTGCGCCACCGCCCAGCAGGTAACCCAGTGCGGAACGGTGCAGCATCGAGGTATTGGCATTGCCACGCTTGAGGTCGGCGACGCCCAGCCAGCAGGCATGTTCCGATCGGGTGAGGGCGACGTAGAGCAAACGCAGGTCTTCGGCCAGACGCTCATCATCGGCTTGCTGAATCAGCGCCTCGGTAGGCTGCAGGCTGATCTGTGACTTGCCGTCGGCGTCATGAAACTGAAGAGGCAAGCGACTGCCGTCCACCGGTTTCGAGGAGCAAATGAACGGTAGGAATACCAACGGGTACTGCAAGCCCTTGGACTTGTGGATGGTGACCACCTTGACCAGTTGCTCGTCGCTTTCCAGACGCAGGATCTGCTCTTCCCCGGCCTGACCGGAGAGTGCCAGGTGGTCGCCCAGATGACGGATCAGCGCCTGCTCGCCATCCAGTTCGGCGGCGGCCTGCTGCAGCAGTTCCGACAGGTGCAGCAGGTTGGTGAGCACTCGCTCACCGTCATTGCGGATCATCAAAGTCTGTGGCAGGGCAAAGTCATGCAGCAGACGGCGCAGCATCGGCAGCACGCCCTGGCTGCGCCATATGGCGCGATAGCCACGAAACTGCATGACGCGCCGCTCCCATGCCAACTCGTCCTGATTCAGGCGTTCCAGCTCGGCCAGCGGCAGGTCCAGCGTGATACACGCCAGCGCGGCACGCAGCGTGCGTTCGGAGTCCGGCTCGGCACAGGCCTTGAGCCAGGACAGCAGGTCGTGGGCTTCCTGAGCGGCGAACACCGAATCCTTGTCGGACAGGTACACGCTGCGCACTCCACGCGCGGTCAGTTGTTGACGCACCGCCTGCGCTTCCTTGCCGTCGCGGACCAGAATCGCAATGTCGGCCGGACGCAGCCCGCGCAGTGTGTTGTCGGGCGTGACGAAACCGGCACTGCCCTGCTGACCGGCATTGAGCAGACGCACGATCTCGCTCGCGCAACTGGCTGCCAACTGTTGACGATAAACCACGCCGGACACCGGCTGGTCACTTTGCAGGTGCCAGACCGTCAACGCCGTCAGGGGTGTACCGTCGACGTGCAGCGTCTCTTTGCAGCCTTGGGCCAGCGCATCGGAGAACGGCACCTGATTGCCGTGCTCATCACGAAACAGGAACGCACCGCGACCTTGCTCACGTTGCTCTGCCCGCGCGAAGACGTGGTTGACCGACTCGACCATCGCATGACTGGAGCGGTAGTTGGTGTCCAGCGTATGCCAACGGCCATCGGTCGCCTGGCGGGCACGCAGGTAGGTGTAGATATCGGCGCCGCGAAACGCATAGATCGCCTGTTTCGGGTCGCCAATCAGGAACAGCCCTGTCTGCTCATCGTTGGCCTCGAGACGATAGATGCTGTCGAAGATCCGGTACTGCACCGGGTCGGTGTCCTGGAATTCGTCGATCAACGCCACCGGAAACTGCTCGCGAATCAGGGTGGCCAGACGCTCGCCGCCAGCGCCATGCAAGGCAGCGTCGAGCCTGAGCAGCATGTCATCAAAGCCCATCTCGGCGCGGCGACGCTTCTCTTCTTCAAAGCGCGCGCTGACCCACTGCGCCGCATGCTGCAACACAGCAGCATCGGGTTTGGGCAAACCGTCGAGCGCCGCCTTCAGCTGCGCCATGGCCTCGAAGGCCGGGTGCACAGGTGGATCGCTCTTCCAGGCTTCGGCAATGCCGTCGGGGGTCAGGCGAGTGAAACCGGTGCCCAGATCGAGCGCTTCCTGTGTGTCGTCAGCGGCCCAGGCGGCAAGCTTTTCGAACCAGGGTTTGAAATAACGCTCCTGCATCTTGCGGCCATCGACTGCCTTGCGGGCGACAGCGTCCTGACACAGCGCATATAACTCATCGGCCCACACGGCCCAAGGTGCTTTCAGCGCGGCAAGCGCTGCCCGGCGCTCTTGCAATGACGCCGCGATCAGTTCGCCCGGTTCCTGGGTGAGTGGGCTGCGATCGCGTCCGAACAGACCTCGCACACGCGGCAACAACGCCGCCGGACCGCTGAGGTTTTCCCGCACCCAGAGCAATGCGTCGCCGCTCATGGGGTAGCAGAAGCGGCGCCAGTAATCACGCAGGACTTCGCCGAGCAAATCGCTGTGGTCGGTTTCCAGCGTCTGGGTGAACAGACTGCCGCTGTCGAATGCATGCTCGCGCAACATGCGCTGGCACCAACTGTGGATGGTCGAGACCGCGGCCTCGTCCATCCACTGTGCGGCGATGTCCAGACGGCTGGCGCAGGCTGGCCATAGCGACGCTTCGAACTGTTCACGCAGGTCGGCAATCAGGCCATCGGGGGCGGCGATCTCGTCACGGAAGAAGCGCGCAGCCTCCGCCAGCCGGGTACGAATTCTGTCACGCAACTCTTTGGTCGCGGCGTCGGTGAAGGTCACCACAAGGATCTGCGGCGGCAGCAGTTCGCGACCAAAGCCGGACTGTTCGGTGCCGTGGCCGAGCACCAGACGCAAGTACAGAGCGGAGATGGTGAAGGTCTTGCCGGTCCCGGCGCTGGCCTCGATCAACTGGCTGCCGCGTAGTGGAAAGCGCAGCGCGAGAGGAAGGGATTGCTCGCTCATGCGCCGCCCTCCCCGCCGGACAACGACTGCCAGGGCGCTTCGTAAATCGGTTTGTAGAGCGTCTCGCACCAGCCTGCGAATTCTTCACTGCCCATCAGTGCGTCAAAGTCCGGGAACTGCCGAGCCAGTGCCGTGCTTTCGCGACGCTCGCCATCGGTGGTCTGTCCGTCACCTTCGTAGGCTTTGCGGGCGGCCGCCTCGGCTTTGTCGGCAGGCTGGCCCAACCAGGCGAAGGCGGTTTTGACCGCGACCGGAAGGGGTTCCTGCATGCCGTGCAGCCAGGCCGTCAGCAAGTGATTGAGCGTGGTGACGGCACTCGCCTTGTCCAGCGGCTCCAGCATCAGGGTTTCATCACTGGCGACCAGTGCCGTGCTCAACGGCAGATCGCAGGCGCACGCCACCAGATGATTGACCCACGGCCGAATCAGCCGGTGCCACTTGCGGGTCTTTTTCGAGCCGATGCTGTTGGGAATGGCGGTGACCAGCAACAGCTCGCCACGGGCATTACGGTGCAACCCGCCCAGCCAGCCGTCGATGCTGACACCCGCATGGCTGAAGCTGATCGGTAAAGCACTGCTCAGGGTCTCGGGCCAGAGGGTCAACAGATCGTGGTAGCGCCTGAGTACGTCCGGCAGCGGTTCGATCAGCTCGCTCTGCATCAGGGTGCCGAAACCTGCGAGCGGCAACAGGCCACTGGCTTGCAGTTTCAGCGCTTGAGTCTGCAGAGCAGCATCCATGTTGTCCGGCGAGGACATGCCAGCGCCAAGCAGGCTTTCACTCAGGCCATAGCGCTCAAGGGCATCGAGCACGAACGGCTCTTCATCGGCGAGCGGCGCTTCAGCGACTTCGAAATAAATCTTCAGGCGCTGGCTGAAAAAGTGCTTTACCGGGTTTCTCAGGAAATCCTGTAGCTGCGCAATGGACAGCGGTTCGTCCTGTTCATGAGCGGGCAGTGCTTGAGGCACGGGCACCTGAATGTCGGTTTCATGCAGCAGGCGCCATTCGCGGGCGAAGCTGAAATACCCCGTGCCGGCGTGGAAGTAATTGGCGCTGAAGGGTTGCAACGGGTGATTCACAGTCAAGGCTTTCAGCAAGCGCTCATCATCCTGTTTAACGTCCGGGTCGGTCTCGCCGGCCAGCTTCCAGCCGCTGGCGAGGTGATCGCGCAACTGTCCGATGAGTACCGAAGCAGGACGCTCACTGTTGTCACGAATGCTGTGGCCAACCCAACTGACATACAGCTGGTCCCTGGCCGAGAGCAAGGCTTCCAGCAACAGGTAACGATCGTCTTCACGCCGGGAACGGTCGCCGGGGCGGTAATCGCTGCCCATCAGGTCGAAATCCAGCGGCGGTTGCGCGCGCGGGTAATCGCCGTCGTTCATGCCCAACAGGCAGACCACTTTGAACGGGATGGCGCGCATGGGCATCAATGTGCAGAAGTTGACCGAGCCCGCGAGAAAACGCTGGGACAGGCGCCCTTGATCGAGCCCGGCCAGCCAGGCCTCACGCACAACGGTCAGCGGCAACTCATCGGTCAGCCTTACCGTTGCACAGGTTTCCAGCCAGTTCTCGCGCAGTGTTTCCAGCTGGGCAAGCAGGTAATCGTCATGCTCGCTGTCGGCGAGGAAGAACAGCTGCAGCAGCGATTGCAGGCGGGCACCCCACGCTTCCGGAGTAGTGGGTGTCGACAGCTCGGTGTGGGCGACCTGAAGGGCGTCAATCAGCGCGACCAGCGGACCGATCAACGCTGCATCAAGCCCGCCGATCTCATCGTAAGGTTCGATGCCGTCGTAAGCCGCACCCGCACCCACGGCGTAACCCAGCAACATGCGACGCAGGCCGAAATGCCAGCTGTTCTGCTCAAGGGCATCCGGCAGCCCCAGACCAGCACGCTGTTGAGCATTAAGACCCCAACGAATGCCTGCACCTTCTATCCAGCGATGCAGCGTTGGCAGGTCACGCTCCTGAATCCTGAAGCGTGCGCGCAAGGCTGGAACGTCCAGCAGGTCAAGAATCTCGCTGACCGGGAAACGGCTGTCCGGAAGTTTGAGCAGGTGCTCGACGGCAATCAGCAACGGCTCGCGGCCGCGCTGGCCCTGATCAGCCAGCGTAAAGGGGATGAAGCGACGATCTTCGCGTTCGATCTGCCCGAATACCGCGCGTATGTGTGGGGCATAGCTGTCGATATCCGGGACCATGACAATCACGTCACGCGGGCGCAGGCCAGGGTCTTTGCTGAATCTCGCCAATAGCTGGTCATGCAGCACTTCCACTTCGCGCTGCGCGCTGTGGGCCACATGGAAGCGGATCGAGCGGTCCTCGATAGGATCGACTGCCGGCCAGAGCTCACGGGTTTCATCCAGCGGACGCAGCTCGAGAATATCGTCCTGCAACTGGTTCAGTAGTGTGGTGGGCTGCGCTTCACTGAACAGATCAATGCGCTCGTCCTTGAACGAGGAACGGTAGCTGCGTGGGTCGTCATGGCTGTCCAGCAGGTTGATGTAATCACGTCCCTGCTTGCCCCAGGCCGCGAGCAATGGGTGAGCGTGCTGATGCAGCGCTTGCGGGTCGAGGACCATCGGCATTCCGCTCTTGCGCGCCTGGCGTTTGTACTGGTGACGCAGCAGGTCCTTGTCGGCGACGATGTCGGTCCAGTGGTGACGGCACGGATTGTGGACACAGAGCAGAACCTGACTGAACCTGGCCAGCCCTGCCAACGCCTCGAGCGCTTGTGCCGGCAGTGACGAAATGCCGAAAACGATGACCCGTGCCGGCAAGCCCGGTGGCGCTTCGGTCATATTGCCGATGCGCTCGATGAAACGCTGATGCACGCCCGCGCGGCTCTGCGACATCCCTTCAGCCCCGACGTCGTCCAGCAACGCACGCCACAGTTCTGCTTGCCAGCAATTGGCAGCTGACAATGGTCTGGACTGACCTCGTACGTCGCGCAATTGATGACGGCCAGCGGCCCAGTCTTCCAGCCAGTCAGCGCGGTAAACCTGATATTGGTCGAACAGATCAGACAGGCGTTCGGACAATTGATAGCGCTTGCGCAGATCAGTGTCGTCGGTCAGGAAGCGCTGCAGCGGTTCGAAGTGTGGCTGATTGATCAGCGACGGCAGCAAGCGCATCAAGCGCCAGGTCAAAGGGGTCTTGTCGAGCAAGGACGTCTGGGGGATCTCGTCCGCACCCAGCACCATGCGATACAGCGTCCACATGAAACTGCCGGGCAACTGGACGTCTATGGCGGCGGCGATACCACAGCCACCGTTATCTTCATCCTGGGCATCTTCGGCCAAGGCCAGCTTCAGCCATTGTGCAATGCCGTTGCTCTGCACCAGAGCAATCTCGTTTTCCAGGGGCGCCAATGGATATCGCCGCATCCAGGAGACAACCAGACTGCGCAGTTCATCCGGGCGGTTGCCTTGAACCACCATGAAGCCTGCACTCAGAGAGGTTGTAACGGACATGCTTGCTTCCTTGACGGGTGCGTGGAACCTGATGCCGAACCATAAGGGCAAGCGCGCCGGATTGCCATAAGCACGTGGGTCTGGATGACTGCCGGAGAGATAGAGTTATGAGCTCAGGAGGATGCAGAGGTTTCTGGAACCCCAGACAAACAAAAACCCTCAACGCGTAAGCGATGAGGGTTTCTGGAATTTAATCTTGACGATGACCTACTCTCACATGGGGAAACCCCACACTACCATCGGCGATACATCGTTTCACTACTGAGTTCGGGATGGGATCAGGTGGTTCCAATGTTCTATGGTCGTCAAGAAATTCGGGTACCGAATCGTGCCGTACGGCGCGCTTCAGCAAATCGGGTATGTGATAGCAAGCTGTTCAGGTGTCGTTCGTGACGCAAACTTTCGGTTCGTGTCATCTTCACAGTCACCGCAATCTGGTCGTTCGACGCAAATTGCTTGGGTG
>NZ_WIBD01000025.1:391-120854 GCF_009495975.1 Pseudomonas sp. SZ57 | reverse complement strand
GTCAAGATTGAATTCCAGAAACCCTCATCGCTTACGCGTTGAGGGTTTTTGTTTGTCTGGTGCCTGCAAAAACCAGCGGAAAACACGTTTTCGTTTCTATGCATCATGCTTCTGCGTGGCTATGATGCGTGCCTTATTGCCAGGCGATTCCAAATGCTGACCTTGTTAAAGCTTCTTGCCGATGGTGCGTTTCATTCTGGGCAGGTATTGGGCGATGCCCTCGGCATAAGTCGCAGTGCTGTCTGGAAGCAGCTTCAGCAGCTTGAGGCGGATCTGGGCATAGATGTCCACAAGGTGCGTGGCCGTGGTTATAGACTCGCAACGCCTATTTCTCTTCTAAGTCCTGCCGGTATCGAGCAGTCAGGCTTTCCTGCCAACTGGTCTGTACGCACTTACGATTCCATCGACTCGACCAACGCTGAGGCCGCACGTCTGATCACTCAAGGCGTTGCCATGCCTGTACTGGTGGTGGCCGAGCAGCAGACCTCCGGAAGGGGGCGGCGTGGTCGAAAGTGGGTCAGTCCATTTGCTGAAAACCTGTATTACAGCCTGGTCCTGCGTATCGATGGCGGGATGCGTCAGCTGGAAGGTCTCAGCTTGCTGGTGGGGCTCGGGGTAATGAATGTGCTGCGTGATATGGGCGTGCAGGGCGCAGGCCTTAAATGGCCAAACGACGTGCTCGTTGGCAGGCAGAAGATCGCGGGCATTTTGCTCGAACTGATTGGCGATCCGGCGGACGTGTGTCATGTGATCATCGGGATAGGGGTGAACGTAAACATGCGCTCCACCAGTGAGGTCGATCAGCTGTGGACGTCGGTCAGACTCGAAACAGGCGGCCTTGTTGATCGCAATCAGGTCGCTGCTCGTATAAGCAACCAGCTTGAGGCTCTCATGGCGGTCCATCGCAAGGAAGGCTTTGCCGCATTTCAGAAGGATTGGGAGCGCGGGCATTTGTGGCAGGGGGCTGCGGTCAAGTTGCTCTCGGGGGTAGAGGTCGTGGAGGGCGTAGTGTTGGGGGTCGACTCGCTTGGAGCGCTGCGTTTGGAAGTCAATGGTGTCGAAAAAAGCTTTAGTGGTGGTGAGCTGAGCCTGAGGTTGCGAGATGATTCTTGAGCTCGATTGTGGCAACAGCTTCATCAAGTGGCGCATTACCGCTAAAAGCGATGCAGCAGTGGTCAGCGTTGGTGTCGTTGACTCTGACGCAGCCTTGTTGGAGCACCTGCGTAATCTGCCGGATACAACGTTCAGCGACTGCCGTCTGGTAAGTGTCCGCAGTGCTGAAGAAACAGCGCGTCTGGTTTCCGTGCTGGCTGACGCGTTCTCCGTTGCCCCTGTCTGCGCAGTGCCTGCCCGTGAGCTGGGAGGCGTGATTAACGGCTATGACGATTTCGAGCGCCTCGGCCTGGATCGCTGGCTGGCTTTCGTGGGTGCTTACCACCTTGTCAAGCGTGCATGCCTGGTGATTGATCTGGGCACCGCAGTGACCTCTGATTTCGTCGACGCCGACGGCGCGCATCTTGGTGGTTTCATCTGTCCAGGGATGCCATTGATGCGCAATCAGCTGCGCACCCATACCCGTCGCATCAGATATGACGATACAGAGGCGGAAAGGGCTTTGGTTCGTCTTGTTCCTGGGCGCGCAACCGCAGAAGCGGTAGAGCGCGGCTGTTCGCTGATGCTTCGGGGGTTCGCAGTGACTCAGGTCGAGATAGCCCGAGGGTATTGGGGTGACGACTTTGCTATTTTTGTGACTGGCGGCGATGCTGCCCTGATTGCGGATGTGCTGCCAGGAGCCCGTATCGTTCCTGATCTGGTCTTCGTGGGGCTGGCTCTCGCCTGCCCTTTGCGTTGAGGTCTTTATGCGTTGGTTATTTCTTCTGCTGTTGATGCTTAATGCCTTTTATTACATCTGGCATCAGCAGGAGGCTCCGCTCAGGGCCAAAGAGGTGATGCCCTTGTCGTTGCACCGTGCCTCCCAGCAGGATATTCGTCTGCTCAGCGAGTCGGATGCCGGGCGGGTGTCTCACGATCCTGATACCAAATGTCTGTACGTCGGTGGCTTTGTCAGGCAAGAGGATGCGCGCCTGGTAGAGCAGCGATTGAACAGTCTGGATATCCAGTCTCAATTTCAGCCCTTGCAAACGAGCGGGGCGACCGCCTACTGGCTGAAAATTGCCCCGGAAAGTCGACGCCTTGTCGAAGCTGGCCTGATCAGTCAGCTGGGTCAGGATTTTCCGCAATTAAAAAATCAAATAATGTCGTGCGAGGGCATTGCAACTGCTGATTAGTTTACATAGAATGGCGCCCGCTTCGCAGTGAGGTGAAAGTCTCACGAACGGAGTGGTAGTAGTCAACGCATGTAACCTCAGGTTTTTACTGAGAAAAAGGTTGACAGAAGGGTAGCATGAGTTGAGAATGCTGCCTCGCTTAGGAGGGGTTCCCGAGCGGCCAAAGGGATCAGACTGTAAATCTGACGTCTACGACTTCGAAGGTTCGAATCCTTCCCCCTCCACCAGATTTAGCGCGAGCTGCAAGTTGTGCGGGTATAGTTTAGTGGTAGAACCTCAGCCTTCCAAGCTGATGATGCGGGTTCGATTCCCGCTACCCGCTCCAGGCTTGTGGTTCATGCACAGTGTTTTGCTCTTGTAGCTCAGTTGGTAGAGCACACCCTTGGTAAGGGTGAGGTCAGCGGTTCAAATCCGCTCAAGAGCTCCATTGATAAAGGCAGATATGAAAATATCTGCCTTTGTTTTAGGCGGTTCCGCGCTGCGTGCGCCGTCTAAATCTTGTTCGGGGCGTGCTGCCTGTTAAGTGCTCTTCGAATAAGGTGTTGAAAAACTCTCGTCAGGTCCGCATAATGGTCGGCCTGATTTTGCTTTTAGGTCAGTAGCTCAATTGGCAGAGCGACGGTCTCCAAAACCGTAGGTTGGGGGTTCGATTCCCTCCTGACCTGCCAGATTCCCTAGATGTAATCTGGCTTTCTTTTCACAGGATCTCCGTAGATGAATCCCAAGGCTGAAGCATCAGACTCTCGCTTTGATATGCTGAAGTGGCTCCTGGTAGTCGTTTTGGTTGTCGTGGGTGTTGTCGGCAATCAGTATTATTCTGCTGAGCCGATCCTGTATCGCGTTCTCGCTCTCCTTGTGATTGCCGCAGCTGCTGCATTTGTAGCGCTGCAGACAGGCAAAGGTAAGGCCTTCTTTGTTTTGGCAAAAGAAGCCCGTGCCGAGATCCGTAAAGTCGTATGGCCTACTCGCCAAGAAACCACTCAAACCACGTTGATCGTTGTGGCTGTTGTGCTGGTTATGGCGTTGCTGTTGTGGGGGCTTGATTCCCTGCTCGGCTGGCTTGTTTCCTTGATAGTTGGCTAAGGGTGTCCCGTGGCTAAGCGTTGGTACGTAGTGCATGCTTACTCGGGTTACGAGAAGCATGTCATGCGCTCGTTGGTCGAGCGTGTGAAGCTGGCAGGCATGGAAGATGGCTTCGGCGAAATTCTGGTTCCCACTGAAGAAGTGGTTGAAATGCGTAATGGCCAGAAGCGCAAGAGCGAGCGCAAGTTCTTCCCAGGTTATGTGCTTGTTCAGATGGACATGAATGAGGGTACTTGGCACTTGGTCAAGGACACCCCGCGTGTCATGGGCTTCATCGGCGGTACCGCTGACAAGCCTGCTCCCATCACTGATAAAGAGGCAGAAGCGATTCTGCGTCGTGTCGCTGACGGTAGCGACAAGCCGAAGCCGAAAACGCTGTTCGAACCAGGTGAGGTTGTTCGCGTCACCGACGGTCCGTTCGCCGATTTCAATGGCACGGTCGAAGAAGTTAACTACGAAAAGAGCCGGATTCAAGTGGCGGTGCTCATTTTCGGACGTTCTACTCCGGTAGAGCTAGAGTTCAGTCAGGTCGAAAAGGCATAACTGAGCTGGAATCCCATACCCCGCAGCCCAAGGCTGTGGGGTTTTTTCGTCACTGGGATATACGCGTAAGTAACCGGGGAGCCTGTATTGGCGCTTGAACCCGTAATTGGAGTGCCTCATGGCCAAGAAGATAACCGCATACATCAAGCTGCAAGTGAAAGCCGCTCAGGCTAACCCAAGCCCGCCAGTTGGTCCTGCTCTGGGTCAGCACGGTGTGAACATCATGGAATTCTGCAAAGCGTTCAACGCCCGTACTCAGGGTATTGAGCCAGGCTTGCCGACTCCAGTGATCATCACTGTATACAGCGACCGTAGCTTCACTTTCGAAACAAAAAGTACCCCTGCATCGGTTCTGCTGAAGAAAGCTGCAGGCTTGACCAGCGGCTCGGCTCGCCCGAACACCGTTAAAGTTGGCACCGTGACTCGTGCTCAGCTGGAAGATATCGCTAAAGCAAAAAATGCGGATCTGACTGCAGCTGACATGGAAGCGGCCGTGCGTACCATCGCCGGTTCCGCTCGTAGCATGGGCCTTAACGTGGAGGGTGTGTAATGGCTAAGCTGACCAAGCGTCAAAAGGCAATCGCCGAGAAAATCGAAGCTGGCAAGTCTTACAATTTTGTAGACGCCGCTGCGTTGCTCACCGAGCTATCGACTGTCAAGTTCAGCGAGTCGATCGACGTCGCTGTCAACCTGGGTGTTGATCCTCGTAAATCCGACCAGGTCGTACGTAGCGCTACTGTACTGCCGCACGGTACTGGCAAGACTGTACGCGTTGCAGTGTTCACCCAGGGTCCTGCTGCTGAGGCAGCTCTGGCTGCCGGTGCTGATCGCGTTGGTATGGACGATCTGGCCGCTGAAATGAAAGCTGGCGATCTGAACTACGACGTCGTTATCGCTTCCCCTGACGCAATGCGCGTTGTGGGTCAGCTGGGCCAGGTTCTCGGTCCTCGCGGTCTGATGCCTAACCCGAAAGTCGGCACCGTTACTCCTGACGTCGCTACCGCCGTCAAGAACGCCAAGGCTGGTCAGGTTCGTTATCGTACCGACAAAAACGGCATCATCCACACTTCCGTTGGCAAGGTCGGTTTCGACGCTGTCAAGCTGAAGGAAAACGTTGAAGCCCTGATCGCTGATCTGAAGCGTATCAAGCCTGCTTCTTCGAAAGGTATTTACGTCAAGCGCATCACCCTGAGCACCACTATGGGTCCAGGCCTGGTCATCGACCAGGGTTCGTTGGAAGCGTAAGACAAAATGGTACGGTGATCGATTGCCGTACCGTTTGAAAGATTGGGGTCCCTGCCTGGCGGGGGCTATCCAAGACCGTAGGCGACGCAAGTCTTAAACCTCAAGCCTACGCAGATGGTGCTCCCGGTTCCTTACCGAATCAGACACCAAAACGACATCTGGCTTCGGTCGGATGAAACGGTAACAAGCAGGAGTTAAACCCGTGGCAATTAAACTCGAAGACAAGAAGGCCATCGTCGCTGAAGTCAACGAGGCTGCCAAAGCTGGTCTGTCCGCTGTCGTGGCTGATGCCCGTGGCGTGACGGTTGGCGCAATGACCGGACTCCGTAAAGAGGCTCGTGAAGCTGGCGTTTACGTACGTGTTGTACGTAACACCCTGCTCAAGCGCGCTGTTGCTGACACTGAATTCAGTGTCCTCAACGACGTGTTCACTGGCCCGACCTTGATCGCGTTCTCCAACGAACATCCTGGCGCTGCTGCCCGTTTGTTCAAGGAATTCGCTAAAGGTCAGGACAAGTTCGAGATCAAGGCAGCTGCGTTCGAGGGCAAGTTCCTCGCAGCTAATCAGATCGATGTACTGGCAAGCCTGCCGACCCGTAACGAAGCAATTTCTCAGCTGATGAGCGTGATTCAAGGCGCTACCAGCAAGTTGGCTCGTACTCTGGCGGCTGTTCGCGACCAAAAAGAAGCAGCTGCAGCCTAAGGCTGAGTCAGATCTTTTCGCGTATTTTTGTTTATTTTGATGGTCGCGTAGGCCGTCCCCCAATTCAGGAAATTGAGTCATGTCCATCTCTCAAGACGATATCCTTAACGCCGTAGCTGAAATGTCCGTTCTGCAGGTTGTAGAGCTGATCAAGGCTTTCGAAGAGAAGTTCGGCGTTACTGCTGCTGCCGGCTCTGCTGGTCCAGCTGCTGCAGCTGCTGTTGTTGAAGAACAAACTGAATTCAACGTCATGCTGCTGGAAGCTGGCGAGAAGAAAGTAAACGTGATCAAGGCAGTTCGTGAACTGACCGGTCTGGGCCTGAAAGAAGCCAAGGCTGTAGTTGACGGCGCTCCTGCCCAGGTTCTGGAAGCAGTGTCGAAAGACGCAGCTGACAAAGCAAAAGCTACCCTGGAAGAAGCAGGCGCTAAAGTCGAGCTGAAATAAGCATCGATTTTGAGTGTCCAGCCCACGCGTTTAGCGAAAGGCTGATGGCTGGTGGCTTTTGCCACCGGCCTTTTTCCGTTATAGACGATTGGCGCTGTCAACGTCTGTAACGTGTGGCATCCACCGATGGCGGTGGCGCAAACCAAGGGGTTTGCAAGATTTTCTGGCTGCTTCCGTCGGGAGGGAGCCAAACAAGCAGGTGACCAAGCTGGGGAACGCTGATGGCTTACTCATATACTGAGAAAAAACGTATCCGCAAGGACTTTAGCAAGTTGCCGGACGTAATGGATGTGCCGTATCTCTTGGCCATCCAGCTGGATTCGTATCGCGAATTCCTGCAGGCGGGAGCGACCAAAGATCAGTTCCGCGACGTCGGTCTGCATGCAGCCTTCAAATCCGTTTTCCCGATCATCAGCTACTCCGGCAATGCTGCGCTGGAGTATGTAGGTTATCGCTTGGGCGAACCGGCATTTGATGTCAAGGAATGCGTGCTGCGCGGTGTGACTTACGCAGTACCTCTGCGAGTCAAGGTCCGTCTGATCATTTTCGACAAAGAATCGTCGAACAAAGCGATCAAGGACATCAAAGAGCAAGAAGTCTACATGGGTGAAATCCCCCTGATGACTGAGAACGGTACCTTTGTAATCAATGGCACCGAGCGCGTTATCGTGTCTCAGCTTCACCGTTCGCCTGGCGTATTCTTCGACCACGACCGTGGCAAGACGCACAGCTCCGGCAAGCTGCTGTACTCCGCTCGTATCATTCCTTACCGCGGTTCGTGGCTGGACTTCGAGTTCGATCCGAAAGACTGCGTATTCGTCCGTATCGACCGTCGTCGCAAGCTGCCTGCGTCCGTACTTCTGCGCGCTCTGGGTTACACCACCGAGCAAGTGCTTGATGCTTTCTACACCACCAACGTATTCCATGTGCGCGGTGAAAACCTGAGCCTGGAGCTGGTGCCTCAGCGCCTGCGTGGTGAAATTGCCGTTCTGGACATCCTGGACGACAAGGGCAAGGTCATTGTCGAGCAGGGTCGTCGTATCACTGCCCGTCACATCAACCAGCTGGAAAAGGCCGGGATCAAAGAGCTGGAAGTGCCTCTGGACTACGTCCTGGGTCGTACTACAGCCAAGGTCATCGTGCATCCGGCAACCGGTGAGATCATTGCCGAGTGCAACACCGAGCTGAACACCGAAATCCTGGCCAAGATCGCCAAGGCTCAGGTTGTTCGTATCGAAACGTTGTACACCAACGACATTGATTGCGGTCCGTTCGTCTCCGACACACTGAAGATCGACTCCACCAGCAACCAACTGGAAGCGCTGGTCGAGATCTATCGCATGATGCGTCCTGGCGAGCCGCCAACCAAGGATGCCGCTGAAACACTGTTCAACAACCTGTTCTTCAGCCCTGAGCGCTACGACCTGTCTGCTGTAGGCCGTATGAAGTTCAACCGTCGCATCGGTCGTACCGAAATCGAAGGCTCGGGCGTGCTGTGCAAGGAAGACATCGTAGCGGTCCTCAAGACCCTCGTTGATATCCGTAACGGCAAAGGCATCGTCGATGACATCGACCACCTCGGTAACCGTCGCGTTCGTTGCGTTGGCGAGATGGCCGAGAACCAGTTCCGTGTTGGTCTGGTCCGTGTCGAGCGCGCTGTTAAAGAACGTCTGTCGATGGCAGAAAGCGAAGGCCTGATGCCTCAGGACCTGATCAACGCCAAACCTGTTGCGGCGGCGGTCAAAGAGTTCTTCGGTTCCAGCCAGCTTTCCCAGTTCATGGACCAGAACAACCCGCTGTCCGAGATCACGCACAAGCGTCGTGTTTCCGCACTCGGCCCTGGCGGTCTGACGCGTGAGCGCGCTGGCTTTGAAGTTCGAGACGTTCACCCGACTCACTACGGCCGTGTGTGCCCGATCGAGACGCCTGAAGGTCCGAACATCGGTCTGATCAACTCCCTGGCGGCCTATGCCCGCACTAACCAGTACGGCTTCCTCGAGAGCCCGTACCGTGTGGTCAAGGAAGGTCTGGTCACCGAAGAGATCGTCTTCCTTTCGGCGATCGAAGAAGCGGACCACGTCATTGCCCAGGCTTCGGCCGCAATGAACGACAAGCAAGAGCTGATCGACGAGCTGGTTGCTGTGCGTCACTTGAACGAATTCACCGTCAAGGCGCCTGCCGATGTCACCCTGATGGACGTTTCGCCCAAGCAGGTTGTCTCGGTAGCTGCATCGCTGATTCCGTTCCTCGAGCACGATGACGCCAACCGTGCGTTGATGGGTTCGAACATGCAGCGTCAGGCTGTTCCTACTCTGCGTGCCGACAAGCCGCTGGTAGGTACTGGCATGGAGCGCAACGTTGCTCGCGACTCCGGCGTTTGCGTCGTGGCTCGTCGTGGTGGTGTGATCGACTCGGTTGACGCCAGCCGTATCGTTGTTCGCGTTGCCGATGATGAAGTTGAAACAGGTGAGGCGGGTGTAGACATCTACAACCTGACCAAATACACCCGTTCGAACCAGAACACCTGCATCAACCAGCGTCCGCTGGTCAGCAAGGGTGACCGTGTTCAGCGTAGCGACATCATGGCTGACGGCCCGTCCACCGACATGGGTGAACTGGCGCTGGGTCAGAACATGCGCATCGCGTTCATGGCCTGGAACGGTTTCAACTTCGAAGACTCCATCTGTCTTTCTGAGCGTGTCGTTCAGGAAGACCGCTTCACCACGATCCACATTCAGGAACTGACCTGTGTGGCGCGTGACACCAAGCTTGGGCCAGAGGAAATCACAGCGGACATCCCTAACGTGGGTGAAGCTGCTCTGAACAAGCTGGACGAAGCGGGTATCGTTTATGTAGGTGCCGAAGTCGGCGCCGGCGACATCCTGGTCGGTAAGGTCACTCCGAAAGGCGAGACCCAGCTGACTCCGGAAGAAAAACTGTTGCGCGCGATCTTCGGCGAAAAGGCCAGCGACGTTAAAGACACCTCCCTGCGTGTACCAACCGGTACCAAAGGTACTGTCATTGACGTTCAGGTCTTCACCCGTGATGGTGTCGAGCGTGATGCGCGTGCCCTGTCCATCGAGAAATCGCAACTCGACGAGATCCGCAAGGATCTGAACGAAGAGTTCCGTATTGTCGAAGGCGCTACTTTCGAACGTCTGCGCTCTGCGCTGGTGGGTCGTGTAGCTGAAGGCGGCGCTGGCCTCAAGAAGGGCCAGGAAATCACCAACGAAGTGCTCGATGGTCTTGAGCATGGTCAGTGGTTCAAGCTGCGCATGGCTGAAGATGCTCTCAACGAGCAGCTCGAAAAGGCTCAGGCCTACATCGTTGATCGTCGCCGTCTTCTGGATGACAAGTTCGAAGACAAGAAACGCAAACTGCAGCAGGGCGATGACCTTGCTCCAGGCGTTCTGAAAATCGTCAAGGTCTACCTGGCAATCCGTCGCCGCATCCAGCCGGGCGACAAGATGGCCGGTCGTCACGGTAACAAGGGTGTGGTCTCTGTGATCATGCCGGTTGAAGACATGCCGCACGATGCCAATGGCACGCCGGTCGATATCGTCCTCAACCCGCTGGGCGTACCTTCGCGTATGAACGTTGGTCAGATTCTCGAAACCCACCTGGGCCTCGCGGCCAAAGGTCTGGGCGAGAAGATCAACCGCATGCTCGAAGAGCAGCGTAAAGTTGCTGAGCTGCGCAAGTTCCTCAACGAGATCTATAACGAAATCGGCGGTCGTCAGGAGTCTCTGGAAGACCTCACCGACAACGAGATTCTGGACCTCGCGAAGAACCTGCGTAACGGCGTACCGATGGCTACCCCGGTTTTCGACGGTGCCAAGGAAAGCGAAATCAAGGCAATGCTCAAGCTGGCAGATATGCCGGAAAGCGGCCAGATGCAGCTGTTCGACGGTCGTACCGGCAACAAGTTTGAACGTGCTGTAACGGTTGGCTACATGTACATGCTGAAGCTGAACCACTTGGTGGACGACAAGATGCACGCGCGTTCCACTGGTTCGTACAGCCTGGTTACCCAGCAGCCGCTGGGTGGTAAGGCACAGTTCGGTGGTCAGCGTTTCGGGGAGATGGAAGTGTGGGCGCTGGAAGCATACGGCGCGGCGTACACTCTGCAGGAAATGCTCACAGTGAAGTCGGACGATGTGAACGGTCGTACCAAGATGTACAAAAACATCGTGGACGGCGATCACCGTATGGAGCCGGGCATGCCCGAGTCTTTCAACGTGTTGATCAAAGAAATCCGTTCGCTCGGTATCGATATCGATCTGGAAACCGAATAACACGTGACGCGAATCGGGGGCAGGGCGGTATTGCCTGCTCCCTGCTCCGCCAGGAGGAAAAGCCTTGAAAGACCTACTGAATTTGCTGAAAAACCAGGGTCAAGTCGAAGAGTTCGACGCAATCCGTATCGGACTTGCATCGCCTGAGATGATCCGCTCTTGGTCGTTCGGTGAAGTTAAAAAGCCGGAAACCATCAACTACCGTACGTTCAAGCCTGAACGTGACGGTCTGTTCTGCGCCAAGATCTTTGGCCCGGTAAAAGATTACGAGTGCCTGTGCGGTAAGTACAAGCGCCTGAAGCACCGTGGTGTCATCTGCGAAAAGTGCGGTGTTGAAGTAGCACTGGCCAAGGTTCGTCGCGAGCGCATGGCTCACATCGAGCTGGCTTCGCCGGTTGCCCACATCTGGTTCCTGAAATCGCTGCCGTCCCGTATCGGTTTGCTGATGGACATGACCCTGCGTGATATCGAACGTGTTCTCTACTTCGAGAGCTATGTCGTTATCGATCCAGGCATGACCACCCTTGAAAAAGGTCAGCTGCTGAACGACGAGCAGTACTTCGAAGCGCTCGAAGAGTTCGGTGACGACTTCGATGCCCGCATGGGTGCCGAGGCTGTCCGCGAGCTGCTGCACGCTATTGATCTGGAGCACGAAATTGGCCGTCTGCGCGAAGAAATTCCGCAAACCAATTCCGAGACCAAAATCAAGAAGCTGTCCAAGCGTCTGAAATTGATGGAAGCCTTCCAGGGTTCCGGCAACCTTCCTGAGTGGATGGTGCTGACCGTTCTGCCGGTTCTGCCGCCAGATCTGCGTCCTCTGGTTCCGCTTGACGGTGGCCGTTTCGCGACGTCCGATCTCAACGATCTGTATCGTCGAGTGATCAACCGTAACAACCGTCTGAAGCGCCTGCTGGATCTGTCCGCTCCCGATATCATCGTGCGTAACGAAAAGCGCATGCTGCAGGAAGCGGTCGATGCACTGCTCGACAACGGCCGTCGCGGTCGTGCGATCACTGGTTCGAACAAGCGTCCTCTGAAATCCCTGGCTGACATGATCAAGGGTAAGCAGGGTCGTTTCCGTCAGAACTTGCTCGGTAAGCGTGTTGACTACTCGGGTCGTTCGGTAATTACCGTAGGTCCGACCCTGCGTCTGCACCAGTGCGGTCTGCCGAAGAAGATGGCTCTCGAGCTGTTCAAGCCGTTCATTTTCGGCAAGCTGGAAATGCGTGGCCTGGCTACGACCATCAAGGCTGCCAAGAAGATGGTCGAGCGCGAGCTGCCAGAGGTCTGGGACGTTCTCGCTGAAGTGATTCGCGAACACCCGGTGCTTCTGAACCGTGCGCCGACGCTTCACCGTCTGGGCATCCAGGCGTTTGAGCCGGTACTGATCGAAGGTAAAGCTATTCAGCTGCACCCGCTGGTCTGTGCTGCGTACAACGCCGACTTCGACGGTGACCAGATGGCCGTTCACGTGCCTCTGACGCTGGAAGCTCAGCTCGAAGCGCGCGCGCTGATGATGTCGACCAACAACATTCTGTCGCCAGCCAACGGTGAGCCAATCATCGTTCCTTCGCAGGACGTTGTACTGGGTCTGTACTACATGACTCGTGAAGCGATCAACGCCAAGGGCGAAGGTCGTGTATTTGCGGACCTTCAGGAGGTCGACCGCGTATTCCGCGCCGGCGAAGCGGCTCTGCACGCCAAGGTCAAGGTTCGTATCCACGAAACGGTCAACGACCGTGATGGTGGCAGCGTCAAGAACACCCGTATCGTCGACACCACTGTCGGCCGTGCGCTGCTGTTCCAGGTGGTTCCGGCCGGCCTGTCATACGACGTCGTCAACCAGCCGATGAAGAAGAAGGCGATCTCCAAGCTGATCAACCAGTGCTATCGCGTGGTTGGCCTGAAAGAGACCGTTATCTTCGCTGACCAGTTGATGTACACCGGTTTTGCCTACTCGACCATTTCGGGTGTTTCCATCGGCGTTAACGACTTCGTTATCCCTGATGAAAAAGCTCGCATCATCGACGCGGCCACCGAAGAAGTTAAAGAGATCGAAAGTCAGTACGCCTCCGGCCTGGTAACCCAGGGCGAGAAGTACAACAAGGTAATCGACCTTTGGTCCAAGGCGAACGACGAAGTCTCGAAAGCGATGATGTCGAACCTTTCCAAAGAACGCGTTATCGACCGTCACGGCGTCGAAGTTGATCAGGAATCCTTCAACTCGATGTACATGATGGCTGACTCCGGGGCGCGTGGTTCTGCTGCCCAGATTCGTCAGCTGGCCGGTATGCGTGGTCTGATGGCCAAGCCTGACGGCTCCATCATCGAAACGCCGATCACTGCGAACTTCCGTGAAGGTTTGAGCGTACTTCAGTACTTCATCTCTACTCACGGTGCTCGTAAGGGTCTTGCGGATACCGCGTTGAAAACCGCTAACTCCGGTTATCTGACACGTCGTCTGGTAGACGTCGCGCAGGATCTGGTGGTTACCGAGGTTGATTGCGGTACCGAGCACGGTCTGCTGATGACTCCGCACATTGAAGGCGGTGACGTTGTAGAGCCGCTGGGTGAGCGCGTACTGGGTCGAGTCATTGCCCGTGACGTGTTCAAGCCGGGTACAGAAGAGGTCATCGTGCCTGCTGGCACGCTGGTAGACGAGAAGTGGGTCGAGTTCATCGAGCTGAACAGCATCGACGAAGTCATCGTTCGTTCGCCAATCAGCTGCGAAACCCGCTACGGCATCTGCGCCAAGTGCTACGGTCGCGACCTGGCACGCGGTCACCAGGTCAACATCGGTGAAGCTGTCGGCGTAATCGCTGCACAGTCGATCGGTGAGCCGGGTACCCAGCTGACAATGCGTACGTTCCACATCGGTGGTGCGGCAAGCCGGACCTCGGCAGCCGACAGTGTTCAGGTGAAGAATGGCGGTACTGTCCGTCTGCACAACCTGAAGCACGTCGAGCGTGTTGACGGTCACCTGGTTGCGGTATCCCGCTCCGGTGAGCTGGCAATCGCAGATGACTTCGGTCGCGAGCGTGAGCGTTACAAGCTGCCATACGGTGCAGTGATTTCGGTGAAGGAAGGCGACAAGGTCGACGCTGGCTCTATCGTGGCCAAGTGGGATCCGCACACTCACCCAATCGTCACCGAGATGAAAGGTACTGTTACCTACGTAGGCATGGAAGAAGGCATCACGATCAAGCGTCAGACAGACGAATTGACCGGTATGACCAACATTGAAGTGCTCGACGCCAAAGACCGCCCGGCTGCCGGCAAGGACATCCGTCCTGCTGTGAAGATGGTCGGTCTGGATGGCAAGGATCTGCTGCTGCCAGGTACTGACGTACCGGCCCAGTACTTCCTGCCGGCCAACGCCCTTGTTGGTGTTGCTGACGGTGCGCAGATCGCGATCGGTGATGTTATCGCTCGTATTCCGCAGGAAACTTCGAAGACTCGTGACATCACCGGTGGTCTGCCGCGTGTTGCCGACCTGTTCGAAGCGCGTCGTCCGAAAGAGGCGTCGATCCTTGCAGAAGTCAGCGGTACCATCGCATTCGGTAAAGAGACCAAAGGCAAGCGCCGTCTGGTCATTACCCCGAACGACGGTAGCGATCCGTACGAGGAGCTGATTCCGAAGTGGCGTCACCTGAACGTCTTCGAAGGCGAGCAAGTGAACCGCGGCGAAGTTATCTCCGACGGCCCGAGCGATCCACACGACATCCTGCGTCTGCTGGGTGTGAGTGCGCTGGCCAAGTACATCGTCAACGAGATTCAGGACGTATACCGTCTGCAGGGCGTGAAGATCAACGACAAGCACATCGAGACGATTCTGCGTCAGATGCTGCGTAAGGTTGAGATTGCCGAGTCTGGCGATTCCAGTTTCATCAAGGGCGACCAGATGGAATTGACTCACGTACTGGTAGAAAACGAGCGCTTGAGCACGGAAGACAAGTTTGTTTCCAAGTTCACTCGCGTGTTGCTGGGTATCACCAAGGCATCGCTGTCCACCGAGTCGTTCATCTCCGCGGCCTCCTTCCAGGAGACAACCCGCGTACTGACCGAAGCGGCTGTGACCGGCAAGCGCGATTACCTGCGCGGCCTGAAGGAAAACGTGGTCGTGGGTCGTCTGATCCCGGCCGGTACCGGTCTGGCTTATCACAGCGAGCGCAAGCGTCGTCGTGAAATGGACAAACCGACCCGTGTCAGCGCGAGCGAAGTAGAAGCAGCTCTGACGGAAGCGTTGAACTCCAGCGGTAATTGAGACCAGAGCCTCGGCATTTTTCATCTGGCAGGCAGCACGTTATCGTGTTGTTTGCCCGGTGAGGACGTCGGGGCTTTGTCTTGACTGGGGGCGGGATCCTCTTTAGACTCTTGTACCCCTAAATTTGGCGGGGCCTGTGCCCTGTCATTTGCTTTTCTTGTAAGACAATAGCGTCGCAAGACAACAGTGGAGCTAGTAGATGGCAACTATCAACCAGCTGGTACGTCAGCCGCGTAAGCGTATCGTCGAGAAATCCGACGTACCTGCGCTGCAGAACTGCCCGCAACGTCGCGGTGTGTGCACTCGTGTGTATACCACCACGCCGAAAAAACCTAACTCGGCATTGCGTAAAGTCTGCCGTGTGCGCCTGACCAACGGTTTCGAGGTTTCCTCGTACATCGGTGGTGAAGGTCACAACCTGCAAGAGCACAGCGTGGTACTGATCCGTGGCGGTCGTGTAAAAGACTTGCCAGGTGTTCGTTATCACACCGTTCGTGGTTCTTTGGATACTTCCGGCGTTAAAGGTCGTAACCAGGGTCGCTCGAAATACGGTACCAAGAAGCCTAAGTAGTTTTTGGCTTCTGTTTGAAATTGCAGATTTCTATTTTTCTGAGTCGATAAGAGTAAGGTCGGGCGCATCCCTTGCAGGATGGTGGTCCCGAGCTAACCTGAAGACCGTTTGAGGGCTTATCCATGCCAAGAAGACGCGTAGCAGCCAAGCGCGAAGTGCTTGACGATCCAAAATACGGCAGCCAGATTCTGGCCAAGTTCATGAACCACGTAATGGAAAGCGGCAAGAAGGCCGTTGCCGAGCGTATCGTTTATGGCGCGCTGGAAAAGGTTAAAGAACGTAAGAACAGCGACCCCCTGGAAATCTTCGAGAAAGCTCTCGACGCCATCGCTCCGCTGGTCGAAGTAAAGTCGCGCCGTGTAGGCGGTGCTACTTACCAGGTTCCTGTCGAAGTTCGTCCGTCCCGTCGTAATGCTCTGGCAATGCGTTGGCTGGTAGACTTCGCGCGCAAGCGCGGTGAGAAGTCAATGGCACTGCGTTTGGCTGGCGAACTGCTGGACGCCGCCGAAGGTAAAGGTGCTGCGGTCAAGAAGCGTGAAGACGTGCACCGTATGGCTGAGGCCAACAAGGCTTTCTCGCACTACCGCTTCTAATTTCAGCGTCACTAATTTTGCGAGGGCTTTATGGCTCGTACTACTCCGATTGGCCGCTACCGTAACATTGGTATCGTCGCTCACGTGGATGCTGGTAAAACCACCACCACCGAGCGCGTCCTTTTTTACACCGGCAAAAGCCACAAAATGGGCGAGGTGCATGACGGCGCCGCGACCACGGACTGGATGGTTCAGGAGCAGGAGCGTGGTATTACCATTACTTCTGCTGCTATTACTGCCTTCTGGCAGGGTTCCGAGAAGCAACACAAAGACCAATACCGTTTCAACGTTATTGACACCCCGGGCCACGTTGACTTCACCATTGAAGTTGAGCGCTCCCTGCGTGTACTCGACGGCGCGGTCGTTGTGTTCTGTGGTACTTCTGGCGTAGAGCCGCAGTCCGAAACCGTATGGCGTCAAGCCAACAAGTACG
Source organism: Pseudomonas sp. SZ57 (assembly GCF_009495975.1). NCBI lineage: Bacteria > Pseudomonadati > Pseudomonadota > Gammaproteobacteria > Pseudomonadales > Pseudomonadaceae > Pseudomonas > Pseudomonas sp. SZ57. The sequence continues at coordinate 104,391 of NZ_WIBD01000025.1, read as the reverse complement.
GTGTTCCGCGTATCGTTTACGTGAACAAGATGGACCGTGCTGGTGCGAACTTTCTGCGCGTAATCGCTCAGATCAAGCAGCGCTTGGGCCACACCCCGGTGCCGATCCAGCTGGCCATTGGTGCCGAAGACAACTTCCAGGGTCAGATCGATCTGATGTCCATGGAAGCTGTTTACTGGAACGATGCCGACAAGGGTATGGTTCCACGTCGTGAGCCTATCCCTGCTGAACTGCAGGAACTGGCTGACGAGTGGCGCAGCAACATGGTCGAGGCTGCGGCCGAAGCCAGCGAAGAGCTGATGAACAAGTACCTCGAGGGTGAAGAACTCACCAACGAGGAAATCAAGGCCGCTCTGCGTCAGCGTACTATCGCTGGTGAGATCGTTCTTGCTGTTTGCGGTTCTTCCTTCAAGAACAAGGGTGTTCCCCTGGTTCTCGACGCCGTGATCGACTACCTGCCGGCTCCAATCGATATTCCAGCTATCAAGGGTTCCGATCCTGATAACGAAGAAATCCTGATGGAGCGTCATGCAGACGACAACGAGCCGTTCTCGGCTCTGGCGTTCAAGATCGCTACTGACCCATTCGTGGGTACCTTGACTTTCGTCCGCGTTTACTCGGGCGTGTTGGCATCCGGCGACGGCGTGATCAACTCGGTCAAGGGCAAGAAAGAGCGTGTGGGTCGTATGGTGCAGATGCACGCAAACGCCCGCGAAGAGATCAAGGAAGTGCGCGCTGGTGACATCGCGGCCTTGATCGGCATGAAGGACGTCACCACTGGTGAGACCTTGTGCAACGCTGACAAGCCAATCATCCTGGTTCGTATGGACTTCCCGGAGCCGGTTATTTCGGTTGCCGTTGAGCCTAAAACCAAGGATGACCAGGAAAAAATGGGTATCGCACTGGGCAAACTTGCTCAGGAAGACCCGTCTTTCCGCGTCAAGACTGATGAAGAGACTGGTCAAACGATCATCTCTGGCATGGGCGAGCTGCACCTGGACATCCTGGTTGACCGGATGCGCCGTGAGTTCAACGTCGAAGCCAACATCGGCAAGCCTCAGGTTTCCTATCGTGAGCGCATCACGAAGAACTGTGAAATCGAAGGCAAGTTCGTTCGTCAATCCGGCGGTCGTGGCCAGTTCGGTCACTGCTGGATCCGTTTTGCACCTGCTGACGAAGGTCAGGAAGGTCTGCAATTCGTAAACGAAGTGGTAGGTGGTGTTGTTCCCAAGGAATACATCCCGGCTATCCAGAAGGGTATCGAAGAGCAGATGAAGAACGGCGTTGTTGCCGGTTATCCGCTGATCGGCCTGAAGGCTACCGTGTTTGATGGTTCCTACCATGACGTCGACTCGAACGAGATGGCGTTTAAGGTGGCTGCTTCCATGGCGACCAAGCAACTGGCCCAGAAGGGCGGTGGTGAGCTGCTTGAGCCGATCATGGCGGTAGAGGTTGTTACGCCTGAAGACTATATGGGTGACGTGATGGGCGACCTTAACCGCCGTCGCGGCATGATTCTGGGTATGGAAGATACGGTTTCCGGCAAAGTAATTCGTGCCGAGGTTCCGTTGGGTGAGATGTTCGGTTATGCGACCGACGTTCGCTCCATGTCTCAGGGTCGCGCAAGCTACTCTATGGAATTCAAAAAATACAATACAGCTCCGTCGCACATCGTCGAAACTGTAACCAAAAAACAAGGCTGATTCAGCGCCTTTAGGCTAGGAGTTATTTGTCGTGGCTAAAGAAAAATTTGATCGTTCCCTCCCGCACGTCAACGTTGGCACCATTGGTCACGTTGACCACGGTAAAACCACGCTGACCGCTGCTCTGACTCGCGTCTGCTCCGAAGTTTTCGGTTCGGCTGCTGTTGAATTCGACAAGATCGACAGCGCACCGGAAGAAAAAGCTCGTGGTATTACCATCAATACCGCGCACGTCGAATACAAATCGTTGATCCGTCACTACGCTCACGTTGACTGCCCAGGTCACGCTGACTACGTGAAGAACATGATCACTGGTGCTGCCCAGATGGACGGCGCGATTCTGGTTTGTTCGGCCGCTGATGGTCCGATGCCACAAACCCGTGAGCACATCCTGCTGTCCCGTCAGGTTGGCGTTCCGTACATCGTGGTCTTCCTGAACAAGGCTGACCTGGTAGACGACGCTGAGCTGCTGGAACTGGTTGAGATGGAAGTGCGCGATCTGCTGAGCACTTACGACTTCCCAGGCGACGACACTCCGATCATCATCGGTTCTGCTCGTATGGCTCTGGAAGGTAAAGACGACAACGAAATGGGCACCACTGCCGTTCGTAAACTGGTTGAAACACTGGACTCGTACATTCCAGAACCAGTTCGTGTTACCGACAAGCCGTTCCTGATGCCAATCGAAGACGTGTTCTCGATCTCCGGTCGCGGTACTGTTGTGACTGGTCGTATTGAGCGCGGTATCGTCAAGGTTCAGGATCCACTGGAAATCGTTGGTCTGCGTGACACTACCGTCACCACCTGCACCGGTGTTGAAATGTTCCGCAAGCTGCTCGACGAAGGTCGTGCTGGCGAGAACTGCGGCGTGCTGCTGCGCGGCACCAAGCGTGACGACGTTGAGCGTGGCCAGGTTCTGGTCAAGCCAGGCAGCGTTAAGCCGCACACTCAGTTCGAAGCTGAAATCTACGTTCTGAGCAAGGAAGAAGGCGGTCGTCACACTCCGTTCTTCAAGGGCTACCGTCCACAGTTCTACTTCCGTACTACCGACGTAACTGGTAGCTGCGAACTGCCGGAAGGCGTAGAAATGGTTATGCCAGGTGATAACGTTAAAGTTTCCGTTACCCTGATCAAGCCAATCGCAATGGAAGATGGTCTGCGTTTCGCAATCCGTGAAGGCGGTCGTACCGTCGGCGCTGGCGTCGTAGCCAAAATCATCGCTTAAGCGTTGAGTCCCAAAAAGAGCCCCCGCACTGCGGGGGCTTTTTTATTGGGTTGACACCTTGTTAGGTCGTCTATAGAATTGCGCCTCCTTTTAACGGGCGTATTGCGCTCGGTGGGAACAGCAATCTGGAGTCTGAATCCAATGCAAAACCAGCAAATCCGTATCAGGTTGAAGGCTTTTGACCATCGCCTGATCGACCAATCAACCCAGGAAATCGTGGAAACCGCGAAACGTACTGGTGCACAGGTGCGTGGTCCGATTCCACTGCCGACTCGTAAAGAGCGGTTCACCGTTCTGGTTTCTCCGCACGTCAACAAAGACGCGCGCGACCAGTATGAGATCCGTACTCACAAGCGTGTTCTGGACATTGTCCAGCCAACGGAAAAAACCGTTGATGCGCTTATGAAGCTTGATCTTGCGGCCGGTGTGGAAGTTCAGATCAGCCTCGGCTAAGACTTGGGTCTTAGTCGTGTAACGCTCTGAAATGGGCGGCCATAGCGGGTGAAAGCCCCGTACACTCATGAGGTTTACAACATGACTATTGGTGTAGTCGGTCGTAAATGCGGTATGACCCGTATTTTCACCGAAGAAGGTGTCTCCATTCCGGTCACGGTCATTGAGATCGAGCCGAATCGCGTCACTCAGTTCAAAACCGAAGAAACCGATGGCTATCGTGCAGTGCAAGTCACTGTCGGCGAGCGTCGCGCTTCGCGTGTCACAGCCGCTCAGGCTGGCCACTTCGCTAAGGCGAACGTTGCCGCCGGTCGTACCGTCATGGAATTCCGTCTTGAAGAAGGCGACTACCAGGCTGGCGATCAGATCAACGCTGAAATCTTCGCCGCTGGTCAACTGGTTGATGTAACCGGTCAGTCCAAGGGTAAAGGCTTCCAGGGTACGATCAAGCGTTGGAATTTCCGTGGTCAAGACAATACCCACGGTAACTCCGTCTCCCACCGCGTCCCAGGCTCTATCGGCCAGTGCCAGACTCCTGGTCGTGTATTCAAGGGCAAAAAAATGTCCGGTCATATGGGCGCTGAGCGCGTGACCGTGCAGTCCCTGGAAGTAGTGCGCGTGGACGCTGAACGCAATCTGTTGTTGGTCAAGGGTGCTGTTCCTGGCGCTACTGGCGGCAACCTGGTTGTACGTCCGGCAGCCAAGGCTCGCGGTTAAGGGGAAGCTGACATGCAATTAAATGTAAATGACGCTCAGGCAATCGAAGTTTCCGAACTGACATTTGGCGGCGAATTCAACGAGACGCTGGTTCACCAGGCAGTCGTGGCCTACATGGCTGGCGGTCGTCAGGGTAGCAAGCAGCAAAAGACCCGTTCCGACGTTCGTGGTGGCGGTAAGCGCCCTTGGCGTCAGAAAGGTACTGGCCGTGCTCGTGCCGGTACTATCCGTAGCCCAATCTGGCGTGGCGGCGGTACCACTTTCGCAGCTCGTCCTCAGGATCACACTCAGAAGCTCAACAAGAAGATGTATCGCGCTGCTCTGCGCTCCATCCTTGCTGAACTGGTTCGTACTGATCGTTTGGTCGTGGTTCAGGACTTCGCTGTTGAAGCACCGAAAACCAAAGATTTGCTGAACAAGCTGACTGGCATGGGCCTGACTGACGTCCTGATCGTGTCTGACGCTGTTGACCAGAATCTGTACCTGGCTGCTCGTAACCTGCCGCACGTTGATGTACGTGACGTTCAAGGTTCCGATCCAGTTAGTCTGATCGCATACGACAAAGTGTTGATCACTGTGTCGGCCGTGAAGAAATTCGAGGAGCTGCTGGGATGAACCAGGAACGCGTATTTAAAGTTCTGCTTGGCCCGCACGTTTCCGAGAAGGCTACGGTTCTTGCAGACAAAAAAGGTCAGTTCGTTTTCAAGGTTGCTACTGACGCAACCAAGCTGGAAATCAAGAAGGCCGTCGAAAGCCTGTTCAGCGTGAAAGTAGAGCGTGTTACTACCCTGAATGTTCTGGGTAAGAGCAAGCGCACTGCTCGCGGTCTGGGCAAGCGTAATGACTGGAAGAAGGCAGTTATCTCCCTTCAGCCAGGCCAAGATCTCGATTTCAGCAGCAGTGCTGAGTAAGGAAGGGGTGCATCATGGCAATCGTTAAATGCAAACCGACTTCCCCTGGCCGCCGTTTTGTGGTCAAGGTGGTCAACCAGGAGCTGCATAAAGGCGCTCCTCACGCACCGCTGCTCGAGAAAAAATCGAAGTCTGGTGGTCGTAACAACAATGGTCGTATTACTACCCGTCATATCGGTGGTGGCCATAAACAGCATTATCGTCTGGTCGACTTCCGTCGCAACGACAAGGATGGCATCGCTGCCACCGTCGAGCGTATCGAATACGATCCAAACCGTACTGCTCACATTGCTCTGCTGCTTTACGCAGACGGCGAGCGCCGCTACATCATCGCCCCTAAAGGCGTGAGTGCTGGCGACCAGCTGATTGCAGGTGCTCTGGCACCAATCAAGCCGGGCAACGCTCTTCAACTGCGCAACATTCCAGTTGGTAGCACCGTACACGGCATCGAACTGAAGCCAGGTAAAGGCGCACAGATCGCTCGTTCCGCTGGTGCCTCGGCACAGCTGATCGCTCGTGAAGGTGTGTACGTAACCCTGCGTCTTCGCTCCGGTGAAATGCGTAAAGTACTGTCTGAGTGCCGTGCAACGCTGGGTGAAGTCTCGAACTCCGAGCACAGCCTTCGTTCGCTGGGTAAAGCGGGTGCCAAACGCTGGCGTGGCGTTCGCCCAACCGTTCGTGGTGTTGCCATGAACCCGGTTGACCACCCACATGGTGGTGGTGAAGGTCGTACCTCTGGTGGTCGTCATCCGGTATCGCCGTGGGGCTTCCCGACTAAGGGCGCGAAGACTCGTGGTAATAAGCGTACCGACAAAATGATCGTCCGTCGTCGCAAGTAAATAGAGGGATACGACAGTGCCACGTTCTCTGAAAAAAGGTCCTTTTATTGATCTTCACCTACTGAAGAAGATCGAAGTGGCGGCGGAAAAGAACGATCGCAAACCAGTTAAGACCTGGTCGCGTCGTTCGATGATCCTGCCACAAATGGTCGGTTTGACCATTGCAGTGCATAACGGTCGCCAGCATGTTCCAGTTCTCGTGAACGAAGACATGGTCGGCCATAAACTAGGCGAGTTTGCCGGTACCCGCACATATCGTGGGCACGTGGCAGACAAGAAAGCCAAGCGTTAAGGGGTAAGGAACGATGGAAGTAGCCGCTAAGTTGTCGGGCGCTCGAATCTCCGCCCAGAAAGCCCGCTTGGTCGCCGACCAGATCCGCGGGAAGAAGGTGGGCGAAGCGCTCAACCTGTTGGCTTTCAGCAGTAAGAAAGCCGCCGAGATCCTGAAGAAAGTGCTGGAGTCGGCTGTAGCCAACGCCGAGCATAACGAAGGCGCAGACGTTGATGACCTCAAGGTCTCCACCGTTTTCGTCAACGAAGGGCGTTCGCTGAAGCGCATCATGCCACGTGCTAAAGGCCGTGCTGATCGCATCGTCAAGCGGTCTTGCCATATCACTGTCAAGGTTGCTGACAAGTAACGGAGTCGAAGAGATGGGTCAGAAAGTACATCCCATTGGCATTCGCCTGGGAATCGTCAAGGAGCACACCTCCGTCTGGTACGCAGACGGTCGGACTTATGCGGACTATTTGTTCGCTGATCTGAAAGTGCGTGAGTACCTCCAAGACAAATTAAAAAGCGCGTCCGTCAGCCGTATCGATATCCATCGTCCGGCTCAGACAGCACGTATCACCATCCACACCGCTCGTCCAGGTATCGTTATCGGGAAGAAAGGTGAAGATGTTGAGAAACTGCGTCAGGACCTGACCAAGCAAATGGGTGTGCCTGTGCACATCAATATCGAAGAGATCCGTAAGCCGGAGCTCGACGGTATGCTGGTTGCGCAGAGCGTAGCTCAGCAGCTGGAGCGTCGCGTAATGTTCCGTCGCGCTATGAAGCGCGCTGTTCAGAACGCCATGCGCATTGGTGCCAAAGGCATCAAAATCCAAGTGAGCGGTCGTCTCGGCGGTGCTGAAATCGCACGTACTGAATGGTATCGCGAAGGTCGTGTGCCATTGCACACCCTGCGTGCCGACATCGACTATGCCAACTACGAAGCTCACACCACTTACGGTGTGATCGGTGTAAAGGTTTGGATCTTCAAAGGCGAAGTAATTGGTGGTCGCCAAGAAGAACTGAAACCACAAGCACCAGCGCCTCGTAAAAAAGCTGCTAAGTAAGGGGTACGCCAAATGTTGCAACCAAAGCGTACGAAGTTCCGCAAGCAGATGACCGGCCACAACCGTGGTCTGGCACTGCGCGGTAGCAAAGTCAGCTTCGGCGAGTTCGCGCTGAAGTCTGTTGCTCGTGGTCGTCTCACCGCTCGTCAGATCGAGTCAGCGCGTCGTGCTCTGACCCGTCACGTTAAACGTGGCGGCAAGATCTGGATCCGTGTGTTCCCGGACAAGCCTGTAACCAAAAAGCCACTCGAAGTTCGGATGGGTAAAGGTAAGGGTAACGTGGAGTACTGGGTTGCCCAGATTCAGCCAGGCAAAGTCCTGTATGAAATCGAGGGTGTTACTGAAGAGCTGGCGCGTGAGGCTTTCGCCCTGGCTGCTGCAAAGCTGCCGCTCGCCACCTCCTTTGTTAAGCGGACGGTGATGTGATGAAAGCGAATGAACTTCGTGAAAAATCAGCACAGCAGCTGAACGAGCAACTGCTCGGCCTGCTGCGCGACCAGTTCAATCTGCGTATGCAGAAAGCAACTGGCCAGTTGGGGCAGTCTCATCTGCTCTCGCAAGTTAAGCGTGACATCGCTCGCGTGAAAACTGTGCTCAACCAGCAGGCAGGTAAGTAATCATGGCTGAAGCCGAAAAAACTGTCCGTACGCTGACTGGCCGTGTTGTCAGCGACAAGATGGACAAGACCATCACCGTTCTGATCGAGCGTCGCGTAAAGCACCCGATCTACGGTAAATACGTTAAGCGTTCGACTAAGCTGCACGCACACGACGAAACCAATCAATGCCATATCGGCGACAAGGTCACTATTCGTGAAACTCGTCCGGTAGCCAAGACCAAGTCTTGGGCGTTGGTTGATATCCTCGAACGCGCTGTGGAAGTCTAAGGGCTAGGGGTCGGAGAAATTATATGATTCAGACTCAATCCATGCTCGATGTGGCCGATAACAGCGGCGCACGCCGCGTTATGTGCATCAAGGTGCTGGGTGGCTCCCATCGTCGTTACGCTGGTATCGGTGACATCATCAAAGTAACCGTCAAGGAAGCAATTCCTCGCGGCAAGGTGAAGAAAGGCCAGGTGATGACTGCAGTTGTAGTCCGCACTCGCCACGGTGTTCGTCGTGCAGACGGCTCCATCATCCGCTTCGATGGCAACGCTGCTGTTCTGTTGAACAACAAGCAAGAGCCGATCGGTACCCGTATCTTTGGGCCAGTGACCCGTGAACTTCGTACTGAGAAGTTCATGAAGATCGTCTCGCTCGCCCCAGAAGTGCTCTAAGGAGATCCGACATGCAAAAGATTCGTCGTGACGACGAGATCATCGTGATCGCCGGCAAAGACAAAGGTAAGCGCGGTAAGGTGCTCAAGGTTCTCGCTGACGACCGTTTGGTCGTTGGTGGGATCAACCTGGTGAAGCGTCATACCAAGCCAAACCCGATGTCGGGCGTACAGGGCGGTATCGTCGAGAAAGAAGCGCCAATGCACGCTTCTAACGTCGCCATTTTCAACGGCGCAACCAACAAGGCTGACCGCGTTGGTTTCAAAGTTGAAGACGGCAAGAAAATTCGTGTCTTCAAGTCGACCCAAAAAGCGGTTGATGCTTGAACACTGCTAGGTAGAAGACCATGGCACGACTAAAAGAGATTTACCGGAAGGAAATCGCTCCGAAACTTAAGGAAGAACTTAAGCTTTCGAACGTGATGGAAGTTCCGCGCGTTACCAAAATCACCCTGAACATGGGTCTGGGCGAAGCGATCGGCGACAAAAAAGTCATCGAGCACGCTGTTGCTGACCTGGAAAAGATCACCGGTCAAAAGGTCGTTGTGACTTACGCTCGGAAATCCATCGCTGGCTTTAAAGTCCGTGAAGGTTGGCCGATCGGCGTCAAAGTGACCCTGCGCCGCGATCGTATGTATGAATTCCTGGATCGTCTGCTGTCGATCTCCCTGCCTCGGGTTCGCGACTTCCGCGGCCTGAATGCCAAGTCCTTCGATGGTCGTGGTAACTACAGCATGGGCGTAAAAGAGCAGATCATCTTCCCGGAAATCGACTACGACAAGATCGATGCTCTCCGCGGTCTGGACATTACCCTGACCACCACTGCCAAGAACGATGATGAAGGTCGCGCATTGCTGCGTGCTTTCAAATTCCCGTTCCGCAACTGATTGGAGTAGGAAAATGGCCAAGAAGAGCATGAAAAACCGTGAGCTGAAGCGTCAGCTCACCGTTGCCAAGTACGCCAAGAAGCGTGCAGAGCTGAAAGCAATCATCGTTGATCTGAACGCAAGTCCAGAAGCGCGTTGGGAAGCTACCGTAGCCCTGCAGAAGCAACCACGTGACGCAAGCGCTGCGCGCATGCGTAACCGTTGCCGCATCACTGGTCGTCCACACGGCGTTTACCGCAAGTTCGGCCTTGGCCGTAACAAGCTGCGTGAAGCAGCTATGCGTGGCGACGTTCCAGGTCTGGTCAAAGCCAGCTGGTAAGGCGACACCTCTCGCGCCCTCCCGCCGGTTACGCAAGTCACCGGTCGGGATGGCGCCTGAATTTGAATCAAGCCCCTTTTGGGGCTTGATTCATTTCTGGGGTAGGACTAGAATTGCCGGCTCGCCTGAGCCCGTGTTTTTACTTGCCCGGAAGTTCTCGGCGATCAAGCTGTAGCCGCAAGGCTAATTATTTTGTTTTAGGAGCGTCTAGCCCATGAGTATGCAGGACCCGTTAGCGGACATGCTAACTCGTATCCGTAATGCCCAGATGGCTGAAAAGCCCGTCGTAAGCATGCCATCTTCCACGTTGAAGGTTGCTGTAGCAAAAGTCCTGAAGGACGAAGGCTACATTGCGGGTTATCAGATCAGCAGCGAAGTTAAATCCTCGCTGTCCATCGAGCTTAAGTACTTCGAAGGCCGTCCGGTCATCGAAGAGGTTAAGCGCGTCAGCCGCCCAGGCTTGCGTCAGTACAAGTCCTCCGATGATCTGCCGAAAGTTCGTGGCGGTCTTGGTGTGTCTATCGTCTCCACCAGTAAAGGTGTGATGACGGATCGTGCTGCGCGCGCTGCCGGTGTCGGTGGCGAAGTGCTTTGCACTGTGTTCTAAGGGGGGATAAGCATGTCACGCGTCGCTAAGAACCCCGTTAAGCTGCCATCCGGCGTCGAAGTCAAACTCGTCGGCCAGCTGCTTTCGGTGAAGGGTGCCAAGGGCACTCTAGAACTGAACATCCATTCGTCCGTTGAGATTGTTGAAGAAGCTGGTGAGCTGCGTTTCGCTGCTCGCAATGGCGATCAACAAACCCGCGCAATGGCAGGCACCACTCGTGCACTGGTAAACAACATGGTCCAAGGCGTAAGCCAAGGCTTCGAGCGCAAGCTCCAGCTGGTCGGTGTTGGTTACAAGGCGCAAGCAAAAGGCACGGTACTGAACCTTGCACTTGGCTTCTCGCACCCAGTGGACTACGAATTGCCGAATGGCATCACCGCTGAGACCCCCAGCCAGACCGATATCCTGATTCGCGGTATCGATAAGCAGTTGGTTGGTCAAGTGGCCGCTGAGATCCGCGACTTCCGCCGTCCTGAGCCTTACAAAGGCAAAGGTGTGCGTTACGCAGACGAAGTCGTCCGCCGTAAAGAAGCCAAGAAGAAGTAGGGCATAGCAAATGACCGTCAAAAAAGTTACCCGACTGCGTCGCGCTCGCAAAGCACGCCTGAAAATGCACGAGCTAGAAGTCGTGCGTCTCTGCGTGCACCGCTCTTCGCAGCACATTTATGCCCAGGTCATCTCGGCCGACGGCAGCAAAGTCCTGGCAAGCGCCTCGACTTTGGACAAAGAACTGCGTGATGGCGCCACTGGCAACATCGACGCGGCCACTAAGGTTGGCAAGCTGGTCGCCGAGCGCGCGAAAGCCGCGGGTGTATCGCAAGTCGCTTTCGACCGTTCTGGCTTCAAGTACCACGGCCGTGTCAAAGCGCTGGCTGATGCTGCTCGTGAAGGCGGGCTGGAGTTCTAAGTTATGTCAAATCACGACCAAAAACGCGACGAAGGCTACATCGAGAAGCTGGTTCAAGTTAACCGCGTGGCCAAAACCGTAAAAGGCGGCCGTATCTTCACTTTCACTGCGTTGACCGTAGTGGGTGATGGTAAAGGGCGCGTTGGCTTCGGCCGTGGCAAGTCACGTGAAGTGCCTGCTGCGATCCAGAAAGCGATGGAAGCTGCTCGCCGCAACATGATTCAGGTTGATCTGAACGGCACTACCCTGCAGTACGCAATGAAGTCTGCTCATGGCGCCTCCAAGGTGTACATGCAGCCTGCTTCTGAAGGTACCGGTATCATCGCTGGCGGCGCAATGCGCGCAGTGCTGGAAGTTGCTGGTGTCCAGAACGTATTGGCCAAGTGCTACGGTTCGACTAACCCGGTAAACGTGGTTCACGCTACGTTCAAGGGTTTGAAGGGCATGCAGTCTCCTGAGTCGATCGCTGCCAAACGTGGCAAGCGTGTTGAGGAGATCATCTGATCATGGCTACCGTTAAAGTAACGCTGATCAAAAGCATGACCGGCCGCATCCCTAATCACAGATTGTGCATTAAGGGTTTGGGTCTGCGTCGCATCGGTCACACTGTAGAAGTCCTGGATACTCCCGAAAATCGCGGGATGATCAACAAGGCTTACTACATGCTGCGAGTCGAGGGTTAATCGATGAAACTCAATGATCTGAGTCCAGCGCCGGGTTCCCGTCGCGAAAAGCATCGTCCGGGCCGTGGTATCGGTAGTGGTTTGGGCAAGACCGGTGGCCGTGGCCACAAAGGTCAAAGCTCCCGCTCCGGTGGCACTATTGCTCCGGGCTTTGAGGGCGGCCAACAGCCGCTGCATCGTCGCCTGCCAAAATTCGGTTTCGTTTCCCTGAAGGCCATGGACCGCGCAGAAGTGCGTCTGTCCGAGCTGGCTAAAGTGGAAGGCGACATCGTAACTGTGCAGTCCCTGAAAGATGCCAACGTGATTAACCAGAACGTTCAGCGTGTGAAAATCATGCTGTCGGGCGAAGTTACTCGCGCTGTCACTATCAAGGGTATCGCCGCCACCAAAGGTGCGCGTGCGGCTATCGAAGCAGCTGGCGGCAAGTTCGAGGAATAAATGGCTAAGCAAGGTGCTCTCTCAGCGCTCGGCAAAGGCGGTATGTCTGAACTCTGGGCTCGTCTGCGTTTTCTGTTCCTGGCGATTATCGTCTACCGAATAGGCGCACACATCCCCGTTCCAGGTATCAACCCGGACCGACTCGCAGAACTGTTTCGACAGAATGAGGGGACCATTCTTAGCTTGTTCAACATGTTTTCCGGCGGCGCGCTGGAACGGATGAGCATCTTTGCACTGGGGATCATGCCGTACATTTCGGCATCGATCATCATGCAGCTGATGACCGCCGTCAGCCCGCAGCTGGAGCAGTTGAAGAAGGAAGGTGAAGCTGGCCGTCGCAAGATAAGCCAGTACACCCGCTATGGCACCGTTGTCCTGGCTCTGGTCCAAGCTATCGGCATGTCCGTTGGTCTGGCGAGTCAGGGCGTCGCGTTTTCTGGGGACCTGGGTTTCCACTTTGTGGCCGTAACTACCTTCGTGGCAGGTGCGATGTTCATGATGTGGCTGGGCGAGCAGATCACCGAGCGCGGTGTCGGCAACGGTATCTCGATGTTGATTTTCGCAGGTATCGTCGCCGGTCTTCCGAGGGCAATCGGGCAGTCTTTCGAGTCTGCACGTCAGGGTGATATCAATATCTTCGCTCTGGTTGCAATCGGTTTGCTGGCGGTAGCGATCATCGGTTTTGTGGTGTTCATTGAGCGTGGTCAGCGTCGTATCGCTGTTCACTACGCCAAGCGTCAGCAGGGCCGCAAGGTCTTCGCTGCGCAGACCAGCCACTTGCCGCTGAAAGTGAACATGGCTGGTGTCATACCGGCCATTTTCGCGAGCAGCATTTTGCTGTTCCCGGCTTCGTTGGGGTCCTGGTTCGGTCAGTCTGAAGGTCTGGGCTGGTTGCAGGACATCTCGCAGTCGATCGCTCCTGGTCAGCCGTTGAATATTCTGCTGTTTAGTGCAGGGATTATTTTCTTCTGCTTCTTCTATACGGCGTTGATGTTCAATCCGAAAGACGTAGCGGAAAACCTGAAGAAGTCCGGTGCCTTTATTCCGGGTATTCGTCCAGGCGAGCAGTCGGCACGCTATATTGATGGCGTTTTGACTCGCTTGACCATGTTCGGTGCTCTATATATGACGGCCGTGTGTCTGCTTCCCCAGTTCCTGGTGGTCGCGGCAAACGTACCGTTCTACCTTGGCGGGACCTCGTTGCTGATCGTGGTCGTGGTTGTGATGGACTTTATGTCGCAAGTGCAATCTCACCTCGTTTCGCACCAGTATGAATCCCTGATGAAGAAAGCCAACCTGAAGGGCTACGGTGGCAGCGGCGGTATGCTGCGCTGAAGCACCCCTAAGGTTCGAGGAGTTGGTGATGAAAGTTCGTGCATCGGTGAAAAAGCTGTGCCGTAACTGCAAGATTATCCGCCGCGAAGGTGTGGTTCGAGTAATTTGCAGCGCGGAACCACGTCATAAGCAGCGCCAAGGCTGATTGTGATTTGTGCTTAAGCCCAGCAGCTAGTGCGCTGCTGGGTTGATTATTTGTTACTACAGCGATATTATCTCGCGCCCTATTTCTTGGCTTCCGGGGCGTAGGTAGCTGTCAATTGGAGTCCCACTGAATGGCCCGTATTGCAGGCGTTAACATTCCAGATAACAAGCATACTGTTATCTCGTTGACCTACATCTATGGTGTTGGTCGCACCACCGCACAGAAAATTTGTGCAACCACCGGCGTAAACCCGGCGGTGAAAATCAAAGATCTGAGCGACGAGCAGATTGAACAGCTGCGTGGCGAAGTGGCGAAGTTCACCACTGAAGGTGACCTGCGTCGCGAAATCAACATGAAAATCAAGCGCTTGATGGACCTGGGCTGCTACCGCGGTCTGCGTCATCGTCGTGGTCTTCCAGTGCGCGGTCAGCGTACCAAGACCAACGCGCGTACTCGCAAAGGTCCGCGTAAGCCGATCCGCAAGTAATCGCACCAGCGCAACGACAGGAATTTAGTCATGGCAAAACCTGCTGCTCGTCCTCGTAAAAAAGTTAAAAAGACAGTGGTTGATGGCATCGCCCACATCCACGCGTCGTTTAACAACACAATCGTCACCATTACCGATCGTCAAGGTAACGCTCTTTCGTGGGCTACCTCCGGCGGTTCGGGTTTCCGTGGTTCGCGCAAGTCCACCCCGTTCGCTGCTCAAGTAGCTGCTGAGCGTGCTGGTCAAGCTGCGCTGGAGTACGGTCTGAAGAACCTCGACGTCAATGTCAAGGGTCCAGGCCCAGGTCGTGAATCCGCTGTCCGTGCATTGAACGGCTGTGGCTATAAGATCGCCAGCATCACCGACGTGACGCCAATCCCGCACAACGGGTGCCGTCCGCCGAAGAAGCGCCGCGTGTAATCCAGGAGACTGTAAGAAATGGCTCGTTACATTGGTCCAAAATGCAAACTTGCTCGTCGTGAAGGCACCGATCTCTTTCTGAAGAGCGGCGTTCGCGCTATCGAATCCAAGTGCAACATCGAAGCAGCTCCAGGTATCCACGGCCAACGTCGTGGTCGCCAGTCCGATTACGGTACTCAGCTGCGTGAAAAGCAAAAAGTCCGTCGTATCTACGGCGTTCTCGAGCGTCAGTTCAGCGGCTACTACAAAGAAGCCGCCGGCAAGAAAGGTGCAACAGGCGAGAACCTGCTGCAACTGCTCGAATGCCGTCTGGACAACGTTGTATACCGCATGGGCTTCGGCTCGACGCGTGCCGAATCCCGTCAATTGGTTTCGCACAAGTCGGTCAGCGTAAACGGCAAAACCGTTAACGTTCCTTCTTATCAGGTTCGTGCTGGCGACGTTGTTGCTATCCGCGAAAAAGCTAAGAATCAGCTGCGTATTGTCCAGGCTCTCGATCTGTGTGCCCAACGTGGCCGCGTAGAATGGGTAGAAGTAGACACTGAGAAGAAATCGGGCGTTTTCAAGAACGTTCCAGCTCGCAGTGATCTATCCGCCGACATCAACGAAAGCCTGATTGTCGAGCTCTACTCCAAGTAAGGGCTAGAAAATAGGTGCATCCATGCAGATTTCGGTAAATGAGTTCCTGACACCCCGCCACATTGATGTGCAGGTTGTCAGTCCAACCCGCGCCAAAATCACTCTCGAGCCTCTCGAGCGTGGTTTCGGCCATACCCTGGGCAACGCGCTTCGCCGCATTTTGTTGTCCTCCATGCCCGGCTGTGCAGTAGTCGAGGCCGAGATTGACGGTGTACTCCATGAGTACAGCGCCATCGAAGGTGTACAGGAAGACGTCATTGAAATCCTGTTGAACCTTAAAGGTCTGGCTATCAAGCTGCACGGTCGAGACGAAGTTACGCTGACCTTGTCGAAGAAGGGTTCGGGGGTGGTTACCGCTGCCGATATTCAGCTGGATCATGATGTCGAGATCGTTAACCCCGATCACGTAATCGCTAACCTGGCGTCTAACGGCGTCTTGAACATGAAGCTCACCGTAGCTCGTGGTCGTGGTTATGAGCCGGCAGACTCGCGTCAAAGCGATGAAGACGAAAGCCGCAGCATTGGTCGCTTGCAGCTTGACTCTTCGTTCAGCCCGGTTCGCCGTATCGCATACGTGGTGGAAAACGCCCGTGTCGAACAGCGTACTAACCTGGACAAGCTGGTTATTGATCTGGAAACCAACGGTACTCTGGACCCTGAAGAGGCTATCCGTCGCGCTGCAACCATCCTGCAACAGCAGTTGGCTGCGTTCGTGGACCTCAAAGGCGACAGCGAACCAGTGGTAATCGAACAGGAAGACGAGATCGATCCGATCCTGCTTCGTCCGGTTGACGATTTGGAACTGACCGTGCGTTCGGCCAACTGCCTTAAGGCGGAGAACATCTACTACATCGGCGATCTGATTCAGCGCACCGAAGTAGAGCTGTTGAAGACTCCGAACCTGGGCAAGAAATCCTTGACCGAGATCAAGGACGTTCTGGCTTCTCGTGGTCTCTCCCTCGGCATGCGCCTCGACAACTGGCCGCCGGCAAGTCTTAAGAAGGACGACAAGGCTACGGCCTGATCGTCGTAATCACCGAACGCGAGTTTGGTAAGGAATGAACCATGCGTCATCGTAAAAGTGGACGTCACCTGAGCCGTACCAGCTCTCACCGCAAAGCCATGTTTCAAAACATGGCGGTGTCGCTGTTCGAGCACGAGCTGATCAAAACTACCCTGCCGAAAGCCAAGGAACTGCGCCGCGTTGCCGAGCCGCTGATCACCCTGGCCAAGGAAGACAGCGTTGCCAACCGTCGTCTGGCTTTCGACCGTACTCGTTCGAAAGAAATCGTCGGCAAACTGTTCAACGATCTGGGCAAGCGCTATGCAACCCGTCAGGGCGGCTACCTGCGCATCCTCAAGTGCGGTTTCCGCGCTGGCGACAACGCGCCAATGGCGTACGTCGAGCTGGTTGATCGTCCTATCGGTGGCTCTGTAGAAGCTGCTGAATAAGACATCAGTTTGAACATGAAACCGGGCCTAGTGCCCGGTTTTTTGTTGCTCGCGATTCAGGCAGGCTAAACCAGGGTGTTAATCAGCATACGTTGAATTGTGGGGCTGACTCGAAGTGAGAAACAGAACCGCCCTCATTTGGGCGGTTTTTCGCTTCTTAACGGCGTAATTTCGCCACTTTTCGTCGGTTTATTGCGTTTTTCTCAGTGACCTCGCGCGGCGCTTGGTTCAAACTATCGGCTTTGAAGCAGGAGTCTGGTGCGATGCAAGGCCACCCGGAAGTAATCGATTATCTCAACACGTTGCTCACGGGCGAACTGGCAGCTCGTGACCAATATTTCGTTCACTCACGCATGTACGAAGACTGGGGCTTTTCGAAGCTCTATGAACGTATCAATCATGAGATGGAAGAAGAGGCGCAACACGCTGATGCGCTGATGCGCCGTATCCTCATGCTCGAAGGCACGCCGCGCATGCGCCCGGACGACCTCGATGTCGGCACCACAGTGCCTGAGATGCTCGCCAGCGACCTGCGTCTCGAATACAAGGTACGTGCTGCCCTGTGCAAGGGTATCGAGCTCTGTGAGCTGCACAGCGACTACGTGACCCGCGAAATCCTGCGCGTGCAGTTGGCTGATACGGAAGAAGACCATACCTACTGGCTCGAACAGCAGATGGGGCTGATCAAGTCCATCGGTCTGCAGAACTACCTGCAATCGCAGTTCTGATTCAGCCGCTCATAAAAAAGCTCCTGCACTTGCGTGACAGGAGCTTTTTTGTATCCGGGTTCGACTGATGCCGAACCCGTTTTCATCACACGTGTCAGGCTTTGTCTCTGGTCAACAGAGGCTTCAGGTAATGACCGGTGTAGGACTGTTCCATCTCGGCGACCTGTTCAGGTGTGCCCGTCGCAATGATCTGCCCACCTCTCGAACCGCCTTCCGGACCCAGATCCACCAGCCAGTCGGCCGTCTTGATCACGTCCAGGTTGTGCTCGATCACCACCACGGTATTGCCGTGGTCGCGTAGGCGATGCAATACATCCAGCAACTGCTGAATATCCGCGAAGTGCAGACCGGTAGTCGGCTCGTCGAGGATGTACAGCGTCTTGCCGGTGTCGCGCTTGGACAGCTCACGCGACAGCTTGACCCGTTGCGCTTCACCGCCTGACAAGGTCGTCGCCGATTGCCCCAGCTTGATATAGGAAAGTCCTACATCCATCAGGGTTTGCAGCTTGCGCGCCAGTGCCGGAACGGCGTCGAAGAACTCACGCGCTTCCTCGATGGTCATTTCCAGCACTTCGTGGATGTTCTTGCCCTTGTACTTGACCTCAAGCGTCTCGCGATTGTAACGCTTGCTCTTGCACACATCGCAGGGCACGTAGATGTCCGGCAAAAAGTGCATCTCGACCTTGATCAGCCCGTCGCCCTGGCACGCCTCGCAGCGGCCGCCCTTGACGTTGAACGAGAACCGCCCTGGACCATAGCCCCGCGAGCGTGATTCCGGAACCCCGGCGAACAGCTCGCGAATCGGCGTGAACAGCCCGGTATAGGTCGCCGGGTTGGAGCGCGGCGTACGACCGATAGGGCTCTGGTCGATGTCCACCACCTTGTCCAGGTGCTGCAGGCCATTGATGCTGTCGTGCGTAGCCGCTTCCAGCGTCGTGGCGCCGTTCAGTGCCGTAGCACTCAGCGGGAACAGCGTGTTGTTGATCAGCGTCGACTTGCCCGATCCGGACACACCCGTCACGCAGGTCAGCAGACCGATCGGGATTTCCAGGTTGACGTTTTGCAGGTTGTTGCCACGCGCGCCCTTGAGGGTCAGCGAGAGCTTTTTGTTACGCGGGGTGCGCTTGGCAGGAACGGCAATCTTCACGCGCCCCGACAGGTATTTGCCGGTCAGCGAGTCAGGGTGCGACATCACTTCGTCCGGCGTACCTTCGGCAACGATATGACCACCATGCACGCCGGCACCCGGGCCAATGTCGACCACGTAGTCGGCCAGGCGAATCGCATCTTCATCGTGCTCGACCACAATCACTGTATTGCCGATGTCGCGCAGGTGCTTGAGTGTGCCCAGCAAACGATCGTTGTCGCGCTGGTGCAGACCGATGGACGGCTCATCGAGGATGTACATCACCCCGACCAGGCCCGCACCGATCTGGCTGGCCAGACGAATACGCTGTGCTTCGCCGCCCGACAGGGTGTCCGCGCTACGGTCCAGGGTCAGGTAGTCCAGGCCCACGTTGACCAGAAACTGCAGACGCTCACGAATTTCCTTGAGAATCTTGTCGGCGATCTCGCCACGTCGTCCGGTCAGCTTGAGCGTTTCGAAGTAATGCGTCGCGTCGCCAATCGGCAGATTGGTGACTGCAGGCAGAGTCTTTTCACCCACCCACACATGACGTGCTTCACGACGCAGACGAGTGCCTCGGCAGTCAGGGCAGGGCTGCGTGCCCAGGAACTTGGCCAGCTCTTCGCGGACCGTGGCCGATTCGGTTTCCCGATAGCGACGCTCCAGATTCGGCACGATGCCTTCGAACGGGTGCGCGCGCTTGACGATATCGCCGCGGTCATTCAGGTAGCGGAAGTCGACACTTTGCGAGCCACTGCCGTTGAGCAGGATCTTCTGCATGTCGGCCGGGATCTGCTTGAACGGCATTTCCAGGCTGAAGCCATAGTGCTTGGAGAGCGAGCCGAGCATCTGGAAGTAATAGACGTTACGCCTGTCCCAGCCTCGTATCGCGCCTTCGGCAAGCGTCAGTTCGGCATTCACCAGTCGCTTGATATCGAAGAACTGCTTCACGCCCAGGCCGTCACAGGTCGGGCAGGCGCCAGCCGGGTTGTTGAAGGAGAACAGCTTCGGCTCCAGCTCGCTGATCGCATGGCCACAGATCGGGCAGGCGAAGCGGGCGGAGAAAATCACTTCCTCGCCCGGCTCGTCGTCCATCGGCGCAACCAGGGCGATACCGTCGGCCAGCTTCAGGGCGGTCTCGAAGGACTCGGCCAGACGCTGCTGCAGGTCGGCGCGGACCTTGAAACGGTCCACGACCACATCGATCGAGTGCTTCTTCTGCTTGTCCAGCTTCGGCAGCTCATCCAGCTCGCACAGCTTGCCGTTGACTCGCGCCCGGACAAAGCCCTGCGCGCGCAGCTCTTCAAAAACCGAAAGATGCTCACCCTTGCGCTCGCGGATGACCGGCGCAAGCAGCATCAATTTGCTGCCCTCCGGCTGGGTCAGCACCAGGTCGACCATCTGGCTGACCGTCTGGGCTTCCAGCGGGATATCGTGGTCGGGGCAGCGAGGCTGGCCGACGCGCGCATACAAAAGACGCAGGTAATCGTAAATTTCGGTGATCGTACCCACGGTCGAGCGCGGGTTATGTGAAGTAGACTTCTGCTCGATGGAAATCGCCGGCGACAGACCTTCGATCGTGTCGACGTCCGGTTTTTCCATCATCGACAGAAACTGGCGGGCATAGGCCGACAGCGATTCGACATAGCGGCGTTGCCCTTCGGCGTACAGCGTATCGAAAGCCAGTGAAGACTTGCCTGAGCCGGAGAGCCCGGTGATAACGATCAGTTTGTCGCGGGGAAGTGTCAGGTCAATATTTTTCAGGTTGTGGGTTCGTGCCCCACGTATCAGGATCTTGTCCACTGCGGCCTCGCTTGGCGGGCATAAACGACGGAGTATACGGCTCCGAGCCATCACGCGGCAAAGCGTCGCGTATGTGCTGTACAACGATGGGACTGGTAGAATCGCCGCCGGTTCACACGAGGTTATTCCATGCACGATACCCACAGCGAGCGTATGAGTAGCGGCGAGACCCGCGCAGCAGGCGGTCTGGCCCTGGTGTTCGCGTTCCGCATGCTTGGCATGTTCATGGTCTTGCCGGTTCTGGCAACCTACGGCATGGACCTGGCAGGCGCGAGCCCTGCACTGATCGGTCTGGCGATTGGCGCCTACGGCCTGACCCAGGCGGTGTTGCAGATACCGTTCGGGATCATTTCCGACCGTATCGGCCGGCGACCGGTCATTTATTTCGGCCTGATCATCTTTGCGATCGGCAGCGTGGTGGCGGCGAACGCGGATTCGATCTGGGGAATCATTGCCGGACGCATCCTGCAGGGGGCTGGCGCTATTTCCGCGGCAGTCATGGCGCTGCTCTCTGACCTGACCCGCGAACAGCACCGCACCAAGGCCATGGCCATGATCGGCATGACTATCGGCCTGTCGTTCGCCATCGCCATGGTCGTCGGCCCGGTCATCACCGGCATGTTCGGTCTTTCCGGATTGTTCCTGGCCACCGGCGGCATGGCCTTGATAGGCGTTCTCATCGTCGCCTACGTGGTGCCCAAGGCCAGCGGGGCGTTAATGCACCGCGAGTCCGGCGTCGCCAAACAGGCACTGGGGGCGACGTTGCGTCATCCGGACCTGCTGCGCCTGGATTTGGGTATCTTCGTGTTGCATGCGATGCTCATGTCCAGCTTCGTGGCCTTGCCGCTGGCGCTGGTCGAAAAAGCCGGTTTGCCCAAGGAACAACACTGGTGGGTCTACCTGACCGCCTTGCTGGTTTCCTTCTTCGCGATGATCCCGTTCATCATCTATGGCGAGAAGAAACGTCAAATGAAGCGCGTTCTGCTGGGCGCCGTCACAGTTTTGATGCTGGCTGAGCTATTCTTCTGGGCATACGGGGACACGTTGCGGGCACTGGTCATCGGGACAGTGGTATTCTTCACCGCGTTCAACCTGCTGGAAGCGTCGTTGCCGTCGCTGATCAGCAAGGTTTCACCGGCCGGCGGAAAAGGCACGGCAATGGGAGTTTATTCCACCAGCCAGTTTCTTGGATCGGCCGCAGGTGGGATACTGGGCGGCTGGTTGTTCCAGCACGGTGGGCTCGATGTGGTGTTCCTGGGTGGTGCAGCCATGGCCACCGTCTGGCTCGCCTTCGCAGTGACCATGCGAGAACCGCCTTACGTGACCAGCCTACGTCTGCCGTTGTCGCCGCAGGCGCAGCGTGAAGCAGGCCTGGCAGAGCGTTTGATGTCCGTAACAGGCGTGACAGATGCAGTGGTGGTTGCGGAAGAGGCAGCCATCTACATAAAACTCGACACAAAATTATTGGATCGTGCCTCTCTCGAAAAGCTGGTCAATCCAGCGTCAGAAGCGTGCGAAGCCTAGGAGAACGTTATGGCCCGTGGGGTTAACAAAGTCATATTGGTCGGTACATGCGGCCAGGATCCCGAAGTTCGCTACTTGCCTAACGGTAACGCCGTGACCAACCTGAGTCTGGCAACCAGCGAACAGTGGACTGACAAGCAGTCCGGTCAGAAAGTCGAAAAGACCGAATGGCACCGTGTATCGATGTTCGGCAAAGTCGCCGAAATCGCTGGTGAATACCTGCGCAAGGGTTCGCAGGTGTACATCGAAGGCAAGCTGCAGACCCGCGAGTGGGAAAAAGACGGCATCAAGCGCTACACCACTGAAATCGTCGTCGACATGCAGGGCACCATGCAACTGCTGGGCGGCCGTCCACAGGGCGACGCTCAACAAGGTCAGGGCGGCGGCAACTACAACCAGTCCGCACCTCGTCCACAGCAGTCGCGCCCACAACAGTCGGCGCCGCAGCAATCTGCACCTCAGCAGAACTACAACCAGCAGCCGCCACAACAGCGCGACTCGCGCCCAGCGCCGCAACAACAAGCGCCGCAGCCAGCTGCTGACTTCGATAGCTTTGATGATGATATTCCGTTCTAGGACTTACCTGAGACTTTATTGTAAAGTTTAGGGCTGAAGCCCCCGCAATGCGGGGGCTTCTTCGTTTTTGTAAGTGTAAAATTATTTTGACCTTCAAACGGGCCGAACCTACGTGTTTAAAGCCTTAACTCGCACTCAACTCCAGGTGATCCTGGTTGGTGATGTGACTGAGCTGGGGCAAGCTATTGCATTGCCCCCTAAAGCATTTTCGCGGCAAGTCGCTTTGGACTCGATGTTGTCCGGTTGAGCGGCTAATCCACGCTCGATTGTGCGTGATGTTTACGTCCAGTTTTTGAGCCGGGCTATGAGTTTTTCATCTGTGATTTTTAGGGGTGTGACTTTGCGATGTTGGGTGGGTGCCATTCGGCTGCCCGCTCTTTCGGCGTTGGCCCTGGCTGCGAGCAGCTCATCCGAACTGGAGATGAATACCAGTAATGTCCCGTTCCAATTACCAATTCCCTCTAGCTCGATATCCACAAAAATAGGTAAGCGATGATCGGTGAGTTCGAATGAGGGGATTTCGACGCGATTGATCCGATTAACGCAGGCCATGGGCGTCGTGGCGTCGGAGCCATGAAGTGGCTTTGATGGGATGGACGAAAGGCGGATCATTTCCATGGTGACAAGACCTGCGAACCATGGCGAACCTAGATAGCGCCAGTAGAGGTCAGATACATCACTACCTCGATCAAGATCGGCGAACCACGTCCCGCATGCCATGCCCAATGTGGCCTGACAAATCGGGATTATAGCTTCAAGCCCTTCAAGCCTTTTCAATGTGTCTGCGCACAGTGTTTTGATTTTGCTAGCATCCCTACGTGGCACTTCAGCTTCAAGGATGAAGTGAACCTCGTACCCTTGATTGGTTCGCTCAATACTAGGTGCTTCAGCCAACAGTCCTCCATAACCAAGCTCATTCAGGAGCACGTAACGACGTTCTCTGGGCCATTTCCTAAAATCTTGGGTCAAAGACCACAGGTCTCGCATAGTCCCCTGTAAAAAATGGGAGATTCTGACCTGTATTCCTTCCGGACCGGATCTAACGACCGAGCCCAAGGCTATGAGGAGGGGGCCAACAGCAATAATATCATCTGCGTCGGCGCCGCCGGTTCTGTGGATGCGCCGGGATTCCTCGTGCTGCCTCTTCAGATCCAAGAGAGATTTGGTCGAAAAACGCTGTTCATCTCGGTCAATGAGAATACTGCACGTTCCACATAACCAAATCCCGTTATCGATGTGCGAACGCTCTAAAGAGGTCATGTTTGGGTCGTAGCGGCGCGCACCAGGACCAGCCGAAGCGGCAGAAATGTGGGCTGCAACTCCTATCATCGTCACTGCATTGGAAGCTTCATCGCTTGGTCCAACAGTCGGGCACTTGCACTTGCTGCATATGTAGCTGGCACGCAACGCCAAATCACTTTTGGTTCGGATCGAGAAATTGTCTCGTGTGTTTGACATATTCAACTACCTAGCAGGCATTTTGGGCTGCGGCGTCTCTCTAGAAAGTTCTGTAACCAGGAGATATGCCAAACTGTTTTGGTCTTTTGGTCATAGGAGTTGTTGACTTGGATCGAAGCATATCAGTCCGGAGAAGGGATACTTGCGTCAGTTTCGAACGGGCCATCATCGGGTCACCACGACCAAGGATTTTCTAAGGTACGGCGGTAAATCGTCAGCAAGCTTTTCTAAGATCACATGTGACAGCAACCCTGCGGTTGGGATGCCCTTGTCGATGATCTAAGCCGGTGCCTAGACCATCGTTTCGCACTGTCACCGGCCCACTCCGACGGGTGAACATGCCCTGATCGAGCCTCTCGTTGGTCCTTGGCTCGGCTTCAGTACCTTCCTACGACGACTTGGATCCATTCCAGAAATCCTGTATAACCGTATCTAGTGGTGGCTTTTTTGATTTTGCACTATATGTGGTGTTTTTTTGGTTCGGTGCGGTTGTTAGAGCTGTAGGGGGCCTAAATGACAGATAACAGCAAAGATTTGCCAATTTATCACGTGCTTGCTTTGTCTGGTGGCGGGTATCGGGCGCTTTACACCGCCACGATCCTCAAAGAATTTGAGCAGGTTCTTGGTCGCCCAATCGCCTCTCACTTCGATCTGATCTGCGGCACCTCAGCTGGGGGCCTTCTGGCTCTAGGGCTTGCGAGTGAGATCCCTGCGAGTGAACTGAAATCCTTGTTTGAAGATCAAGGTAAGCAGATATTCGGTTCGCGGGACTTCATGCGTAGGCGACTGGGATTCCTTACGCGTGCGAAGCACTCAAACGGCGGCCTAAGCTCCGTCCTTCACCAGCGGTTTGGCGCCACCACTATGGGCGACCTGAAGCATCGGGTTCTCATACCGGCTGTTAACTACACCACTGGGCGTGGTCAATTTTTTAAAACCCCCCACCACCCATCTTTCGAACTCGATCACCGTATGAGCCTAGTGGATGTCGCCTTGGCTACCTCCGCTGCTCCCGTGTACTTCCCATCTGTACGTAATGACCGCGGAGTTTTTGTTGACGGCGGACTGGTCGGAAATGCGCCTGGGCTTTTCGGACTCCATGAAGTTCGTACCTTTCTTGCTCCCAATCAAGATATTCGTGTTCGTGTGCTCGCAATCGGAACTATGACTGTCGGTGCCACAGTTAGCGGAGGGAAGGATCTGGATCAAGGAGTTATTGGGTGGGGAGGGAGCCTTTTCGATCTGGTTATCTCGGCCCAAGAGTCTTCTGTGGACTACATGCTTACTCAATCTCTGGGCGACTGCTATTTCAAAATTGATGATCAAGTAACACCGCAGCAAAGCAGCGACGTGAAGGCATTGGACGATGTATCCGAGGCTTCAACAAACACCCTCCGGGATCGAGGCATGGCAGCGGCTCAACGCGCATTGGGTGACCGTAGATTCATACCGTTCCGTGGTCATCAACCAAAACCTCCAACGTTCTTCCACGGTCCAAACAAAAATTCGGGGGATCTCTAGATGCTTAATCTGTCACCGCTTTTCAATACATCCGAGGACGAGTCGTGTTTGCTTCAGGCACTGGAGCTGACTGCATCACAACGACTCCAGATTACGTCGGCAAAAAATGAGGTCCGGCAGTGTCTCCGACATGGCATACCCAAGGTCTTGGTCGAGCAGGGGTACAAGGGTGATATTCCTCAGCCACGTTTTTTTACTCAAGGCTCGTGGGCATACAAAACGCTTAATAGCCCCGCCCATCTACCTCCGCAACAATCTGATGTCGATGATGGGGCCTACCTGCCGATCAGTTTTCTAAAAGGCAGCAAAAGACCAAGTGCTGCCAGTGCCATTTTTTTCGCAGCAGCCGAAGAGGCGTTAAGCAGATTGGTTGAGTCCAAGCGGAGCGAAAAGTGGAAACTTGTGACTGACAAACCGACTTGCATCCGGATCGAGATATCGACCACGGCTCACATCGATATCCCCTTGTATTCGATACCAGATGACGAGTACGTGACCCTTGAGAAGGCCGCAAATAGCTACGGCTTTGAAAGCCTGATGGATGCTGTAAACGTTAGGCGGGCAGACTCCTGGACGACGCTTCCAATCGGTGAAGTGCTCTTGGCCCATCGCGAAGAAGACTGGATTAATTCTGACCCACGACCGGTGAAAGACTGGTTCGTAGATGAAGTCGAATCGAAAGGCGAACAGCTTCGTCGTGTGGTCCGTTACCTCAAAGCCTTCCGTGACTGGCAGTGGGAGAAAGGTGGGCCATCTTCCATTTTGTTGATGGCCGCAGCTGTGCCGTTGTTCACGAAAATGGATCGAAGAGACGACTTGGCGCTTCTCGAAGTCTTGAAAGGGCTTCCTGCTGCCCTTCGGAATGGCGTGGTCAATCCCGTGAGTGCCGAAGAGAGCCTGAGTGATCGTCTCCCAAGTGATGAACTTGAGCAAGCAGCCAAGAAATTTGAAATGTTCGAAAACTATCTTAATGGCGCGGTGAATGCCTCTGATGAGACAACCGCGTGCAATTGGATGATCAGCATGTTCGGACCTCGGTTTCCTAATCGTCCGAACCGAATTAAACAGGTTACTGTTGCTGCGACCATTGCGGCATTTCCCGCGCAAGCGGCTGCCAGTGAACTGGTCGGTCGCACTAAGGCTGGTTAGTAGATGAGTGAGGCAATTCCTAATCTGATTTCAGAAATGCAATCCCGAGACTTCAAACACATCGGAAGAACACCTGAACGTTGGATTTGGTTTGAGGGGCCTCTTAAGACGGTTGCCGGCGATTATCAGTGCAAGTTCACTGTAGACCCAACGTTCTTTTCATTACCGGTTGTGAGTCTAAAAGAGCTGCCCCCTGAACTAGGGCCAGTAACACCTCACCTCGGATCTAGCGGCTGGCTCTGTTATCTGACAGCAAGCTCTGTAGTGCTCGATATTTTTGACCCCATCGGTCAGACACTAAAATGTCTGGCTGAGGCAGAACGTGTTCTGGGATGCATTCTCAAAGGGGAAATGGTAGAGGACTTGACAGAGGAGTTTCTGGTTCACTGGTTCAGTCAGTTTTGCGTTTTCGATGTCCAAAATTTGAAACGAGGTGAGATCCCTGCCTTTTGCGTCATCTCGCAGAGAGGAGTACGAACCCCCGTACTCACCGATAATATAAATCGCACAGTCCGCAGAATTGACGCGCTCAACTTTCAGCCGAAAAGGCAAATGATGCTGGGATATGTTGTCAGAACCGTCGCTCAGCCCCGCCCTAATCAGACTGCATGGCCGCCTAATTCCGTTGCTGATATCCTGATTTGGCAGCGTGAGCTGGATAAAGGCTGCGCTCGGAAAATCCAGCAGCGTATATCTGAAGCTTATCGGCAGAAGCACGCTGATGCGATTATTTTCATTCAATCGCCAACACTGAACTACGGCTTTCAGGTGCATTTTGACCAGTCCATCCTGAGCGATGAGAAATTTCAGCGGTCAAGAGGTACAGAAAGGCTCTTCAGTTTCCGAATAACTAGGCTAGCTGCAATACGGATCGACGAGCATTACATCGCGCAGCGCAGCATTCCGTCTATGAAGACGTTAGCAGGCTTCAAGATTGCCTTGGTGGGGTGCGGAACCATCGGCGGATATCTAGCCGACCTGTTATCGAAGGCTGGGGCAGGGACAGGTGGAGGCAAGCTGACGCTTGTAGATTTTGATCGGTTGATGCCGGAAAACGTCGGTAGGCACTGCTTGGGATTGCGATATTTCAACACTAATAAAGCTCTTGGCACCAGTATCATGCTTGAGTTTGACTCTCCAGGGATCTCCGTGCGGGCCCTAGAGGTCGATGTGCGTAAAGCGCACTTGGGCGAAATGGATCTGTTGATTGATGCCACAGGGGAAGAGGCGCTTGGGCATTGGCTGACCGCCAACTACATCTCCTCGACGCCGATGTTATCAGTATGGGTCGAAGGCCCTGGGACAGCCGTGCGCGCCCTACTTAAAACTGCTGGAGAAGGCGCGTGCTACCGGTGCCTCTCGACACACACCAGAGTGGGCCAATTCCCGACCGTAGAGGGCGGGGTACCCCACGTTATGGCCGGACATGGCTGCGAAGGCCTGTATGTCCCTTTTCCCGCGACCGTATCTATTCAAGCCGCAGCGTTGGGCGCTGAAATGGCGCTGGCGTGGGCTAATGGAAAAGCCTCTCCTTCACTACGGACCAAAATTACTGACTCTATGTTCACATCAGCTACACCTGATTGTGATCCACCCAAGGTTGAGGTCTGCCAAGCATGCAGTTCGTAGCAGAGTGGTCCGCAAACCAAGGTCGTCATTTGATTTACATCCACTCCCAGGTGCTCAACGTATTCCTGCGCCATATTCAGGCAGAACCTACGGATATGGAAGGTGGAGGCCTTCTACTTGGGTATGTCCGTGGGTCACATCTTGAAATTGTCGATGCCACCGAGCCCACTAAGTTTGACCGACGCTTTAGAACGTTTTTTGAGCGAATGAGGGAGGTGCATGAGCACATCGCTCAGAAGCAATGGAGCGATAGCAACGGGTTGGTCAGATACGTTGGTGAGTGGCATACGCACCCGCAGGATCATCCGTCGCCGTCCGACACTGATTTGACCGAGTGGAGGAAACTCGCCGTTAAGCGTAATGACAAACGACCTGTACTTGGGTTGATAGTGGGGCGAAAAACCTTGTATTTAGAAAGCATATTCAGGGATGGGAAGCGGACAGAGTTTTTCCATGCCGATGGCCGCTCCCGCGACGTCAGAATTCGGGATTTTCCTGATAGGTATTAGTGTGAATGGGCGGTTAGAGCAATATGCGTAACTGCTAAATGGAATAGCCAACAATGAGTACGCAGTAGATATGAAGATAAGCGAAGCTATTTTGAGATACCGGATTTACTACATGCTGGGCTACGCCATGTGGCTGGGCACATTACTAGTGTACGCAGTGTCCTTTCTGACATTCGTATATTGGCAGGGCGTTGAGCTTGGAGGCCTTCCAGGGTTCGGTATCATATTTCAAGCAATGAGCAAGCTCGCCTACTCAGTCTTCGCAACGACATATCCATACACGAGCTTTATATGGGACCACGCTCTAACCATCAATCAAGGTGATCCCCTGAGTTACGGCAACCTAGCTTTGCTTGGACTGGTAGGCGTTGCGATGCTAGGTGTCCAAATTATAAAAATGGCCAGATCACTTCGCAGCCGTGTGAAGGCAGCGCTGCGTCGTGCTGAAGAGTCAGGGTGGAGGACTGCACCGCAACAAGGTTTTTCGACCACGATTAATGCTACCCAGATCGCCCAAGTGAATGTTTACAATCAGGCATTACCGAATAATTCCAAGGATTCGGGATGGCTTGATCGCCCTTTAGTAAAATTTGCCTTGGGGATTCTGGCGAGCTATCTAGTGGCTATTTTGGTGAAGCTGACAGGCGTGGCCTAGCGTACTCGTCGTCACATCACGACATCTGGGCATCAAAAGGATCGGGATTAACCCCCTTGTAAACCCATAGGCATGCCCACTTGTCGAGTTAGTAGAGAGATCAGCTGATACCGCATGGTAGCGGGAGACCTGAGCATTCAAAGCTTGCACCAAGACGTATATCTATTTTCATCAGTTCCAGCCCGTACAGGGGCTCTATCAACCCAATGATTAGGAAATGGTGAAAATCTGCGAATGTCGCATGGAATCGTTCACGTGATGGCTCATTGATGTTGCGCTAGGGCGTTGCTCAGACAGGTCGTTTACCTGCAAGGCTTGACATCGCGAATGTCGCAGCGAGCATCTGTTGCACCTCTACGTAGCGGCTGGTAAGAGAGTTGAAAGCGCTCAACTGCCATGTCGAGGCCGCTGTGTGGGCTTTGTGAATCTTTAACAATTTCGTTTGATTTGGGCTATTCAGCGATTTCCTAGAGGCGCGAATCATTGGGTTATTTTTAAGTGGTGATCACAAAAAAGCCGCAAATAGCGGTTTTTTTGTGATTCAAAAGTCCTCATTTTTCTACTAGCAATCGATTGAGTTCATTTTGAAAGCCTCGCGATGCAAGTCGAAGCTTTATGGGTCACTTACCTTTTCTATGCTTGTGTACATCCAGATCGGGGTGTTTGGGTTTGTTCTCGGGTGTAACACGTCGGCGCTGATCTTCTTTGCCAGTAGATTCAGCTATTGGTTTAGGTCCGGGTTTGATACTCATATGATTGTCTCTCTTTGGTTTATATGTATGTGCCATCGCACTTCATACGTGCTTAAAAATTCGCCACGGATCGTGGCGCTTTGAGGCTATAGCTTGCATTTTTACAGCCGGAGGTTTTTCCATTCCGAACGAGCATAGCGATGCAGCTATGCCAAGCACCATGGCAGCCGCTACCGCTAAGCTCAAACTGAAAGCCAAGCTAAATGCCTAGCTCCAGCTACACAGTCACTAGCGGATGCTAGCAACCTACACCCTCGTGGACAGTGTATTGCAGCGATGATCCTCAGCAGGGCTAGCTTCATATCAGTGGGCGGCATCTCGGTCTAAAAATGCGCAAGCTTGCTCTACTGATGGGCGGCTTCGTTGACATGGGGGCGAAGCGAAATGTGGGTGCTATACTTTGTAAAGTATTTCATAGTGAAAAGCGCTTATTTAGCAAAAACCTTACATTATTCTTTGCGTATTGTTTTCTTGGTGCAGGTTCATCGGATGGATGTGGCCGTATTATATGGGGTCACTCACTCGCCGAAAGCACCAGACTTTGTGGTGGCTACAACCATTCTAGGATATAGCTGGAACCTGCCATTCAGTTCCAGAACCGGAGCCCCCGTTTATCGGGGGCTTCGTTGTTTTCAGGCGTCAGAAAGCGCTGAACCACTCCGGCTGTACTGCTGCCGTGAAGCCGCTGAGCACCTAAATCCGCGCATCCTTCTGCATTTGCGCGTTTTCGAAACAATGCGCGATCACCCAGCTTGCCGGCTTAACCTCACCTCGTGGGCCAAATGCCAATGCCCGCTGTGCCAACGGCCCGTTGCTGGCCGTGGCGCCGGCAACATGCGGGCTGTCCCAAGCGCCCCACGTAATAACGGTAGACACCGAGCGCGTGGCAAGCACCACGTCGAGATACCGCTTATAAGTCGCTGCAACTGATCCATCACGATCTGCGATGGACCCCGTCAAGTGGCTGTCATCGACGTCGAGTTCCGTGATGTGGATCGACAATCCCATACCACGCACTGCCAGAATAAAGCGAGACAGGCCCGGACCAAATGTGTCGCCTGCACGCAGGTGGGACTGAATGCCGAGGCCGTGTATCGGAATGCCCCGCTGCTTGAGACTGCGCAGCATGGCGAGCACGGCAGTGCGTCGGCTTTCGCCGTAATGGGTATCCTTTTCCAGGCCGTAATCGTTGTAGCAGAGCAGGGCGTCCGGGTCGGCCTTGTGCGCAGCCTTGAAGGCTATGTCCAGATAGCGAGGCCCGAGCATCTGATACCAGAATGAATTGCGCAGCCCGTCAGGCTGGCCGTCCTCCAACTGGATGGCTTCGTTGACGACGTCCCATGCGCTGATGAGGCCGCGATAATGGCTGGCGACGGTACTGATGTGCGCCGTCAGCACTGCTTCGGCGTTCATCGGGGTGACGGTGTGGTGAACCCATTCGGGTAAAGAGCGATGCCAGCAGAAGGTGTGCCCGCGCATACGCTGGTCATGCGCTTTGGCAAACGCCGCGATTGCGTCGGCGGGCGCGAAGTTGTAACGCTCTGGTTCGGGGTGGACGGCCTGCCACTTCAAGGCATTTTCTGGCACAACGATGCTGGCCTGTAGGGCGACCAGTTGCCGATAGGCCGCGTCGTCATTCAGCTTTGCCGGATCAACCGCAAAGCCGAACCTTATGCCTTTCTCGGCTGCAGGCTGGCGCAATGCGGTAAAGGGTTCTGCCGCCAGCAGCCTGCTGTTGACGAAGGGCAGGCACGCCAGCAGGCGGACAAATGCAGTCAGAAAACTGCGTCGACTAGCCCGGCGCATTACGCACCAAAAATCCCCATCAACTCCTCACGGCCTACCATCACCGTCATCGAGCCTTGCTTCTGTTCGCCTTCAATCGTGCACAACAATCCGGCTTCCCGGCAGATCACTGCGCCCGCTGCGATGTCCCACAGGCTGGTGAATTTCTCCATGTAGCCGTCTGTCTGCCCCAAAGCGGCGAACGCCAGGCCGATGGTGGCGCAGCGATAACCGGCGAGGCCCCAGCCCTGTCGGCGCAGGCTCAGGTGCAGTTTGCCCATCTCTTCGGCATCCCAGCGGGTGTTTTCACCGACGCCAGCGATGCGCAGGTGCTCGGGTGGTTGAGGGCGGAAAAAGGGGACGCCGTTGCGCAGCAAGCCATCGCCCGTGCGGGCTGCCAGGGTGTAGCCCAGTGCCGGGTAGGCGACGACGCCGATTTCGGGCTCGCCTGCCGACATGTACGCCACCGCGATTCCCCACAATGGGGTGCCCCGCAGGTAGTTGCCGGTGCCGTCGATGGGGTCGATGACCCAGCCGTCGGTGATGAATTCGCCGCCCATTTCTTCGCCGAGGATTGTATCGTCGGGGAAGTGTTTGCTCAGTTCTGCACGCAGCAGTTGTTCCACTTCAAAGTCGGCGCGGGAGACGAGGTCTTGCGCGCTTTTGGTGGTGATGTCGAGGGTGTGGCGGTCGTTAAAATACGCCATGGCCAGGCCAGTGGCCTTTTCTACGGCTTGCATCGCGACGCTGAGTCGGTTGTTCATTGCAGACAGCCTCCGTTCGGCAGGTTCAACAAGTCCGGGTAATCACTGAGAATCGACTGTGCGCCATGTTCCAGCAGGTAGTGCGCACGCTTCGGGCTGTTGATGGTAGCCACGGCGAATTCGACGCCGCTGCTTTTCAGGCGAACAAGGTGATGGTCATCGAGCATATCGTCAAGTACGTGGAGTATCCGGCAGTCATATTCGGCCAACAGCGCGACCGGGTCGGCAGGCGCCACCACGGAGGCGATAGCCAGTGGTACGTCGTTCCACAAGCGGCGGGCGGCCGTTAGCGAGCGCACCGAAAAGCTGGAGACGAACAACCGATCGTTGTCGGCGGGCCACAGATTTTTGAGGATCGGCATCACCACTTCCGCCGTCTCGACATCGTCGCCAATGGTCGGCTTGAGTTCGACCTGCAAACCCAGGTTCAGGCGCAGCGCACAGGCCACGATCTCTTCAAAAGTCGGGACCTGCAGGCCGGCGAACTCAGGCGCGAACCAACTGCCCGCGTCCAGCATGCGGATAGCTTGCAGCTCATGCAGCACCACGGCGCCGCGCCCGTTGGTGGTGCGGTCCAGCAAGTCGTCATGAATCACGACCGGCTGGCCATCACGGGTCAGCTTCACGTCGATTTCGACCCACTCGGCGCCGCATGCGGCAGCTTTTTCCAGGGCCAGCAGAGTGTTTTCCGGCACGTAAGCCTTGGCACCGCGATGGGCAATCAGGGACGAGCGGACGAGGGGAGCAGGTTTGAGCATGGCGGGTCACTTGGTGGTGTGGGAGAAAGTCACGAGCTGGCGTTGGCCGGTCTCGATATCGAACAGCAAGGGCGTGGAGTTGA
This sequence comes from Pseudomonas sp. SZ57, assembly GCF_009495975.1. Lineage (NCBI taxonomy): Bacteria > Pseudomonadati > Pseudomonadota > Gammaproteobacteria > Pseudomonadales > Pseudomonadaceae > Pseudomonas > Pseudomonas sp. SZ57. The sequence continues at coordinate 70,789 of NZ_WIBD01000025.1, read as the reverse complement.
TCGCGAGTCGAACCTGGGTGCCGGGTATCTGATGTTGCCGTCCGGCCAGGCTGACAACGCAGCGCGTTCCAGCCAGTTGGCAATACAGCAGCGTGTGGCTGCCCAGATTTTCCGAAGACTCCACTGTGGCAGTCACGCCTTCCTGGTCGAGCATGAAGGTCTCGGGGCGCAGGCCCATCAGCCATTTGCCGGTCAGGTTGCTGGCAATGCCGAGCTCGATGGGCAGGCGTTGACCGTCGGCCAGCATCAAAAACCGGTCGTCGAGGCAGTGAACCGGCAGCAGGTTCATGGGCGGCGTGCCGATGAAGCTGGCGACGAAGGTGCTGGCGGGTTGATCGTAGATCTCGGCGGGCGTGCCGATCTGCTCGACACGGCCTTTGTCGAGAATCACCACACGCTCGGCGAGGGTCATGGCTTCGGTCTGATCATGGGTGACATACAGGATCGTCGCGCCGGTCTGCCGGTGCAGGCTGCGAATCAACAGACGCATTTCATGACGCAGCGCGCTGTCCAGATTGCACAGCGGCTCATCGAACAGCAGCACCGGCGGTTTGCGGATCAACGCCCGACCGATGGCGACGCGCTGGCGCTGGCCGCCGGAAAGCTCTCCGGGCTTGCGTTGCAGCAGGTCCTCCAGGCCCAGTGACGCTGCGCACTCGCGGATGCGCTGCTCGCGCTCCTTGCGTGCAACCCGCGCCAGTTTGAGCGCGTAGCCGATGTTGTCAGCCACGCTCATGTGCGGGTAGAGCGCGTAGTTCTGAAACACCATGGCGCAACCGCGCTCCTTGGGCTGCAGGCGCGTAACGTCGCGGCCGCCCATGAGAATCTGCCCTTGGCTTGCCTCTTCCAGCCCGGCCACCATGCGCAGCAACGTGGACTTGCCACACCCGGACGGACCGAGGATGACGTTGAGTTCGCCCGCCTTGAAAACCAGATCGAGCCCGTGAAGGATGGGTTCTGCGCCATAGGTTTTGTGCAGGCCCTTGAGGACAATATCCGGCGCGCAGGTAATAGGGGTGAGCGCGTTCATTTACCGACTCCAATCAGGCCTTTGACAAACCATCGCTGCATGAGCGCAATGACGAGGATGGGCGGCAGCATGCTGACCACAGCAGCGGCCATCAGCAGGTTCCACTCGGGGACCTGGGTCGCATCGGTTGGCAGGAAGCTGGCGACGCCCAGCACCAGCGTGCGCATGTCCTCGCGATTGGTTGCGACCAGCGGCCACAGGTAGTCCTTCCAGGCGCCGATGAACACCAGCGTGCCGAGCGCTGCAAAGTTGGTCTTCGACAGTGGTAGCAGGATGTCGATGAAGAACCGCCAGGGTCCGGCACCGTCCATGCGTGCGGCCTCTACCAGCTCGGCAGGCAGCGTCTGGTAGAACTGCCGGAACAGGAAGGTGCCGGTGGCCGAAGCAATCAGCGGCAGGGCGAGGCCGGGGTAACTGTCGAGCAAATTGATGGTCGGCAGCGGCAGCCATTGAATGCCCAGCCAGTGCAACAGGCTGCGTACGGGGGCGAGCAGATCGCTGGCCACCGAATACGTGGGGATGATCCTTACTTCCAGCGGCAGCAGCAGCGCCCCCAGCACAGCGAAGAAAATCACCGAACTGTAGCGGCTGCGAAAGTACACCACGGCAAAGGCCGTCAGCGCCGAGAGCGTCAGCTTGCCGATCACCACCAGCGTGGCGACCAGCAGGCTGTTGCCCAGCAGGCGTAACAGATCGAGACGCCGGGTGACCTGCTGCAGATTCTCCAGCAGTTGGTCGCCGGGAATGACCGCCAGACCGTGGGCGAACAGTTGTGGATTGCCGACGGTCGCCGAGCAGACCGCCATGTACAGCGGGCCCAGCGCGAACACCAGCCCCAGGATCAGCAACAGATAAGCGCCTGCGTTGAACAGCCGGTTATGCTCGATCATGCTTTCACCCCGCGACGCTGGAAGCGCGACAGGAGTTTGAATTGAGCGACGCTCAGCGCCACCACCGCCAGCAGCATGAGCACTGACAGGGTTGATGAGCCTGCCAGATCCAGGCCCATGAAACCGTCGGTGTAAATCTTGTAGGCCAGCACATTGGTGGTGTCGCCAGGTCCGCCTTGGGTGAGGGTGTCGACCAGCCCGAAACTGTTCGACAGGCTTTCCAGTAGGTCGATGACAAACACGAACAGCAGATAGGGCGCGATCAGGGGCAGTTGTATGTCGAGCATGCGCCGCAAGGGACCTGCGCCATCCAGTGCAGCAGCGGCGAGGTAGTCGTCGGGCACCGATTTCAGGCTGGCGACCAGCATCACGAAGTTGAACGGCACCAGGCACCAGGCATACGCCACGATCAGCAACAGCATGCTCTGTATCGGGCTGGAGTAGGGCGCCCAGGTGCCGGGTGCAATCGCGTTGAGCCATGCGAAGATGCCCATCACCGGATTGGCCAGCACATGAAAGACGATACCGATGGTCGCGCCCGATACCGCGTAGGGCCAGATCAGCAGGTTGCGAAACACGGCGTTGCCGCGCAGTTTCAGTTCCAGGCACAGCGCAAGCACCAGCGCGATGAGGATCGAAAGCACGACGCTCGATAAGCTGAACACCAGCGTCGAGCCCAGCGACGCCAGCACGCCGGGGTCTTTCAGCACACGCCAATAGTTGCTCAGGCCAACGAAGATTTCATTACCGCCGAAGGGCGGCACCAGATGAAACGACCACCAGATGGCCTGGACCGCAGGCCAATAGAAGAACAGGCCGAGCGCCAGCAGTTGCGGCAGGGCGAACAGCAGCGCCAGACGTGGCTGAGGGAAATGTGCACGCGGTTTCATGGCGTTGCCTCGTTTGACTCATTGCTGGCCTGGGCCTGGTGCATCTGCTGAAACAGACCCAGCAGCTGGTTGGCGCGCAGCGTCGTCTGGCGCAGGGCCAGATCGATGCTCTGGCGACCCGCGAGCGCGTTCTCCATTTCCTGTGACCAGATCAGACGCATCAGCGTGATAAATCCGCAGCGCAAAGGCGCGGAGGGCTGACCGTCGATATCGTTCAGCACTGTCAGTCCAAGCGTGATTGCGGATGGCTCGCTGGCAGCAGATTGCAAACGTGCAGCGCCAGCCTGAGTGACGGGCAAGTAGCCCGTCCGTGCGCTGAACATCAACTGGTTGTCCGGTTGCAGCACGAAAGCCAGGAATTCCGAGACTAGCCGATAATCCCTCACGGAATGCCCGCGCATCACCCACAGCGAGGAGCCTCCGGGGACATTGGCGCGTCGCTGGGTACCCGCGTAAATCGGCAGTGCCGTGACCTGGATATCGGATTCGGGCGCGCTGTGCACAACATTCCACGCCCCGGTGGAGTCGATCAGCATGGCGCAGTCGTCGGTGGCAAACGCCAGTGCCTGCTGTCCGCTGCGGGTTGCATCCTCATGGACCACCAGACCTTCACGGGTCCATTGCGCGAGGTCTTTCATAAGGCGCAGATGGGCGCCATCGTCGAATTGATAACGGTCACTGCCTGCGGAGCGAACAGCAACGGCGGTGCCTTGCGCTGCGCTGGTCTGCTCCAGCCAGATCCAGGGCGCAAACGCGCTGACGACGGGGCATTTCTGACCGTTTTTCTTCAGGGCCCGCAAGGCATCCGCGAAGGCTTCCCACGTGGCGGGTGGCTCGCTGATCCCGGCAGCGGCCAACGCATTCCGGTGCGTGTAAAGCACGGCTGTTGACGCCGCAAAAGGCTGCGCCGCGAGGGTGCCGTGTTCGTCGGCGTAGTAGCGCCGCAAGGCTGGCAGAAAGGTGTCGTCGGGATAGGCCCTGTGATGATCGGCCATGATCGCCTCGACAGGTCGGGTGGCACCGCCCAAGAGCATGTCAGGCGTGGCGACGTCGTAAATCTCCACCAGTGCCGGGCCTATGCCCGCCCGGTAAGCAGCTACGGTTTTCTGCAGGGTCTGCTCATAGCTGCCTTGGCGAATACAGTGCAGGCGATCACTTTCCTCGCGTTGTGCATTGAAGCTTCTGCACAAATCCGCGATGGCACTCCCGGCCGCGCCACTGTGGCTGTACCAGAACTCGGCCGGTGCAGCGAAGGCGTGTGCAGCGAGCGACAGCAGGGCCAGCACGGAAAACGTCTTACGGATGGAAGGCATGAGGACACTCACAAGAACTCAATGCCATTTAATACAGGTTGTGTGTAGTATTTGTGACCTGCGCCACTTTTATTAAATTTTCATGATTGAAGTGTGCAATGGATGGTGGGCGATACACTGCTTCACACGCCGACTGTTTTAATCCTCCTATGATTTGAAGATTCCATGCCTCTCGACCTCGACACGCCACTTCATTCGCACCAACCGTTGAGCCTCAATGAACGCAAGTTGCTGGACATCCTTCGTCGTCGAGGCGCGATCACCCGTGCCACGGTTTCGACCGAGATGGACCTGGCTCAGCAGTCGGTGCACCGGCTCATCGAAGAACTGATCAGTCGTGGCCTGCTGCGCAGTGGCGAGCGCGTCAAAAACGGTCGCGGCCAACCCAGCCCGCGCATCGAACTGGTCAACGAAGCGGTGTATGCCATTGGTGTATCGATCAACACCGACTCGGCAGTAGTTTGTGTCGCCGATCTGGGCTGCAATGTGCTGGAACAAGTCACCCTGCGCACGCCGCCGTTAAGCCGCAACAGCACCCTGGATTCGCTGGAAAAGACCATCGAACGCATGCTTCAGCGCAACGGCATCGAAGTGCAACGCGTCGTCGGCATGGGCTTCGCGATTGCCGGCTTTTTTCTCGAGAACCGCCAGATCAATGCGCCTGAACCGCTGCGCGACTGGTCATTGATGGACCTGCAACCGGTGCTGGAGGAACGCTTCGGCATGCCGGTCTGGCTGGAAAACAACGCCACCACCGCAGCCATCGGCGAAAGCCTGGTCGGCGTGGGCGCCTGGGCCAGCAACTTCATCTACCTGTCGTTCAACTTCGGTTTCGGCGCGGGCGTCGTCATCAACGGCAAACCGTATTTCGGCAGCCACGGCAACGCAGGCGAGATCACCCTCTACAGCGACGAAGAATCGATAAACCGCCCGGCTTTGCGTTACTTGCTCGAAGACCTGCATCAGAGCGGCGTGCAGGTCGACTCCATCGAAGACCTGCGCCTGCGCTTCGACCCCGACTGGCCCGGTGTGGATACCTGGCTGACACGCGTCAAGCCCACACTGGATCGCCTGGTCAACGCACTGGCCGGGTTGTTCGATCCGCAGGCCGTGGTGTTTGGCGGGCAATTACCGCCCGAATTGGGAAAACGCCTGATCGACGCGACGACCTTCTGGGGCACCCATCGCTACAACTCCCCACCGCCTCGGCCGCAGTTATTGCTGAGCGAGACGAATGGTGATGCGGCGGCTCTGGGGGCGGCGTTGGTGCCGTTGAAAGAGCGGTTTTTTGTTTGATCGGTCGTCAGTATCGAGTCGAAGCAGGCATTCAACGCATGATGACATCTACGCCCAAAGCATTTTGACGCCTTCAGCCATTCTGTCGTAGAGCTTGCATCAGTTGCTCAACGACGATGGCTTCAACGGCACCTTCAGTGGAGTCCGCCTTAAAAACAGCGCAGCAAGCCGATGCTTGACCGTCGCCGATGCGGTAGACAGCAATGACGCTGCCTGGCCCGCAGCCTGTGTGCCCGGACAGAGAATACCCACCGTCAATCGAACCTTGCATCAAGCCGAGGCCATATCCCGGCGTGATCCATGGGCGCCCTGGAATCGGGCCGCCTAGTGTTCGTGCTGTCTGCATTTCCTGAAGCAAGCCCGCGCAGAGGAGCTCTGCACTGAGAAGTCGATCCAGAAACAGCGCTGCTTGTGAAATCGGACCGATCAACAAGCCGTGGTAAACCCAGGCGGGGTCATAATTCGAGGTACTTCCCAGATGGGTCGTTTGCATGTCGGCTCGCGTTTTAGCAAAGCGAACGTTCGAGATGCCCAGAGGGGCGAGCGCACGTTGAATCACTGCATCATCAAGCGTCAGATCGGTCAGCCGTTCAATGAGCCTGCCGATGAATAAGTAGCCGACGTTCGAGTAACGCCATCCGGTTCCGGGGCTGTATCGAAGTCGAGTAACGTCAAGACGTCGCATCATTTCATCTGCCGGCCAGGCGGGCTCACCGTTAGCAACGGCGGTGTGATACTCCGCAAGCTCTCCGTAGTCAGCCAGCCCTGCTTCATGCCGCAGCAACTGGCGTAACGTGAAAGGCTGATCGGAAATGGGGTCGTCCAACCCGATCAGTCCATCCTGTACCAACGAGAGAGCCGTCGCAGCCAGGACCGTTTTCGTGAAGCTCCACCAGGGGGCCATCGGCTCCAATCGGTCTGGCGTTTGTGGCTGACCATTTGACAAGAGTGAAATGAGCATTGGCTTCCCTGGAATGTTGAGCGGATCGACAGCTCGACAAGATATCTCAATTACTCTTCTTCGCCGGGGTGACGTCAGCCGTTTGTGCTGTGCTGAGCGACTGTTTTTGACAGAGAGCTGCCTGTGGCGGTGACAGGCAGGTGTGGTGGCTGGCCATTAACATTTATTCATGCAATCGGTGCTTAAGATTCAAGGGGCGCGGCCGATTATACGATATTGCTGAGATTAAGTTGGCTCTAATCATCGTTGGATAAGCCGTTATTGTACAGTCGGAGTTGACAAGTGAAGTTACGCCTAAGCTGCAAAGCTATCATGATCGCCCTGTCGTTTGCCTTGTCGAATGTGGCGGTTTCTGAAGAGCTTAAAGTGTACAACTTTTCGCCTGTCAATCAGTACAATCTTAATCTTTCAGCCAGTTTTTGGAATCCAATCATAAAGTATGTGTCTGAAAAAAGCGGCGTGAATCTCACGCTGAAATTAGGGCGAACGTCCTCTGATACAACGAGTTATGTGCTCGCACAAGAAGTTGATTTCGCTTTTACCAATCATCTTTTTAGTCCGGAACGCGACAAGATGGGCTGGAAGGTGTTTGGTCGCCGTGACGCGCCTGCGCTTGAGGGGCAAATCGTGGTGCCTGCCGACTCGCCAATTCAAAGCCTTTCGGAGCTGGAGGGCAAGGAAGTCGTGTATCCGGGACCGGAAGCGTTCATTGCTTATAAAGTGACAAGTTCGGAATTGGTCAAGAAGAAGATCAATACGTCTACTGTGTTCGCAGGAAACATGGACGGTGCTTTCAGCCAACTCCTTAGCGGCAAGGCTCAAGCGATGGGGGCCAACTCACAGCTGGTAAGCGGCTACACGGAGAGAGAAGGGAAGTTGTTCCGCGTCCTGTGGAGTTCGGCCTCGTTCAACGATTTGGCCCTCATGGCATCCCCTCGGGTTTCCAAAAAAGAACGTGATGCGGTAGCCAACGCATTTTTTAACATGCAAAACGATCCCGACGGTAGCAGGGTTCTTCGTGAGGCGACCGAGCTGGTCCATGCACCGGCACCGATTACCTTCATTCCTGCGACGGAAGCGGATTATGCGTCCTATCGTGATTTTTATAATAGTTTGCCAGCAAACCTCAAGTAAATAATTTCAACTTTAGCTGGAGAGGCTGTTAATGAATTTCTTTAAAAGCCTGCTACCCAAATCACTGACGTCGCGAATACTGGCGATGTTATCTGTTCTGATTCTGACTTTTTTGACGACGGGCCTGGGCCTGTTTTATAAAAATCAGCTGCTTCAGCATATTGAAGAGATTCAAGACACCGCTAACATGCTGATCGAGGTTGCCGCGCAAGCGGTAGAGGAGAGTGTCGTCATCGGCGATTACGACACCATCAAAAGAACCCTCGAAAAAACCCTGGCTCGCTCGCCGTTCAAGTCGGCCATGTTTATTGATCTGTCGGGTGGCGTCATTCGCCTTGAGGCCGCCAGTGCGCCGCTTGGAAGAGCGCCTGCATGGATAGAGTCTGAAGTCGCTGCACGATTATTCGATGTCAATCGTCCGATCACTATTGGCGGGAAAGATTATGGCGTGATGCGTCTGTCTTTTAATGCCGAGAGAATTGCTGCTGAGCTCTACAGTCTGGTGATCCAGGCGACACTCTTTGCAGTATTTTTCCTGCTGATAAGTTTGATGTTGATGGGGTTCATGATCAAGCGTTCGCTTGCCCACCTGGGCAAGCTCCACTCTTATGAGGCAGAAATCGCTTCAGGCGCAGTGGCAGCAGAAGCGATGTTGGTCGCTGATGCTCCCATGGAAATACAGGAGGCTATAAAAGCGGTAAACCGTACCGCCGCGAGTATGCGCAATCACTTTGGCCTGCGTATCGAATCGTTGATGAACACCTTGGTGCAGCATAAAAATGCCCTGGATGAGGTGTCGATCGTTTGCGAAGTGTCGGCCTCCGGACGTATCACCTACGTTAACGAACGATTCGTAACAAGCTCACAGCATTCGCGAGCCGAGCTTTTAGAGTTGACGATCGATGAAGTCTGGACCGGCATGTCTTCAGCCAATGAACCTTGGCAATGGGCACCTGAAAATGAGGTGTGGAACGGTGAGGTCAGGCTCTCAGGTCGTACCGGCAAGGTTGCATGGCATCGACGCACCGTCATACCTATTCTCGATGACCTGGGCGGCGTTGAAAAATATATCTGCATCGATATCGATATCACCGATCGAAAAGAGTTTGAGGTGGCGATTCTGGATAACTCCAGAAGGCAAAACCTGATCGCCTTGTTTGGTCAGCAGGCGTTGACGGAAGAAAACGTCAGTGCTCTGGGTGAACTGGCAGCACTGACTGCGGCGCAAGGACTGAAATTGCGCAAGGCCGCTTTACGGGTCGTTGATCGAGTGAGTCATGAGCTCATCCTCAGCGCTGAGGTTGGCTTCACCGACGTTGAAATCCGCAGTGGTTATCACAATGATTTTTTGAACGGCACTGCTTCTTCCGCCGGGTTTGTCATTAATGCTGATGCGCCTGATAACAGGTACACGCTGCTTCCTGATGAAGCAGTGGAGGCGTGCAGTATCAGGAGTGGCCTGGAGGTTGATATCTCTTGCAGAGAAGTCTTCAAGGGCGTTCTTGGGGTGTATGCCAGCAGGGATTACCGCTTTACGCGTGAAGATGTCAGCTACCTTCAGACACTTGCCAACCTCTTGGCAGCCGCGCTTGAAAGGTATGACGCAAAGAGCAAGCTGACCTACCTGGCCGAAAATGACTCGCTCACCCGTCTGCCTAATCGCTGGTTTCTCAGCAATTATCTGCGCGAGATAATCAGTCGGACCACGTCAGCGCCAGATGCAGTAAGCGTCATATTCATAGATTTGGACAGGTTCAAAGCCGTGAATGACACCATGGGGCATTCGGTAGGCGATCAATTGCTTATCCAGGCAGGTCGACGCTTGAAAGACTGCATTGATGAGAACAGTGTGGTTGCGCGGTTGGGAGGTGATGAGTTTTCGATCGTCGTCACACACAACGTCTATTCCGAGAGCCTCATCAAATCGCTGGCGACCCAGGTTGTTGATGCGTTGGGTAAACCGTTCAACCTGGGCGGCCAGGATATATTTGTTTCAGCGAGTGTGGGCATCGCTAATTATCCGTTTGACGGGCGTGACACGGGCGTTATCTTGAAGAATGCAGATACCGCCATGTACCACGCGAAGAAAAGTGGTCGTAATAATTACAAGTTCTACAATGCCCGGATGAACGAAAGTTTAACCAGGCGCTTGCAAACTGAAACGCTGTTGCGGGGTGCGCTTGAGCGCGATGAGTTTATTCTGCATTTTCAGCCAAAGGTCAGCCTCACCGATGGCAGGATAAGTGGTCTGGAGGCCTTATTGCGCTGGAATCACCCGGAGCAAGGAATGATTTCTCCGGCCGATTTTATTCCTATTCTTGAGGACACTGGCCTGATCATTCCTGTCGGCGTGTGGGTGATCCAGAAAGTCTGTGAAACCCTGAAAAGCTGGGAAGAGAGTAATGTCAGGATGGTGCCGATCGCCATCAATCTGTCCGTCAGACAGCTTCAGGTAAAAGGCCTGGCTGAAACCGTCAAGCATGTCGTTGAAGCATACGGTATCAACCCCGCTCTTTTAGAGTTCGAACTGACCGAGTCGATGCTGATGATCGATCCTGAGTCGGCGGTTGAGATACTTCGAGATATAAAATCGTATGGCATAAGCCTTTCGGTCGACGATTTCGGAACGGGCTATTCCAGTTTGGCCTACCTGAAGCGATTTCCTCTTGATGCCCTCAAAATCGACAGGGCGTTCATCAAAGATATCACCAGCAATCATGAGGACGCCGCGATCACCAGGGCGGTAATCGTATTGGCGCACGAATTGGGTCTTAAAGTTATTGCAGAAGGCGTCGAAACAATCGACCAGTTAGAACTGCTCGTGGCGTATGGCTGCGATCAAATGCAGGGTTATCTTTTCAGTAAGCCTGTCATCAGTGATGAGTGTGCCGCCATGATTAAATCGTCACGTAGTCTGGAGATAGGCTTTTCTGAAAGTGGTGTGGCGTAACATCGTATTGATAGTGTCTGCGAGAGCGGTCATGGCAGGCCGCTTTACGCAGCGGCTGCTTTTGGTCGAAAGCACGTATTGGCAGGTAGCTGCATTTGATCAGCGATACGCATCAGACGAAACATTTCCGACCCACTGCTACCTGAGTCGAAACGAAGCAGTCTTCACAAAAAATCACCCACTCGTTCATGGTATGCACAGCGAGCTATAATTTTTTCCTCGAAAAGCGTGTAAATTATAATTTTCTCGTGACTCGTATAGGAAATTCTCCATGCAGCAACCCATTGAGCGAGCCGGGTATAGCTGGCTGATCAATGCACTGGATCTTCGCTGCGTGGCGCTTGATCATGAGTGTGTCATTGGCTCGCGGCCTGCGCTCTCACTGCCCGCTGGTGGCGTGAAGATAGAGGTCTTCACCAAGGGCTATGCCAGAGAGCATCGCCCCGTTGACCAGATGCTTTTTGCGCTCTCATACGAAGGGGTGAATATAGGCGTTCTGGAGCGCGCCTTTCAGAATCCGGGTGTTCGTAATGACCTGACTGCTGCAATCGCCGAGAAACCAGCCAGCGGCTATCTGCGCCGACTCTGGTACATCTGTGAACACATTGCAGGCCAGCTGTTACCTCTGCCCGACGCGGCTCAGAACATCCCCTATGAGCACCTGCTTCCACCGGATAAATATTTCACCGGCCCAGAGGTAATGTCGCGCAGACACCGGGTGCGGATGAATCTGTTGGGGACACCGAAGCTTTCGGCTCTTGTTACACGCCAGAGTCTGGCAGACGACAATCTTCTGAATGCACAAATAGTCGAGCGTATGCATGACCAGATGGTCGACTTCTCAGTCAGCGAGATTGCTAGAGCAGCGCAGTACCTGCTGACGACCGAAACCCGCAGTTCATACGAGATTGAGCACGAACGCCCGGCGCCTGATCGAATCCTGCGCTTTGTGCGAGTGCTGGAACAGGCAGGCCAGCGCTCGCTTGATGAGGAGTTCCTGTTCGACGTCCATCGGATAGCCCTCGCTACGGGGCGTCCTGACCCTTCCATTGGTGCTTACAGGTATATGCAGAACTGGCTTGGCCGCGGGGATCTGATCCACCTGATCCCGCCAGCGCCGGAGAACGTTCCAGAGATGATGGAGGAGTGGTTCCTGATGCGTGAGCGCGTTATGCGCAGTAACGCTCCAGCGCTGGTTAAATTGAATGCGATTGCGCACAGCTTTATCTATATCCACCCTTTCATGGACGGCAACGGCCGTTTGTCCCGCTTCATCATGCAGGACATCCTGGCTAATGAAGGTGTCAAGCTGCAGGGCATTATCATGCCGATATCTGCTGGCCTTCTGGTCAATCTCGAGACTTATATCGGCGCGCTTGATGCCCTGTCACGGCGGATACTCGGTGCTACGCAGTACCACAGGACGGACCTGGCCAGCGACCCTGAACTGGATGAGGCGCACGATCATCTGTTCGCTCATCTGGATTTCACTGATCTGCAGGGCGAGGTCAACAAGAGTGCTGCGCGGGTTCTGGACGGGCTCATGCGTGACGAAGTTAACCATCTCGTTCGCCGTGACAGATTCAAAGAGCAAATGAATCGCGAACTTGATCTGTCCAACCGAGACCTTGAGCTTCTTATCGCGGTGATCTACGAGAACAGCGGACATGTCTCCAAGCGCAAGCGGACAGGGTTGTTCCAGCACCTGACGGATGAAGACATTGCACTGGCGGAGAGTATTTACGCCGATCTGCATGCGCCTCAAGCGACGGGGTCTAAGTGACCTTGGCACCTTGTGGGTCAGAGTGGTCCGTGGCGAGCTTCGACGCTTCAGCCAGCGCTGCGTTAAAATTGGCCTCTGCCGTTGCGGGATCCGCGAGCGTTGCTTCCGATAGCACTGCATCGATGGCCGGGATGCCCACCATCCGTGCCCAGGTTCTGAGGTACGCGACCTGATGGTCGTAGGCTTCGATGGGGAAGTCTTCCCCAAGCGCTACCCCACGTGAGGCGAACACCACCACTTTCTTGCCTTTGAGCAGACCACGCATGCCTTGGGCATCGAACTCGAACAGCACACCGCGCTGCGATACGGCGTCAATCAAGTGCTTAAGGCGGTAGGGAATACCGAAATTCCACATTGGCACACTGAAGAGGATGACGTCGGCTCGGTGGAAACGCTCGCCCAATGCGTGGATCTGTTTCCACACTGCCTGTTGCTCAGCGCTCATTTGCACACCTTGAAGGTCTGCGTACTTGGCGTTCAAGGCAGGACCGTCGAAGGGCAAAAGATCGACCGTCCACACGTCCAGAACGTCCACAGTGGATTCCGGATGAAGTGAGGTAAAAGTCTCAAGGTAGCGCGAGGCCAGTTTCAGGGAAACGGAGCGCTCGGCGCGGGGGGAGCTGGCGATATGAAGAATATGCATGGAATCATTCCTGTTGGGTACACCCGCAGAAGTTATCCAATTTAGTCTATGAGTTGACGCCGATGTTCCTTCTGGCTTATCGGCTTGAGAGCTAAGTCTACATCCTCAGCGCTATTGCCTCTGCCACAAGGCACTCCAGCGCAAACTGCTCGGTATAGGTCATCTGAATCGGCGTGGTCTCGCCCTTGACGGTCCGCTCGCCATCAAGGATGTAGCGAATGCGTTTGTCGGTCACACCGATGCGCTTGGCAATCCACGAAGGGGTTTGGCCGATGCGCGAGATCAGTTTGTCGGCATATTCGGTGGAGGGGTTATAGAGTTCTGCGTTGGGTGTCATGGTGTGTCCAGATGGAAGTCAGGTGCTATAGATGCGGGGGAGTATGCAGCACCGTGCGCTGTTCGTCGCCGTGGGGCTGGCAACCGACATATATTATGCAGCGACTGGCAGATTGCCTTCGCGAGCAAGCTCGCTCCCACAGAAGCCTGTCTTCGCGAGCAAGCTCGCTCCCACAGAAGCCTGTCTTCGTGAGCAAGCGCGCTCCCGCAGGATCCTGTCTCCAAGAGCAAACCGCGCAGCGTCATTCAATGCAAGTGGCGGGTGGGGCGATCCTTCGCCCGTCCTCAGTCAGCAACGATCAGAGTTTCACGCCGAGTGTTACGAACGCGCTGCGCGGTGTGCCTACTTGAAGAATCTGCAAGTTCCCCGCCGGGTCGGTGGCTGCGCTGGCGTCGGTGTTGAGGGTGGAGATGTAGCGTTTGTCGAACAGGTTGACCATGTTCAACGACAGCGTGGTGTCCTTGAGGGCGCCGAGTTTGCCGAAGTCATAGCCGAGGTTGGCGTTTGCCAGCCAGTAGCCGCTGACACTGGAGTCATTGGTGTAGGTGTAATAGCGCTTGCTGATGTAGCTGCCTTGCAAGCCGGCGTTCCAGTGTTCCCAATTCCAGTCCAGGTTGCTCGAATACATCAGTTTCGGTGTATCGACGACGGTCTTGCCTTTTACATGAACGGTGTTGCCGCCGCTGGCGTAGTCATCGTCGTAAGTGCTGTGGTTATAGGACATGGAGTTGGACCAGCGCCAGTTCTCATTGGGCGTCAGACCGAACGACAGCTCCAGGCCTCGACTGGTGACCGAGCCGACGTTGGCGACGCCGTTCTGGCAGATGACGATGCCGGTGCAGTTGGTGATGGCGACCAGGCGGTTATCGAATTTGGTGTTGTAGATCGCCGCCGAGGCCGAATACAGTTTGGTGCTGCGGCGCACGCCCAGCTCCACGGTTTTCGAGGTTTCCGGCTTCAGGTCCTTGAAGCCGTTCTGCGCATCGACGGCGCTCTGCGTCGTGAAGAACGGGCTGTAACCGCCACTCGGGAATGCGGCCATGTTTTCCGAGTAAGAGGTGAAGACCTCGTCGTCTTCGTCGAGTTTGTAGGTTGCGCCTACTTGCGGCAGAAACCTGTCCCGCGCTTGCAGCGAACCACTGGCATAACCGCCACCTTTGCCCTCGGCTGTCGAGGTCGTCACGGTATTTTTCGCGCCGAACTCAAGTTTGAGGCGGTCATCCAGCAGGGTGTAGGTGTCGCGCAGGTAGAACTGCCGGGTCAGGTCGTTGTAACTCTGATCCAGCACGGTGGCCGCCAGGGGCAGGCCATCGGTTTTGACGATGTGGTTCTGCGGCGTCGCATTGGTGGTATCGAACAGGTAGCGCGAGATGTCGTTCTTGTTGGATTGAATCCAGAACCCGCCCTGAATTTCATGCTGGCCGAGGTAGTAGGTCAGCGAGCTCTGGAAGCCGGTTCGATCGATGCCGTATTTTGTGCTGCGAATCGAATTGCTCGGCACTGTCGTCGAGCCGCTGGTGTAGACGAACGGATAATACGAGTTGCCCCGGCCCGAGTCATGGTGGTGATAGACGGTCGCGTCCAGGACCAGATCATCGGTCAGCGAGAAGTTGCCGTTGAGGATGTCCAGTTCGTCGTCGCGCAGGCTGCTGGCGTTGTAGGTCGCATCGTTCGCGCTGGTGACCCCGCCGCTATAAATGCCGTTGGCCGCATTGACCGCGCGGGTCCAGTCCGGCGTGTAGTAGCTCCAGTTGTAGCCCAGACGCTGGATGATGCTTTTGGACATGTTCGGCAGGTTGGCTTCGTCATGAGACGAGGTGCTGTGGAAGAAGCTCACCCGATTGTCGCCGAAGTTGTAGTTGACCTTGGCGTTCACCGCGTCGGACTTTTGCGGGTTGTTGTGGCCTTTCCAGGCGTCGGCGTCGTACTTTTCGCCCGACACGTACGCTGACAGGCCGTTGTATTCGCCGGTATCGACCCGCATGAAAGTGCGTGAGGTGTCGTAGCTGCCCAGGGTTTGCGACAGACGCGCGCCGAACTCTTTATCGGGGTTGGAACTGGTGAACTGGATGGTGCCGCCCAGATCACTGTTCGATGCCGTGCCCAGTGAGCCGATGCCGGGTGCCACTTCGCTGGAGGCGATGTTTTCCGCGATGATCGCACGGGTGATGCTCAGGCCGTTGAAGTTGCCGAAGCTCATGTTGCCGAGGGTGACGCCGTCCAGCGTGTAGCCCAGGTGGTGCATATCGAAGCCGCGCAGGCTGATGCGCTGGCTGCCTTCCTCACGGCCCAGCGGGTCACCGGACTGGAAGTTGACCCCCGGCAGGCGTTGCAGAACCTTCATCGGGCTGGTGCCTGCCGAGTAAGCCTTCACATCCTTTTGCGTCACGCGCTGCACCTGGCGCGTCTCGCCCTGACCAATCACCGACACCGTGCCCAGCGTCATGGCGGCGCTGTTGTCGCTGGCGGGCGCCGTTGCCGAGGTGGGCACATCGTCATCGGCCTGAATGAACGGGCTGATCAGGCACAAAGAGTTCAATGAAATCAGCAGCGCGAGGCGTGTTACCGGGAATCGAGGGGCACGCGATATCGATCGATTGTTCATGGAAAGGTTTTCCTGGGGCGTCAGGGTGCCGCGCTTGCGGCGGGTCATGTGGTTAACGACAGGTTCTTGTTTCAGGGGCTTTCGGTAATCACCGACAGGCGACTGATGCCGGCTTTCTGCACATCGGCCAGTACCTGCGCCACGCGGCCGTAACCCGTCGCCTGATCGGCGCGCAGGCTGACGGCGACGTCCGGGTCTTTGCTGTGCAGGGCTTGCAGCGCCTCCGGAAGTTGCTCCAGCGCTACAGCTTCGCTGTCGATGAACACGCCGCCGCTGGCGTCGACACTCACCACCACCGGGTCGGCCTGATCCAGTGAGGTGGTGGCGACGGTCTGCGGCAGGTCCAGCGGTATGGCGTTATTGAGCAGCGGCGCGGTGACGATGAAGGTCACCAGCAGTACCAGCATCACATCCACCAACGGCGTGATGTTGATGTCGCTGATTGCATCGTCATCGTTGGACGTGGAGAAGGACATGTCAGCTCACTCCTTTCAGGCTCGGGGCCGTCTTGTCGCGGTGGTCGGGTTGCAGCCGGAAGGCGTTGCGTTGCGAGAGGTTGAGGAAGTCCACGGCGAACTCTTCAAGGTCCGCGATCACCAGCTTCAGACGCCGCCCGAAAAAGTTGTAAGCCAGCACCGCAGGCACCGCGACGGCGATGCCGACACCGGTCGCTACCAGCGCTTCGCCAATCGGCCCGGCGACCACCGCAATGCTCGCCGACTTGGCCTGGCTGATCGCGCTGAGTGCATGAATGATCCCGAACACCGTACCGAACAGGCCGATGAAGGGCGCGGTGCTGCCGATCGATGCCAGCAGGATCATGCCGCTTTCCAGGCGACGACGTTCCTTGTGGATCTGTTGACGCAGGCTGCGCTCGAGCAAGTCCTGGCGGTTCCAGCTGTGGCCCAGGTCCGGCGAGTCGTGGGGCGCGGCGAGGGCCTGCGCGCCGGCATCGGTCAGGCGTGCCAGGCTGCCTTCACTGTTCGGCAGGTGCAGCGCATTTTTCAGGTCGCGGGCGGCCCAGAATTGCGTGGCGTAGCGTCGGTTCTGCCGGGTCAGTCGCCAGTGCTGAAAGGTCTTGCCGAGCAACAGCGCCCAGGTCACCAGCGAGAAAATCACCAGCAGGGCCATTGAGGATTGGGTAATGAGTACGGAGTAAGCAGTGTTCATGACGTGAGCCTCAGGGTGCGAGTTTGAAAGCCATGGGGACGTTGACCCAGCCTTCTACCGGGGTGTCGCCGCGTTTGGCGGGAATAAAGGTCCATTGCCGGACGGCGGCCTGTGCGGCTTCGTCCAGCGCCGGGACGCCGCTGCTTTGCAGCACTTGCACCTGGTCGGTACGTCCGTTGGGCAGCACATGCACGCGCAGCATCGTCGTGCCTTCCTGATGGCGGCGCGCGGCGGCAGGCGGATAGACCGGCGGCGGATTGTTCAGGTAACCGGCCCGGCCTATGGGGGCGGTGGTGGTTTGTGGTGCCGCAGGTGCAGGTGCAGGTGCAGGTGCAGGTGCAGGTCTTGGCGCTGGCGCTGCAGCAGGTGCGGGCGCCGCGACGGAGGGGGCCGGCGCAACAGGTCTGGCGACAGGTTTGCTCGGTGCGGTTCTGGGCTGCGCCTTGGGCTTGGGTAGCTCGGCAGGTTTGGGCTCAGGTGGCGCAGGCTTGGGGGCTGGCTCCGGCTTGGGAGCTGGCGCAGGCGGCTCCGGTGCTGGCTGAGGCGTTGGCTCTGGCGGTGTCGGTTGGGCTACCGGCGGCGCAACGGGCGGCGGCACCCACTGCACGGTGATCGGCATCGGCGGGGTCGGCTCGGGCGCTTGCGGGTGGTCGGCCATCAGCCACGCGGCCAGCGCGGCATGCAACCCGATCGCCAGTGCAATCGCCAATGCGGCGTGCGGCCATATGCGTGGTGCGTTGTCGCTGTGCTGCTGGACCGCAAGCGACGACGGGGCAACGTTGCAGTTACCCACAGGCTGATGGGGCCAGTGGCGTAGCTGGCGCGGCGGTAAGCGGCGGGACAGTATCAGCGTTGACATGAGTTCAGCTCACCCGTTAAAGAATACGAGCCCGTCGTGTTGGCGAAAGGCTCGTTTCAACTGGAGCTGATATTAATACTCGTTGTGTGTATTAATTATGACCGCCGCCGTGTGATCGTGGTTTTCTGTTGTTAAACGTGAACCCGGCTTGCCGCGCAACTGTTCGTAAATTTCATTAGGCGAGGCATCGGCTGCAATGCTATCTGTCCAGACGTGCCACGTTCGTACCTACACGAAAACGTATTGCCGCGCAGGCTGGGCAACAGGGCGTCACCCTCTTGATCCGCGGTTCACACCTTGGACAGAAACGGGAGAACTCGATGAAATTGCTACGTTACGGTGAGAAGGGGCTGGAAAAGCCAGGCTTGCTTGATGCTGCCAACCAGATCCGTGACCTGTCTGCACACGTCAAGGATATTGCTGGCGATGTGTTGAGCCCGGCAGGTCTTGCAAGCTTGGCTGCGCTGGATCCCGAGAGCCTGCCGCTGGTTCCGGGCCAACCACGCATCGGAGCGTGTGTCGGGCAGGTCGGCAAGTTCATCTGCATAGGCTTGAACTACGCTGACCACGCTGCGGAGTCGCAGATGGAAGTGCCGAAGGAACCGATCATCTTCAACAAGTGGACCAGTGCAATTTGCGGTCCCAACGATGATGTCCAGATCCCCCGTGGCTCGCTCAAGACTGACTGGGAGGTCGAGTTGGGCGTGATCATCGGCAAGGGCGGACGTTACATCGACGAAGCCGATGCCATGGAGCACGTGGCCGGGTATTGCGTGATCAATGATGTGTCCGAGCGCGAATGGCAGCTTGAGCGCGGTGGGACCTGGGACAAGGGTAAAGGCTTCGATACTTTCGGCCCGTTAGGTCCATGGCTGGTGACCCGCGACGAAGTTGCCGATCCTCATTCACTCGACCTGTGGCTGGAAGTGGACGGCCATCGTTATCAGAATGGCAATACGCGCACGATGATTTTCAGCGTGCCGCAACTGATCGCCTACCTGAGCCGTTGCATGAGCCTGCAACCAGGCGATGTCATCTCGACGGGGACGCCACCGGGTGTGGGGCAGGGCGTGAAGCCGCAACCTGTCTTCTTGCGTGCAGGGCAACGCATACGTCTGGGGATCGCGGGGCTGGGCGAGCAGAATCAGTTGACCGTTCCGGCCGACTGACCCGCTGCCAGCAGGGAGCTGGCAATCGGCTCCCTGTCACACGAACCATCAGCCCTGCACAAACGCCAGCAGGTCTTTGTTGAGCGTCTCTGCATGGGTCACTGCAAACCCGTGCGGCGCGCCTGGGTAGACCTTCAGTTCGGCCCCCTTGATCATCGCGGCAGCCCGTTTGCCCGAGGCTTCAAACGGCACTACCTGATCGTCGTCACCATGAATCACCAGGGTCGGCACATCGATTTTTTCCATGTCCGGGCGGAAGTCGGTTGCGGAGAACGCCGTCACGCAATCCAGCGTGCCCTTGAGCGAGGCGAGCAGGGCGATGTTCAGCGTCTGCGTCTGTACGCCTTCGGAGACTTTCTGGCCGTGGTTGATGCCGTAGAACGTGCTGGCGAAGTCGCTGATGAACTGAGCACGGTCCTTGAGCAGGCCTTCGGTGATGCCATCGAATACGGACTGCTCGACGCCTTCCGGGTTGTCTCCGGTTTTGAGGAAAAACGGCGTAACCGAGCCCAGCAATGCCAGCTTGGCCACCCGCTCGCTGCCATATTTGGCGATATAGCGTGTGACATCACCGCCGCCCATGGAGAAACCCACCAGTGTCACGTCGCGCAGATCGAGGTGTTCGATCAGCTCGGCGATGTCGTCAGCGAAGGTGTCATAGTCATAGCCGGTCCACGGCTGACCGGAACGACCGAACCCGCGGCGGTCGTAGGCGATGGTGCGATAGCCCCGGCTGCTCAGGTATTCCATCTGGTATTCCCACATGTCCGCATCCAGCGGCCAGCCGTGGCTGAACAGGACCGGTTTGCCCGTGCCCCAATCCTTGTAATAGATCTCGGTGCCATCTTTGGTGTTGAACGTGCTCATGCAGATTCCTCTTGATGTCAGGTTCTCGATGTCGGGTTGATCCGGCGAACGCCGTGCTGCGCAGGCGGGTGAACGCCTTCGGCAGCTCCCGATAATTCCGGCACTGGAGGTTTTGCATAGTTCAGTCGAGAAGACTGAGCGTACTGCCCAACCGCGGTTTTCTGAAACATTGCCTCATCGTATTTCCCTGCCGAAACCGAACTTGCCGCGCATACGGGAATCAGTTCATTGGGGTCGAGGCTTGCCTTGCCCTGTCTATGGTTTGACTTGCCCATTGAAGGAGAGAACTGCGTGGCGTCTCAGCTGAAAATCTTGATCCTTTCGGGTCTGCTGTTATTCGCAGGCAGTTTCAATCTCCAGGCGGCCGATGTACCTGCATTACCGATGGGCGCGGCGGTGCCGGCAGACGACAAGGCGGCTGAAAAGGCTGACCCCAAAGCCGACCCCAAGGCCGCTGACAAACCCGCCGCGAAAGCGGATGACAAGGCGGCTGACAAGGACAAGACCGATGCGAAACCGGCCGATGGTGCAGAGCCTGCGGCCGAGGCCCCAGAGTTGCTGGTGCAGGGCGGGTTGCTCGGTGCCATCAGTACCAGCATCGATGACGTCCAGGAAAAGCTCAATCTGGATGACAACCTGTTCGACGCCTGGCAACTGCGCGCCGATCGCGCCGCTGACGAGCTGGAAAAGCTGGTCAACAAACGCACCACACGCTCCCCATGGAGTGTCGCCGGGGACTTTCTCGCCCTGTCTTTTGTATGGATCGCATCGTTTGCGGTTCTGACCACGCTGGGTCGTTTTCTGGCCGTACGCTTGTGCCGCACACCGTTCATGCGGGTGCGCGCGCGCAGTCAGGCGCTGCTCAAGTACGTGTTGCCATTTACTCTGCCAGCCATCGTCTGCCTGCCGTTGACCCTTTACGTCAGCCACTTCATGCCGTCTTCGGTAGGCCGCGCGCTGGCGCTGTGTTTCGCGTATGCAACCAGCAGCGGCATCGTCTCGACTTCGGTGCTGCTCTGCGTGATCGTGATGTTCAACTTCGGGCATAAGCGTGCCGGCGTGCGCATGATCCGCCGCTACGCGCCGCGGCCACTGTTCGTGGTCGGCTTCCTGGCGGCGCTGAGTGACGCGCTGACCAGTCCGCAGATCGCCCGTCAGCTGGGCAGTAACGTCACCACCAGTGTTGCGGTGTTTACCGGGCTGTTTGCCTCGGTGGTGTTCTGCATGCTGATCATCAAGGTGCGTCGCCCGGTGGCCCACCTGATCCGTAACCGCTCCTTGAGCAGTCGTCTGCAGCGGCCCGCGCTGCAACAGTCGTTGAAGATATTCTCCAAGCTGTGGCACCTGCCGATCCTGCTGATGATTCTGGTCTCGGCGATCAACCTGATTGGCGCTGGCGAGGACAGTCAGCAAGCGCTGCGGTGTGCGTTGTTCACCACCATTCTGCTGATTGCCACGGTGTTCCTCAGCACCGTGTTCCAGCACCTGTTCAAACCGACGGAAACCCTCGGGCGCGGCGGGCATGTGTACAAGGCGCGCCTGCTGAGCCTGGTGTACGCGGTGTTGCGTATCGCGCTGGCCATCGGGTTCATCGAGATACTGGGGCGGATCTGGGGCTTCTCGATGTTCGAGTTTGCCCAACGCAATACTCTGGGCCGAGTGATCAGTGATTCGCTGAGCAGCATCGGTCTGATCTTCGTCGTCACCTGGCTGTTGTGGGTAGTGCTCGACACCGCCATTCAGGAAGCCCTGAAACCGCCGGTCAATCATCGCAGCGGACGCCAGCCGAGTACTCGGATCAAAACCATTCTGCCGCTGCTGCGCAACGCGGTGAAAATCATTCTGGTGGTGATCTGTGCGATCACCACCATGGCCAACCTGGGCATCAACGTGGCACCACTGCTGGCGGGTGCCGGTGTGGTCGGTCTGGCCATCGGTTTCGGTTCGCAACAACTGGTGCAGGATGTGATCACCGGCCTGTTCATCATCATCGAGGACACCTTTTCGGTGGGCGACTGGGTGGTGCTCAGCACCGGCCATTCCGGTTCGGTGGAAAGCCTGACCATTCGCACCGTGCGCCTGCGTGACGGCAAGGGGTTCGTCCACTCGGTGCCGTTCGGCCAGATCAAGGCGGTCACCAACCAGTCGCGGCAATTCGCGTACGCGTTCTTCTCGGTGCAGTTCACCTATGACTCGGACATCGATGACGCGCTGGCGCTGATCCGCGAGACCGGCCAGTCGATCAGCGAAGACATCCTGCTCAAGCACAACCTGCAGGGGCCGCTGGAGGTCTTCGGCGTCGATCGCATGGACCTCAACGGCGTGGTGCTGACCGCGCAATTTCGTACCTCTTCGGGTGGTCAGTACGCGGTGGGGCGCGCGTTCAACGAGCGTCTCAAGCGGCTTGTGGACAAGAACCCGAATGTGCGTTTTGCGCAGACTTATCCACAGATGGTCATGGGGCCGGGCTTCAATAACCCGCAGGCTGGCGTCGAAGCCGAAGGGCCACCCGCGCCCTCGGACCCTGCCATGGCGACACCTTCTGCGCCTGCGCCCGCGCCGCTCAGTCTGGCCAAAGGCAACAGCACGCCCGGCCCGGCAGCTCAGTAACTCAACCGACGCACGGGGCGCTGCAACGCTTTGTCGCGGCGTCGTTAACCCGCCAGGCTGCGCAACTGTTGGGGGTTGGCAGGCAACGTGTTATGTTTGCAGGCGTTTTTCAATTGTTCGTTTGATTACCTGATACCGAGCCTGCTGACTCTATGCGAATGCGCCTTATGCTGTTGGGCGGCGGGAATGCCCTCGGGCAGGCGCTGATTCGTCTGGGTGCCGAGGAAGACATTGGTTTCCTCGCACCACGTCCACCGCAAGACGGCTGGGACGTGGCGAGCCTCACGCAACTGCTTGATGACACCCGTCCCGATGCCCTGATCAACCTTGCTTACTACTTCGACTGGTTTCAGGCGGAGACCGTGAGTGAAGCGCGCCTGACCCATCAGGAGCGCTCTGTCGAGCGTCTTGCCGAACTGTGTCAGCACCACAACATCACGCTGGTTCAGCCGTCCAGCTATCGTGTGTTCGATGGTTCCCGCGCGACGGCCTACAGCGAAAAAGACGAGCCTGTACCTCTGGGCCTGCGCGGCCAGGCCCTGTGGCGTATCGAGCAGAGCGTTCGTGCGACCTGCCCGCAACATGTGCTGGTGCGTTTCGGCTGGTTGCTGGATGACAGCACCGATGGTGTGCTGGGTCGCTTTCTCTCGCGTGCCAAGGAACCCGGAGAGCTGCTGCTCGCCGACGATCGCCGCGGCAACCCGACGCCGGTCGATGATGCGGCACGGGTGATCATTTCGGTCATCAAGCAACTCGACTGCGAAGCGCCGCTGTGGGGCACCTACCACTACGCCGGACACGAGGCGACCACGCCACTGGCGCTGGGGCAGGCAGTGCTCACCGAAGCGCGTCTGCTGCACGCGCTGGCCATCGAATCGCCCACTGCGCAGGCTCATGCCGCGCGCCCCGATGCAGCCGAAGAACCGCAGCACGCGGTACTGGCCTGCAAGAAAATTCTCCACACTTTCGGCATCAAGCCCCGCGCCTGGCGGGCCGGCCTGCCAAGCCTGCTGGATCGGTATTATCGACATGTCTGACGCTCCTGTTCTGATCACTGGAGGTGCGGGTTTCATTGGCTCGCACCTGACCGACGCATTGCTTGCCAGCGGGCAGGCCGTGCGTATCCTCGACAACCTCTCGGCAGGCAAGCGCAGCAACCTGCCGCTCGATAACCCGCAGGTCGAACTGATCGAAGGGGACGTGGCCGATGCCGACCTGGTCAAGCGCGCGGCGCAGGGCTGCAAGGCCGTCGTGCACCTGGCGGCAGTGGCCTCGGTGCAGGCGTCGGTCGATGACCCGGTGCGTACTCACCAGAGCAACTTCATCGGCACGTTGAATGTCTGCGAGGCCATGCGCGAAGCGGGCATCAAACGGGTGATCTTCGCTTCCAGCGCGGCGGTGTACGGCAACAACGGTGAGGGCGAAGCGATCACCGAGGACACCACCAAGGCACCGCTGACGCCTTACGCCTCGGACAAGCTGGCCAGCGAGTATTACCTGGATTTCTACCGTCGCCAGCATGGCCTGGAACCGGTGATCTTCCGCTTCTTCAACATTTTCGGGCCACGCCAGGACCCATCGTCGCCTTACTCGGGCGTGATCAGCATCTTTGCCGAGCGTATCCGCAAAGGCCTGCCGATCAGCGTGTTTGGCGATGGCGAGCAGACGCGGGATTTCTACTACGTCGGGGATCTGCTCAAGCTGCTGCTGCAGGCCTTGTCACGGGAAAGCGCCATCGAAGGCGCGATCAACGTCGGCCTGAACAAGACCACGTCGCTCAACGAACTGCTGGCTGCGCTTGCGCAGGTTGTCGGCAAGCAGCCGGAAGTCACCTATCAGGCACCACGCTCGGGCGACATCAAACATTCCCGCGCCAGTAATCAGCGTCTGCTGGAGCACTTCACCCTCGACGAGCCAACGCCACTGGTGCGCGGGCTTGAGTTGTTGATAGGGTAGAGAGTCCTACATCGAATGTAACTGCCTATTCGCGAACAAGTTCGCTCCTACAAAAGCCTGTGAGCACCTGTAGGAGCGAACTTGTTCGCGAAGATGATATTGCAGGCGCAGAAAGTGCATCGAATGTAACTGCCTATTCGCAACAAGTTCGCTCCTACAAAAGCCTGTGAGCACCTGTAGGAGCGAACTTGTTCGCGAAGCCGATATTGCAGGCGCAGAAAGTACATCGAATGTAACTGCCTATTCGCGAACAAGTTCGCTCCTACAAAAGCCTGTGAGCACCTGTAGAAGCGAACTTGTTCGCGAAGACGATATTGCAGACGCAGAAAGTGCATCGAATGTAACTGCCTTCGGACCAGCCCGCTCCTGCAAAAAGCGCGGCATTACTTCGTCATGGAGTTGGTACGAGATCATCAGGTCTACAAAACACAAAGGCACCCGATAAGGGTGCCTTTGTGTGTGTTGCGTTTGAAGGTGTGCAGGTCAGAACTTGTAACCCACGCCCACCATGTATACCCATGGGTCGATGTCCACGTCGACCTTGGTCTTGCCGACGGCCAGGGCTGACGGGCCGTCCACGGTTGCTTTGGTGTCGATGTCGACGTACCAGACCGAGGCGTTGAGCAGTACGTTGTCGGTGATCATGTAATCCATGCCCAACTGCCCGGCGAGGCCGACCGAGTCCTTGAGCTTGAGGTTGCTGAAACCCTGATCCTTGCGGTTGCCGGTCAGGTCGGTATCGAAGAACGTGGTGTAGTTGATGCCCACGCCAGCGTACGGCTGGAATCTCGACGACGGTTCCATCGGGTAGTACTGCAACGACAGCGTCGGCGGCAGTTGTTTGATGTCGGCCAGCTTGCCATCCAGGCCAGGCCCGAGGCCTTTGACCGACACGGTGTGGCTGAACGGCGTGGCGGCCAGCAGCTCGATGCCGACGTGCTGGGTCAGCATGTAGGCGAAGGTCAGGCCCAGCTGGTTTTCGCCGTCGACAGTCGCTTTGGTGCCGGAAACCTTGGCACCGTCGAGGCGCACTTCGCCGCTGTCTTCATTGGGCTGGACGTGTGCGACACCGGCGCGAACGATGAAGTCGCCAGGCTGGTAGGCGTGTGCCGCGACCGGGGCGGTGAGGGCAAGCGCGACAAGGGACGCGCGTAGCAGATGCTTGTGCATGGAGGCTCCAGAGATCAGTCAAAATTTATGGGCGTAATGTTAAAGCGCTGTCGAGCGGCGACTTTGACTCAGCTCAATGAAATCGCTGGGAACCTCGTGATCCTTATGAATCCGGCAACTCGTAGACAAGAATCTTGTCTGCCTGCATCTGATAACCCGCTTCTGCCAGTTCGCTGGAAGACGACTTGGCCTGCATCGGTCCTTCGATCCAGTACGGCTGATACAGCTCATCGACCTTCACACCCAGCTCGCTCGTGACATGCACGATCTGGTTCGCCGGTGGCGGCGGCACATGGATGCAGGCGCCGAAATACGGCACCAGCAGAAACTCCGTCACCCGGCCTTCCTCACTGACCTCAAGCGGCACGATGTAGCCCGGTAAACGCACCAGTTTGCCATCCAGTGCCTTGACCACCGGCGCATGCGGCGCCAGTTGGTGGGCCGCAGGCGCTGCCTCCATGGCCAGTGCATCGGACAGCTTGGACATATCGTGCAGCGGAGCCGTTACCGGCTTCACCACAGGTGCATCGGGTGGAATCATGTCATTCCAGGTCAGCTCACGCGGCTCGGCGGCCCACACTTGAGTGGTAACCGAGAACAGCAGAGTGAGTAGCATGCGCCGCATCATGAAGGTCCTCATAAACGAATCGACAGTCCATCGGCCAGTGACTGCCTGTAGGCTCGCCAGGCTGGCACGGTTCCCATCAACAGCGCGCAGCCGAGAATGGCACCGAGTAATGTCCATTCATATTGGCCAGGTGGCATAGACGACAGGTACAGACCGTAGTTGTCGAGCACGTAGTCGCGGGCCACGAAGATGCCGATATAGAGCAGCGCAAGGCCGCTGATGACACCCGCCAGCGCCAGGGCGAAGGCTTCGAGTATAAGCAGACTTGCGATATGCCAGGGGCGCGCGCCGACCGAGCGCAGGATGGCCATTTCCCGGCGGCGCTCGTTGAGGCTGGTGAGAATCGCAGTCAGCATGCCGATCAGTCCGGTCAGCACCACGAACAGCGAAATCACGAACAGCGCCTTTTCCGCCGTGCCCATCAGGCTCCACAGCTCCTGCAGTGCCACGCCGGGCAGAATCGCCAGCATGGGCTCGCCACGGTATTCGTTGATCTCGCGTTGCAGGCTGAAGGTGGAAATCTTGCTGTTCAAGCCCAGCATGAAGGCAGTGATCGCCGTCGGCGTCAGGTCCATATTGCGCGCCTGATCGGCTGAGATGCGCTCGTTGCCGCGTGCCGGAGCGCCGTTGTGCCAGTCGATATGAATGGCCTCCATGCCGCCCAGGCTGATATGCAGCGTGCGGTCCACCGGGGTACCGGTCGGCTTGAGGATGCCGACCACAGTGAATGGCTTGTCGTCATGCTTGACCAGGCTGATCGCGGCGACACCGTGCGCCAGTACCAGCTTGTCGCCCAGCTTGTAATGCAGCGCCTTGGCGACCTCCGAACCCAGCACCACTTCAAAGGGATCGGTCTTGAACTCGCGTCCTTCGGCCATTTCCAGGTGCTGTTGGCGACCGAACTGATAATGCTCGAAATACGCTTCATTGGTGCCCATCACCCGGTAGCCGCGATGAGAGTCGCCCAGCGAAACCGGGATCGCCCACTTGACCTGCTTGCTGTTGGCGAAGTGCTCGAAGCTGTCCCAGCGAATGTTGTTGGTGGCATTGCCGATGCGGAACACCGAGTACAGCAACAGGTTGATCGAGCCGGAGCGCGCACCGACGATCAGGTCGGTGCCGCTGATGGTGCTGGCGAAGCTGGAGCGCGCTTCGGTGCGCACCCGCTCGACGGCCAGCAACAGGCAAACCGACAGCGCAATGGCGAAGGCAGTGAGAAACGCGGTGAAACGGCGGTTGGCCAGGCTGGCCATGGCCAGACGAAACAGATACATCTCAAATCTCCACGGCAACGGCGGCGCGATTCAGGTCGCTCAGCGACAGATTGCGATCAAACAGCGGTGCCAGGCTCTGGTCATGACTGACAAACAGCAGGCTGGCCCCGGCCTCGCGGCACTCGGCGAACAACAGACGAATGAACGCCTCGCGCGAGTCCGCGTCCAGCGCAGACGTTGGCTCATCGGCAATCACCAGCTCCGGTTGACCGATCAGCGCCCGGGCGGCGGCGACTCGCTGTTGCTGGCCGATGGACAACGAGTCGGCGCGGCGTGTCAGCATCGCCGGGTCTTTCAGGCCCAGGTGGGCGAGCAGGGTGGTGGTGGCTTTCTCGACGCTGCCGTGGCGTTGCCTGGCACGCTCGGCACGCACGCTGGAAAAGTGGCAGGGCAGTTCGATGTTTTCCCGCACCGACAAAAACGGCAGCAGGTTGAACTGTTGAAAGATGTAGCCAGTGTGATCGACGCGAAAGCGATCACGCGCGGCCGAAGAGAGGGCCGACAGGTCCTGGTTCAACAGGCGAATGCTGCCGCTGACCGGTTTTTGTACACCGCCCAGCAGGCCCAGCAGCGTGGTTTTACCGCTGCCACTCGGGCCTTTGAGGAACAGGGTTTCGCCGCTTTGCAGGCGGAACTCGGGGATGTCCAGCAGTTGCGGATGGCCGGGCCAGTTGAAGCGCAGGTCCGACAGTTCGATCAGTGCTTGGGTCATGGGCTGACTCACGCTCGGTTGGAAATTAAAAGACCGGGCCAGGCCCGGTCGTTGTACTGCAGGGGGCGATCAGAATTTCAGCGTCGGGTTGGCTGCGATCACTTCTGCGCCTGACTGGCCGCCTGGCGAAATCAGTTGTACCTGAAGCTTCTTGGTGTCGGGAAAGGTTATGAAGATTTGCGACAGGTCGAGCTTCTTCAGAATGGCCGGTGCGTCACAGACGAACTTGTAGTGACCGTGAATTTCGCTGTGCTCATGATGATCGGCGTCGCCGCCCTTGGCGTGTTCATCGTGATCGTCATCCTTGTCACCAAACAACGGGCTTTCCAGCTTTACCGAAGTGGCCGAGCAATTGGCGGCATCGGCGATGCTGAACAACGCGTTGGGCTTGAGCAGCAATTCGCGCGCCTTGGCGACTTTGGCCTTGTCTTCATCCGAGGTCGCAACGTGTTCGAAACCGACGATGTTCATGGCCGGGCTGTCGAATTCGAATTCCAGCGTCTTGCCTTCCAGCACCACATCCAGACGTCCGACGCCGTGCTCGTGCGCACCCAGGCTGCCATGTTCATCGCCATGATCGTGGTCGTGTTCTTCAGCCGCGTGCGCAGCAACGAGTGGTAACAGGGCGAAAGGCAGGGCGAGTAGCAGACGGCGCATAGCGGGCTCCAGAACAATAATCGAGAAAAACTGTTATGTGATCTTATAACAAGTGATGGCCTGCGTGGACGTGTTTTTATCCAGACGCCGGGTGGCCGCGCGGCAGCAAAGCGCTATTGACGGTCTTGTCGGGCATACCCGGTCCGGTGCTTATGCCTAAGTAGTCTCACACTTCGCGTCATCAAGTCCTACTCTGGAAGATGAAAATCGCTACACCTGCGCCGGATGCGCAGGAAGGTTTTCATCGCCAGTCAGGGCCTGCGCTCGACCTGGGCCGAGTGCGACATCAGGGAAGATACTCATGAACAAGCTCCATTCGAACAGAGAAGTCCTGCGTGCTGTGTACAAGGATATGACACGCATCACCGAATTCGCCGACGCTGACATCGTGCTGCACAAGGCGGATCAAGGCGCTGGCGGTGGCTTGTCCATAGCCATCGGCAGGGAGGCAGTGCTTTCCCATCAGATCAATCTGATCAGGCGTACCCATCAGACCCTGTACATGGATGTCCACGACATCATCGCCAACGATCACTTCGGCTCGGTGCTGGGCGAAATGCGCGCCAGTTGTGAGGGCCGGAAAATCATCATGCCGTTTTGCGACCTGTGGCGGTTTCGCGATGGCCGAATTATCGAATGCTGGGAAAACGTCTACGACGTGCGGGCGCTTGGCAATTTCATCAACGGCAAGGAACCGGTCCTCAACCAGTGGCGTTACGGTTGATCATGGGAATGCGCGCCAGCCTGTGGGAGCATGTACGCCTGACTGTCAGCAGGTGCACATCATGTTGCGTATTCGTGGAACCGTAGGCCAGTGGCCGGTGGATTTGACCCTTGAACTGGACGAAGGAGACTGGGCGCAACTGGGCGCGCAGCTCAAGGGCGTGGCCCCGGAGGCGCCAGCCGCCGTAGCCGAGAACACGCCGCTCAACCAGGACGACAGGCTCTGGCAAGTCGCTCAGGAATTGCTGCACAAGGCCGGGCAGATGAGTGGGCCGGATCTATTGGGACAACTGGAAGGGTTGGCGGGCAGTACCGCTGCGGGCAAGCATCTGCTGGTGCGCTTGCGTCACTCGGCGAACGTGAAGGTCGAGAGCGGTGGAGATGCGCCGCTGTACAGCTGGGTCGAAGCGACGTGACCTGACCGCGCTGAGCAACAACAGGCACCTGGTGCGGTGCCTGTTGTGTTGCGCCTCAGTACAGCGCGGCAAACAGCTTGCGACGGTAGGCCGTGACCAGCGGGTGATCATTGCCCAGCAAGTCGAATACTTGCAGCAGCGTCTTGTGCGGCAGGCCCTCGGCGTAATTGCGATTGCGGATGAACAGCTTGAGCAGGCCCTCGAGCGCAGCTTCGTACCGTTGACGCGACAACTGCTGAATCGCCAGTTGCAGTGCTGCTTCATCGTCCTGCGGGTTTTGCGCAAGACGGCTTTTCAGTTCGGCAGCGTCCGGCAGGGTCGCGGCTTGCGCGAGGAACGTCAGCTGGGCCTTGGCACCGGCCAGTTCGGCCTTGTGTGCATCACCGGTGACCGCATCCAGCACGGCCTTGGCCTCGCTCAATTCGCCCCGTTCGGCCAGGCAGCGCGCATACAGAATCAGCGCGGCGCCATTGGTGTTGTCTTCGCCCAGCAGCACCTTGAGCTGTGCTTCGGCTTCGGCGAAACGACTTTCCGCAAACAGCGCCTGTGCCTGCTTGAGCGGGTCGGCGGCTGGCGGTGGCGGCATGACCACGTGCTGGTCGAGAATCTTGCGGATTTCCGACTCGGGCTGGGCACCGGCAAAGCCATCTACCGGCTGGCCGTCCTTGAACAGCACCACGGTAGGCAGGCTGCGAATGCCGAAGCGCGCCACGATGTCCTGCTCGATGTCGCAATTGACCTTGGCCAGCAGCAGCTCGCCCTGATAACTCTCGGTGATTTGCTGCAGCAGGGGCATCAAGACCTTGCAGGGCGCACACCACTCGGCCCAGAAATCCACCAGCACCGGCTGGTCGAAGGACTTGTCGATCACCAGTTGATCGAAGTTCGCGGCGGTTGCGTCGAAAATGTAAGCAGTTTCCTGGCTCATTGCACGTCTCGAAGAATCTGAATGCTGCCAACTATAAAGCCCGCAGGGCAATGCTGAAAGCGGTGTCGTCTATTGGACATGATCGTGCCCACACTCATTGCTATTGATGCTGGCCGAAGGCCGTGGGAGCGAACCGGGCGACGCTTCGCTTGTTCGCGAAAGGGGTGGAAAGCTCTCTGGAAATTTATCGTTTGAACGACCGTCTTCGCGAACAAGTTCGCTCCTACAAAAGCCGTTTAGCTGAGCAATCCCGGACTGTTATTTAGCGCTCACCGCGCCGCGTGATAGAGGCTCACGTCGCGAAATTCGTGCGGCTCGGCCAGGTCCGGCAGGGTGTGCGCATGGAGCATCGTCAGACGCTGGTAGGCAGCGTGCTTGAAGTCGCGCACGCGGGAATCCGCCACCAGTGCCTCGCGGCCTCGGGAGAGGAACTGGTCCAGCAACGGCAGGTTGGCGCGGTCGTAGAGCACGTCGGCGACCAGAATCAGATCGAAGCGGTCCGCCTCGGCAAAGAAATCCGTCGAGTAGCGCAATGGCACCTGATTGAGTTCGGCATTGGCCCGGCAGGCAGCGAGCGCCAGTGGGTCGAGATCACAGGCCACAACCTCAAGCGCCCCGGCTTTGAGCGCTGCAATGCCCGCCACACCCGAGCCCGCACCAAAGTCCAGTACCCGCTTGCCAGCCACCCAGTGCGGGTTTTCAGCCAGAAAACGTGCCAGGGCCAGGCCGCTGGCCCAGCAAAAGCACCAGTACGGTGGGTCTTCCAGAATGCGCCGCGTTTCATCCGGGCTGAAGGCGCGGTCCATGTTGGCATCGTCGATCAGCCACAGCTTCAGCGCTGTGCCCGGCAGCGCAGTAATTGCCAGCCGGGCGTCGCCGAGCAGCTCGCTCAGCGTGCGTTGCAGGTGTTGCGGAGCGATCATGGCGCCTTGACGAACTGCAACTGCCCCAGGGCCTGAGTCACCGGCTGATCGATACGCATCGACGGCAGGTGCAGGATTAACTGCCCGGATTTACTGGCGCGGCCACGCAATTCGACGCGTCCGCCGACCGGAAAGGCTTCCGGGTTGAAGCGCAGCTGGAACGGCAATGATTGACCGTTACCCTTGAGCAGGGTGTTGGTCAGCAGCTTCTGCGGACGTCCGCGTTCGTCGATGACCAGCATTGCCAGCTCGACCTCGGCGCCAGCCGGCACGCCCAGCAATTGCCCGCTGAGTTCACGTTGGTACGGTTGCAGTGGCCCCGGCCCGGCAGGCAGCTTGATCGAAGGCGCGACCGGTGGCGGCGCAGCGGGTTTCGGCGCGTCATTGCTGCTGCACGCGGCCAGCAAGCCGATGAAGCAGAGTAGAAAAGCGGGGCGTAACGTCATCAAGAGCTCCACAAGGCAAAATTCGAAAGGCTGGGTGACGCCAAGCGTGCAGTATTACCGAGCCCGGACAATTTCACACCGCTTTAATGCGCGTCTATATACCGTAAACCCTCAGCCTTGTCTTGCCGGCAGGATGCGCTAACATGGCGCTCCCCATTCTTTCGTTGCCAGCCACCATGCACTGTCCCTTCTGCGGTGCCAATGACACCAAAGTCATCGACTCCCGCCTCGTCGCCGAAGGCGAGCAAGTACGCCGCCGACGCGAGTGCCTGGCCTGCGGCGAGCGCTTCACCACGTTCGAAACTGCCGAGCTGGTCTTGCCGCGTCTGATCAAACAGGACGGCAGCCGCCAGCCTTTCGATGAAGAAAAACTGCGCGCCGGTATGCAGCGCGCGCTTGAAAAGCGTCCGGTGAGTGTCGAACGCCTGGAAGCGGCCCTGGTTCACATCAAACACAAGCTGCGCGCGACCGGCGAACGCGAAGTCAAATCGCTGGTAGTGGGTGAGCTGGTCATGACCGAGCTGCAGAAGCTCGACGAAGTGGCCTACATCCGTTTCGCTTCCGTGTACCGGCGCTTTCAGGACCTCAACGAATTCCGTGAAGAAATCGATCGTCTGGCCCGCGAGCCGGGCAAGGAATAAATGCATTGCTGACTGAACAGGCGGCTCTCGACGTTCATTACATGGCGCGAGCACTCGAGCTGGCGCGCAAGGGGCTCTACTCCACGCATCCCAACCCGCGAGTCGGCTGCGTGATCGTGCGTGAAGGCCGGATCGTTGGCGAAGGTTGGCATGCGCGCGCCGGTGAGCCGCATGCCGAAGTGCATGCGTTGCGCCAGGCCGGCGAGCTGGCCAGAGGTGCGACCGCCTACGTCACCCTCGAACCGTGCAGTCACCAGGGGCGCACACCGCCCTGTGCCGATGCACTGATCGAAGCCGGGCTGACGCGGGTGGTCGCGGCGATGCAGGACCCTAACCCCGAAGTCTCCGGCCGTGGCCTGTTGCGCCTCATGAATGCCGGCATCGGCGTTCAATGTGGCGTGCTGGAAAGCGAAGCGCGAGCGCTGAACAAAGGCTTTCTCAAGCGCATGGAGACCGGCCTGCCTTACGTGCGGGTCAAAATGGCCATGAGCCTGGATGGCCGCACAGCGATGGCCAGCGGTGAAAGCCAGTGGATCACCGGCCCTGAGGCACGTTCTGCCGTGCAACGCCTGCGGGCGCAGTCGAGTGTGGTACTCAGCGGCGCCGACACGGTGCTGGCCGACAAGGCTCGTCTCACCGTTCGCCCTGATGAATTGGGGCTCGATGCCGAACTGACCGCGCTGGCCGCTGCACGTGCACCGTTGCGCGTGTTGATCGACGGCCGTTTACGCGTGCCGCTCGATGCACCGTTCTTCCAGGCAGGCAGTGCGCTGGTCGTGACCTGCGCCGCTGCGTCGGCGCGAGGTCGTTATCAGGAAGAGGGCCACGAAATGCTCGCCCTGGCCGACAGCGCCGGTCATGTGGACCTGCGCCGGTTGATGGGCGAGCTCGCCGCGCGTGGCGTCAATGAAGTACTGGTCGAGGCCGGTCCGCGACTGGCGGGGGCTTTTGCCCGGCTCGGGCTGGTCGACGAGTTTCAGCTCTTCATTGCCGGCAAGTTTCTTGGTTCATCGGCCCGCCCGCTGCTCGATCTTCCGCTGGCGCAGATGAGCGAGGCACTTGAGCTGAACATTGTGGAAATGCGTGCTGTCGGTAATGACTGGCGAGTCATCGCTCTCCCTGTGCGCACACCCGGCGTATAATTCCCGGCTTTCGCCTTGCGCGCAGCCCTTGTTCTCCCGGAGGACCCATGTTTACCGGCATTATCGAATCCATTGGCAGCATCCGCGCCCTGACTCCCAAAGGCGGCGACGTCCGCGTTTATGTGGAAACCGGCAAGCTTGACCTGACCGACGTCAAACTCGGCGACAGCATTGCCGTCAATGGCGTATGCCTGACCGCTGTCGAATTGCCCGGTGATGGCTTCTGGGCTGACGTCAGCCGGGAAACCCTGACCGTCACCGCCTTTGTCGACCTGAAGAGCGGCAGCCGGGTCAACCTGGAAAAGGCCCTGACCCCGACTACACGTCTGGGTGGTCATCTGGTCAGCGGTCATGTCGACGGCGTCGGCGAAATCGTCGCCCGTGCAGATAACGCCCGCGCCATTCAGTTCACCGTGCGTGCGCCACGTGAGCTGGCCAAATACATCGCCCACAAAGGCTCGATCACGGTCGACGGCACCAGCCTGACCGTCAACTCGGTCAACGGCGCGGAGTTCGAACTGACCATCGTGCCTCATACCTGGAGCGAAACGATCATGGCCGACTACCAGCCCGGCCGTAAGGTCAACCTGGAAGTCGACCTGCTGGCGCGTTATCTGGAGCGCCTGCTGCTGGGCGACAAGGCCGCCGATCCGGGCCACGGCACGATCACCGAAAGCTTCCTGGCCGAGAACGGCTACCTCAAATCCTGAATTGATTGAAGGGGGTGCCGCGTGGCGCTCAACAGTATCGAAGAACTGGTCGAAGACATTCGCCAGGGCAAGATGGTCATCCTCATGGATGACGAAGACCGCGAAAACGAAGGCGACCTGATCATGGCTGCCGAATGCGTGAAGCCCGAGCACATCAACTTCATGGCGCGTTTCGCCCGTGGTCTGATCTGCATGCCGATGACTCGCGAGCGCTGCGAAACCCTCAAGCTGCCGCTGATGGCCGCGCGCAACGGTTCGGGTTTCGGCACCAAGTTCACCGTTTCCATCGAAGCCGCCGAAGGCGTGACCACCGGTATCTCGGCAGCCGACCGCGCACGTACTGTGCAGGCTGCCGCTGCCAAGGACGCCAAGGCCGAAGACATCGTCAGCCCGGGCCATATCTTCCCGCTCATGGCCCAAGCGGGCGGCACCTTGGCGCGCGCCGGTCATACCGAAGCGGCCTGCGACCTGGCGCGCATGGCCGGTTTCGAGCCGACGGGCCTGATCTGCGAAGTCATGAACGACGACGGCACCATGTCGCGTCGCGCCGAACTCGAAGCATTTGCCCTGCAACATGACATCAAGATCGGCACCATCGCCGACCTGATTCACTACCGGATGATCCACGAACGTACCGTTCAGCGGATTGCCGAGCAGCCGATGGACAGCGAACTGGGCAGTTTCAACCTGGTGACCTACCGTGATTCGGTCGAGGGCGACGTGCATCTGGCGCTGACTCTGGGCACCATCTGCGCCGAAGAGCCCACGCTGGTTCGCGTGCACAACATGGACCCGCTGCGTGACCTGTTGATGGTCAGCCAGCCCGGCCGCTGGAGCCTGCGCGCCGCCATGCGCGCGGTTAACGAGGCGGGCAGCGGGGTGGTACTGCTGCTCGGTCACCCGCTGGATGGCGATGTCTTGCTGGCTCATATTCGCGAAACCGCCGGTCAGCAACCGATCAAGACACCGACCACGTACAGCACGGTCGGTGCCGGTTCGCAGATCCTTCGTGACCTCGGCGTGCGCAAAATGCGCCTGATGAGTTCGCCGATGAAGTTCAATGCGATATCCGGTTTCGATCTGGAAGTTGTAGAATACGTGCCCTCCGAATAAATACCGGCAGGTCGGGGCGTGTGAAAGATGGTTTTTCGCAGGTTTTGGCCTGACAGGCATGATTCGTGGCCTAATATCCCTCAAAGTCCGCCCCAAGGCGGGCTTGCTCTTTAATACGAGACTCACCGAATGACCTTGAAGACCATCGAAGGTACCTTCATCGCCCCCCAGGGCCGCTATGCCTTGGTAGTTGGCCGTTTCAACAGCTTCGTCGTGGAAAGCCTGGTTAGCGGTGCCGTTGATGCGCTGGTACGCCATGGCGTGAGCGAAAGCGACATCACCATCATCCGTGCCCCGGGTGCGTTCGAGATTCCACTGGTTGTGCAGAAAGTTGCCCAACGCAGCGAGTTCGCGGCCATCGTCGCACTGGGTGCAGTGATCCGTGGCGGTACTCCACACTTCGAATACGTGGCAGGCGAGTGCGTCAAGGGCTTGTCCCAGGTGTCCATGGAGTTCGGCGTGCCGGTCGCTTTCGGCGTGTTGACCGTCGACTCCATCGAACAAGCCATCGAGCGTTCCGGCACCAAAGCCGGCAACAAAGGCGCTGAAGCCGCTCTGTCCGCTATCGAAATGGTCAGTCTGCTGTCGCAGCTGGAGGCCAAGTGATTTCCGACGATACCGACCAGTTCAACCCGCGCGATGCCAAGTCGCCGGAAGCCGCCAAGGGCAAAAGCGCCAAGCGTCGTGAAGCACGTCAGATGGCAACCCAGGCCCTGTATCAGTGGCACATGGCTGGCCATTCGTTGAACGAGATCGAAGCGCAGTTCCGTGTCGACAATGATTTCAGCAACGTTGACGGCACCTACTTCCGTGAGCTGCTGCACGGCGTGGCAACCAACAAGACCGAGATCGACACCGCGCTTTCGCCTTGCCTTGATCTGACCATCGAAGAGCTCGACCCGGTTGAGCTGGCCGTACTGCGGCTGTCCACCTTCGAACTGCTCAAGCGCATCGACGTGCCTTATCGCGTGGTGATCAACGAAGGCATCGAGCTGGCGAAAGTCTACGGCTCCACTGACGGCCACAAGTTCGTCAATGGCGTGCTGGACAAGCTGGCGCCGCGCCTGCGTGAAGTCGAAGTGAAGGCCCACAAGCGCTGATTCGCGCCTGACCTTCATGGGAGAGTTCGAGCTGATCCGCAATTACTTCGCCGCCGCGCCCTGTGCACAGGCGGGCGAGGAAGTTGCCCTGGGGATCGGCGACGACTGCGCGCTGCTGGCGTTAGCGCCCGGTGAGCAGTTGGCGATCTCGACCGATACCCTGGTTGCCGGGGTACATTTTCCTGATGCCTGCGACCCCTTTCTGCTTGGCCAGCGCGCGCTGGCGGTGTCTGCCAGTGATCTGGCGGCCATGGGCGCCCGGCCTGTCGCGTTCACCCTTGCCCTGACCCTGCCGCAGGTCGATGCCGCCTGGCTGCAGACCTTCGCTCGCGGCCTTAACCAGATGGCGCAAGGCTGTTCGCTGCGTCTGATCGGTGGTGATACCACGCGCGGTCCCTTGAGCCTGACGCTGACAGTGTTCGGCGCTGTGCCGGCCGGATCAGCCCTGACCCGCGCGGGTGCTAAGGCGGGTGACCTGCTGTGTGTCGGCGGCACGCTGGGTGATGGCGCAGGTGCATTGCCGCTGGTATTGAAGCAGTGTAGCGCCGAGCCCTTGATCGCCGAAGCATTGCTGGCCCGCTACTGGTCGCCGCAACCGCAACTGGCGCTGGGGCAGGCTTTGCGCGGCAGGGCGACGTCGGCGCTGGACATCTCCGATGGGCTGCTGGCTGACTGCGGACACATCGCTCGCGCATCGGGTGTCCGTCTGGTTGTGGAGCGCGACAGGCTGCCGATGTCCGACCCATTGCTGACCTTGTTCGATCTGCCCTCTGCCCGACAGGCCGCACTGAGCGGTGGCGACGATTACATCCTGGCCTTCACACTGCCTTCCGAACACTTGCCGACTGTACTGAAAGAAGGCTGGCCGGTGCACGTCATTGGCCGGGTAGAGCAGGGGCAAGGCGTCGTGCTTGTCGACGACGCAGGGCAAGACGTCACGCCTGACACGCGTGGCTACCAGCATTTTGGCGGTGAGCAGTGAGCGGATGAGCGCTTCTATCTATCGAACTTTATGATCTAAATGCCCGAGAATTCACCCTGAGCGTCTGCAGGAACCTGCTGTTACAATGCAAATCTTGCGAATTTCCAGTCTTCATACTGATCAGGAGCACACGGTGCCCGTCGTCTTTGTCGCCGCTTCCAAACTGCCCACTCCCTTTGCAGAGTTTGCCATGCACGGCTTTATCGAGTCGGCAACCGGCCGTGAACACGTCGTCCTGAGTCTGGGCGATGTGGCGGACGGTGAGCCGGTTCTGGGTCGCGTACATTCCGAATGCCTGACGGGCGATGCCCTGTTCAGTCAGCGTTGCGATTGCGGTTCTCAACTGGAGGCTGCCCTGCGCGCCATCGCCACCGAAGGGCGGGGCGTGTTGTTGTACCTGCGCCAGGAAGGGCGCGGTATCGGTCTGATGAACAAGATCCGCGCCTACGAGCTGCAGGATGGCGGCGCCGATACGGTTGAAGCCAACGAGCGTCTGGGCTTTGCTGCCGATCAGCGTGACTACGCGATCTGCTTGCCGATGCTTCAGCATCTGGGCGTGCAGTCGTTGCGGCTGATGACCAACAACCCGCGCAAGGTCAAAGCCTTGACCGAGATGGGCATCAGAGTCGCCGAGCGCGTGCCGCTGCACACCGGGCAAAACCCGCACAATCGTCTTTATCTGGCGACCAAGGCGGGCAAGCTGGGGCACATGATGGGCAACGAACATCAAAGCGAGGTCGGCCCCGCGTGACACGCAGCGAGGTTCGTCAAAAGCTCGAGATGCAATGGTGGCGTCAACTGGGTCTGACCCTGGCGCCATTGCTGGTGGTCTGTGTATTTTTCGGTGCCAGCGAGCCGCTCATTCCGGTGTTGGCGATCCCGCTGTTCATCGCCGGCATAGGCTCGATGTTCGTCAGCCTGAAACCCTTCGGCGCCTACAAGCGCGCGTTGGCGGTCACCCAGGCTGCACTCGATACACCCGAGGAGCCGGCAGCATGGCTCAAACTCGCGGCCATTCGCCGTCTGGCGTTCCTGGCCGCCGGGTTGCCCGCCTGGATCGCCGCCATCGCGGTGCTGTTCGGTCTGCATCCCTTGCCGGTCTGCCTGCTGGCGTTTGCCAGCGCAGTGCTGCTCTACCTGTACCGCATTCCTGCGCCTTCGCGCTGATCATCCGCAACTGAAGCGGACACGATCAGCGCGAAGCTCGATCAGGCTGCCAGCAACCACACACCCGCTGCCGCAGAGGCTGCACCAGCGATACGCACCAGCGGTGCTGCCGCCTGAGGCAACACGCGAACCACCGCATAACCCAGCGCATGCAAGGCCGCAGTTGCAGCAACGAAACCTGTTGCGTACGCCCACGGGCTGGACATCTCCGGCAGTTCAAGGCCATGCGCTACACCGTGGAACAAGGCGAACAGGGCTGTTGCGGCGACCGCCAGCGCCAGCGGCGGACGTACTGCCAATGCCACGGCCAGGCCCAGAGCCAGTACCGATGCGGCAATGCCGCTTTCCAGCGCCGGCAGGTTCAGACCTTCAAAGCCCAGCATGCCGCCGATCAGCATGGTGCCGACGAAAGTGCATGGCAGCGCCCAGCGTGCCGACCCTTGTTGCTGCGCAGCCCACAAGCCGACGGCAAGCATTGCCAGCAAGTGGTCCAGCCCACCAATCGGGTGGCTGATACCAGCGATCAGGCCGTTATCGCCATGACCGGGGTGAGCCAGCGCCAGAGTCGGGACCAGCAACAGCGCGAGGGCGCCAAGGGCTTTTTTGTAGTTCATCGACGGGTTCCTTTTGGTTGTGAATTCAGGCGGCTGCAGTCAGCAGGCCCTGGCGCTCAATGAAGGCAATGATCTGTTCCAGACCCTGACCGGTTTTCTGATTGCTGAACACGAACGGCTTTTCTCCACGCATCCTGCGCGTGTCGCTGTCCATCATTTCCAGTGACGCGCCCACCAACGGGGCGAGGTCGATCTTGTTGATCACCAGCAGGTCCGACTTGCAGATGCCCGGGCCGCCTTTGCGCGGCAGCTTGTCGCCGGCCGACACGTCGATCACGTAGATGGTCAGGTCGGAAAGCTCCGGGCTGAAGGTCGCGGAAAGGTTATCGCCACCGGATTCGACGATGATCAGGTCCAGGCCTTCGAAGCGGCGATTGAGCTGGTCGACGGCTTCCAGATTGATCGAAGCATCCTCGCGAATGGCGGTGTGCGGGCAGCCGCCGGTTTCAACGCCGATGATGCGCTCAGGTGCCAGTGCCTCGTTACGCACCAGAAAGTCAGCGTCTTCGCGGGTATAGATATCGTTGGTCACCACGGCCAGGTTATAGCGGTCGCGCAATGC
This sequence comes from Pseudomonas sp. SZ57, assembly GCF_009495975.1. NCBI lineage: Bacteria > Pseudomonadati > Pseudomonadota > Gammaproteobacteria > Pseudomonadales > Pseudomonadaceae > Pseudomonas > Pseudomonas sp. SZ57. Next base: position 30,418 of record NZ_WIBD01000025.1, on the reverse strand, counting down.
CAGGCACAGCGCCAGGGTCAGCGCCGTCTTGCCGGATCCGACCGGGCCACCGATTCCGACGCGCAGAGGTTGGCTGTTCATTGAGTTCTCCATAAGGACTGATCAGGACCGGAATAACCGGCTGTATTGACGTTCGTGCGCCATGCTCGCCAGGGACAGACCGAAGGCTGCGCTGCCGGCATGGCAGGGATCTTGTGCGCTGGCACTGACCTGCGCCTGCTGCAATAACGGCAACAGCTCGCTGGTCAGGCGCTGGGCGGCTTGCTGGCCCAGCGGCAGGGTTTTCATCAGCACGGCCAGCTGGTTTTCAAGCCAGCTCCATAGCCAGGCGGCCAGCGCATCCTGCGGGCTGATCTGCCAGGCGCGTGCGGCCAGCGCCCAGCCAAGGGCCAGGTGCGGCTCGGCAGTCTGCTGCAGAAAATGCCGTGCATCACGATCCAGTTCAGGCAGGCCATCGAGCAACTGCTTCAAGGAATACCCCATCTGCCGGCTTTCCAGATGCAGCTCGCGAGCCTCGCGGCTGGCGCGATGCTGCTCGCTGACTTGCAGCAACTGACCCCAGTCACCGGCTGCCGCTGCTTCGCAATGAGCCAGCAGCAGCGGGGCCTCGAAACGCGCGAGATTGAGCAGCAGTTGATCGCCGATCCAGCGGCCCGCGGTCTGCGGGTCCACCACAATGGACTGCTCCACTGCCATTTCCAGCCCTTGCGAATAGCTGTAGCCACCGATGGGCAGCTGCGGACTGGCCAGGCGCAATAGCGCCCAGGCGCTGTTCACTTGCGCACGCCGAACTGGTGCATGCGCGGCGGATAGTTGAAATCCTCCTCGCCTGCGCGCGAGTGATGATGCCCGCCGCCGTAGGCGCCATGTTCCGGCTGGAACGGCGCTTCGATGGTGTCGACAGTGGCGCCCAGTTGATCGAGCATCGCCTTGAGCACGTAATCGTCGAGCAGGCGCAGCCAGCCGTCGCCGACTTGCAGGGCCACGTGACGATTGCCAAGGTGATAGGCCGCGCGGGTCAGTTCGAAGGTGCTGCTGCACGTGACATGCATGAGTTTTTCGGGACGTGCGCAGACACGCACGACACGGCCGTCCTTGGCCTGAAGAAACTCGCCATCGCGCAGCGGCGACTGGCCGCGTTGCAGAAACAGGCCAACGTCTTCGTTTTCCGCACTGAAGCAGCGCAGTCGACTTTTGCTGCGTGCCTCGAAATTCAAATGCAGCTCGGCGGCCCATTCGGCCTGAGGTTCGATTCGGTCGTGAATCACCAGCATCAGATAGCTTCCAGCCAATTGCGATGCTTCAAATCAGAGCAAGGGGCTTGCCAACAGTGCAGCTTGCGGGGAAATGGCTGACAGAAGCGGGTGATGCGAATGTTGGCACACATCGTGTTGCTCTATTTGGGTGCATAAGCAAGTCGATGCGTTAATTTGGTGCGAGTCTTTTGCTTGAGGGGAGCGTTAATAGTGAGACGTCGTTCTCGGGACGAAGCAGAGCGTGCCGACGCTCAATCGTGACTGCCCAGCCCCCGCCAGTGCCGTGCGCCAATGAAGATGAAGCGCAGTTGCTGGGTGATCTTCGCCTGAGGTGTCAGGTGCGGGGCCAGTGAGGCAGGGGGCGGGTCGATCAGTTCCGGCAGCATCGCAAACACGCTTTTCACCACCAGATCGGCGATGATCGACAGGGCATCGGCATTCAGGTGCTGCCATTTGGGCATCTTTGCCAAGTCGGCGGTGAGGTCGGCGCTGATGCCTTCACGCAGCGCTCCGAGCGCCTGGCGCACCTTCAAGGAGCCGCCGTATTGTTCGCGCGCCAGAAACAGGAACTGCGAGCGGTTGGCCGCCACACGTTCGAGGAATATCTTCACCGAGGCACGAATCAGCCCGCCCATGGCGAATTCGTTGTGGCGCACCAGCCGGATGGTCTCGCGAAAGGTCTGGCCGACCTCGCTGACCAGTGCCAGCCCCAACTGGTCCATGTCTTCAAAGTGCCGGTAGAAACCGGTCGGTACGATACCTGCCGTGCGCGCCACTTCGCGCAGGCTCAGGCTGCCGAAGCCGCGCCCGCTCTCCATCAGTTGATGGGCAGCATCGAGCAGGGCTCTTCGGGTCTGTTGTTTCTGTTCGGCGCGGGGCAGCATGGCTCAAACGATTCTTGGATTAGGCTGGGTTGCACTTTAGCAAATGCGCTTTGCCTGCGTCGAAAGGGTTTTCAGTCAGGCTCCTTGACCAGTAACAGTGCATGAGTGCTGGCCTTCGATGCATTTTCGTATTCAAATCAAACCCTCGGCGCGTTTGTCAGTCGAACATTCATGTCGTATTCAGCGCGCCAGGGTCGGGGCGCTGTTTTCTGGAGAGTGACGCATGGCGCGCAGCCGCAAGATTTTCGCCTGGACAGGTGCCACGTTGCTGGTGGTGCTGGCTATATTGGTCATTGTGATTGTCACTTTCGACTGGAATCGCATCAAACCTACCCTCAATGCAAAAGTCAGCGAAGCGCTGCATCGTCCGTTCGCCATCAATGGTGATCTGGATGTGCGCTGGACGCGCGAGCCCGAGCTCGGTGGCTGGCGTGCCTGGGTGCCGTCGCCGCACTTTGTCGCCGATGACCTGAGTCTGGGTAATCCCGAGTGGTCGAAGACCCCGGAGATGGTGACCCTCAAGCATGTCGAATTTCGTCTCTCACTGCTGCCGCTGCTGGCTCAGCAAGTGGTTATCCCGCGTATCGATCTGACCGGGCCCGAGGCCAGACTCGAGCGTCTGGCCGATGGTCGCGCCAACTGGGTGTTCGACCTGCCCAAGTCCGACCCGAATGCCGAGCCCTCCAAATGGGTGATGGACATCGGCGCGATCAAGTTTGACAAGGGACTGGTGAGCTTCAATGACCAGAAACTCAACGCCAATCTGGACGTGGTGATCGACCTGCTCGGCAAGCCGATCCCGTTCAGTGAAATCGTCGGCAGCAAGGAAGCGAAAAAGGCCCAGGAAAAGGGCGCAGTACCGCAGGATTATGCGTTCGGTCTGGCGGTCACCGGCCAATACCACGATCAGAAGCTGAGCGGCACCGGCAAGGTCGGCGGTCTGCTCGCGCTCAAGGATGCCAATCAGCCGTTTCCGGTGCAGGCTGACGTCAAGGTCGGTGACACCCATGCGCTGATCGCCGGGACCCTGACCGATCCACAGAACTTGGGCGCGCTGGATCTGCGCCTCAAGCTTTCCGGCGCGAGCCTGAGCAATCTGTACCCGCTGACGGGTGTGACCCTGCCGGATTCTCCGGCGTACTCCACCGATGGCCGCCTGATCGCCAAACTGCACGATCCGGCTGGCGCCAACTTCCGTTACGAAGGCTTCAACGGCAAGATCGGCAACAGCGATATCCACGGCGACCTGGGCTTCGTCGCCAGTCAGCCCCGGCCCAAGCTGAGTGGCGTGCTGGTCTCCAATCAGTTGCTGTTCAGTGACCTCGCGCCACTGATCGGTGCGGACTCCAATGCTGCGCAGAAAAAGCGCGGTGGCGAGAGCAAGCAGCCTTCGGGCAAGGTTCTGCCTGTCGAGGAGTTTCAGACTGATCGCTGGCGGGCGATGGACGCCGACGTGGAGTTCACCGGCAAGCGCATCGTGCAGAGCCCGGACCTGCCGTTCACCGACCTCTACACCCATCTGGTTCTCGACGATGGTCAGTTGAGCCTTGAGCCGTTGCGTTTTGGTGTGGCAGGCGGCAAGCTGGACGCGGACATTCGCCTCAACGGGCAAAACAAGCCCATGCAGGGCAGGGCCAAGCTGTCGGCGCGCAATTTCAAGCTCAAGCAGTTGTTCCCGACCTTCGAACCGATGAAAACCAGCTTCGGTGAGCTGAACGGCGACGCCGATATCAGTGGGCGCGGCAACTCGGTTTCAGCCTTGCTGGGGTCTGCCAACGGCGAAATGAAGATGCTGGTGAACGACGGCGCGATCAGTCGTGGCCTGATGGAAATTGCCGGGCTCAACGTGGGCAACTACGTAGTCGGCAAGCTGTTCGGCGACAAGGACGTGAAGATCAATTGCGCGGCCTCGAACTTCGGTATCAAGGACGGGCTGGCGACCAGCCGGCTGTTTGTCTTCGATACCGAGAACGCCATCATTTACATCAACGGCACCGCGAACCTGAAGACCGAGCAACTGGACCTGCAGATCAACCCTGAGTCCAAGGGCTTCCGCGTGTTCTCGCTGCGCTCGCCGCTGTACGTCAACGGCCCGTTCGCCAAGCCCAACGCAGGCGTACAGTCCGGTCCGTTGTTGCTGCGCGGAGCCGGCATGGTCCTGCTCGGTGCAACCGTAGGTCCTGTTGCCGGTTTGCTGGCGCTGGTCGCCACTGGCGACAGCGAGCCGAATCAGTGTGGCCCGCTGCTGGAGCAGATGCGCACCGGCAAGGCGCCGAAGACGGTGAAGTAACGCTCCATCTCTGTTGCCCGCGCTGGAGCGTGCGCAACGATGTTCACATATGTGCCTCGAGAAACTACCGGGCAAAAAAAAAGCCAGGACACAGGTCCTGGCTTTTCATTGGCTGCTGGGGCTTACAGATCGTTCAGAATGTCTGCCATGTCGTCAGCGTGCTCTTCTTCCTGAGCAAGGATTTCTTCGAAGATGCGGCGGGTAGTCGGGTCGCTGTCGCCGAGGTATTGAATGATCTCGCGATAGCTGTCGACGGCGATGCGCTCGGCAACCAGATCTTCGTAGACCATTTCCTTCAGCGTGTTGCCAGCCACGTACTGCGCGTGGGAGTTCTTCGACAGGGTGTCCGGGTTGAACTCCGGCTCGCCGCCCAGTTGCACGATACGCTCGGCCAGTTTGTCGGCGTGCTGCGCTTCCTGCTCTGCGTGTTCCAGAAACTCGGCTGCCGCGACGCTCGCTTTCAGGCCCGACGCCATGTAGTAGTGGCGCTTGTAGCGCAGCACACAGACCAGCTCGGTAGCCAGCGATTCATTGAGCAGGCGCAGGACCGTTTCGCGGTCAGCGCTGTAACCTTGAGTCACAGCACCATCCTCAACGTTCTGGCGTGCGCGCTGGCGCAGAGTATTTACATCGGAAAGCTGTGATTGCGGTGCAGAATTCATCATTTATCTCCAGGACTCATCAGGTTTTGCTGTCCCGCTCTGTGTATTGCCCGGCAGGATCAGCAAGGGTTGTGAGTGCTGCAGAAGGGAAAAAGTTTTATCGGATTTTCGCAGGTGCGCAAGGTTGTGACTGAATGTAAAAATATAAGAAACGAGTGCTGAGCCCCGCGGTCCCAACCTTGAGACCCAAATAAATCGTGGAGATACACAATGCTCAAGTTCCTGGGAAGCACCGTTGGCATCATCTTTCTGATCGGCCTGGTCGTGGTTATCGCCCTGTTCAAGCTGGTTTTCTAGGCTTTGTACGAAAAAGTCGGCGAGCGAAGGTCAGGCGAGGCAAAAACAGGCGAGGAAGCGGAGTCTACGTGTTGTAAATGAGCATTCCGAGCCTGTTTTTAACGAAGCATCACCGAGCGCAGCCACTTTTCGTACAGATCCTAAAAAGCATTCAACAAAAAGCCCGAGGCATTCATGCCTCGGGCTTTTTGTTTGTGCCTGCGTTTTGATTACATCGCTTTTTCGTTCTTCTCGCGTTGTTCGCACGTCATGAAACCTTTGTTGGTCACACGGCCGTCGCTGTTGAAACTGACGTGGTAAACCTGTTTGTGGCCGTCTTTGTTCATGACGTAGTTGTTGCAAGTGCCTGGGTTGACCCGGCGCTCGATGGTGCTCGACGGCTCACCGCCGATGGTCAGGACCTGCTGGCGCGTCATGCCGTTCTCGACCTGCTTGACCAGCGGCTCATTGCGATAAGTGACGTAGTCCACCGGGTTCTGCACAGTTGTGTTGCTGCAGCCAGCCATCGTCGCCAATACAAAGGTCGCCGCGAAGAGTTTCTTGTACATCGTTATTGCTCCACATGTCAGAGCCGGTTTTGGCCCGGTATGCCTTGGAGCAGAGGAGGGGCTTAAGAGTTCGAAAAAAAGATGGCGATGAGGCAGTACCTTGCCTCCACCCTGATGCCGTTGCTGAATCCTCCGGACCGCATGACGATCGGGCATGAAAAGCGCTTTGAATATTCCTCGCACGTTCCCGAAAGGCCGAGGTCAATCTGATGGCATGGTTGAGCGTTTTGCTCAGCCTTGGGCTCGGTCATCGGTTGTCGGACCGTAGTTCGTTAATCAGCCGCTCCTCAGTGACGGCCAGGAAGATGCGATGAGCGATAAAGAACTGTATGAGATCGAGTACACCCTGCTCGGCGAGCACCACGTAGACATTATCGAGAATCTGGACGTGCCCATCATCGAAGTGGTGCACGAACTGGCGCTCAAGCATCACGTAGAACTGGACGAACTGCCGATGGGTGAAGCCGGTCTGCCGCTTGCCGCCGGCATCACCGATGTGTCGATTCACAGCCTGGAGGGCAGCGAAGGCAGCGCGACTGCCTAATCCGCCCTGGATCGCAGCGGTGTCGTCCAGCGTTCCGCGAGGATGACGCCGCACAGGGTCAGCGCTCCGCCGAACAGGTGATAGAGCGCCAGTTGCTCGCCCAGTGTCGCCGCGGCAATCAAGGCCGTGGCGATGGGCATCAGGTTGAAGAACAGTGTTGTGCGGCTGGGGCCCAGGCGCATGATCGAGGTCATCCACAGCCACGGCGCGAGCATCGACGTTGGAATCGCGGCATACAGCACCATCGGTATGTTGCTCGCATTCAGGCCGGTTTTCGCCGACAGCATGAACGGCGGCAGCAAGACGATAATCGCCAGCAGGATCTGTACGTAAAGCAACTGCAGGGGCGGCAAACGCAACTGCCACTTCTTCAGCAGCGTGCTGTAGACCGCATACGACGCGGCGGCCACCAGCACCATCGCATCGCCCCGATTGACACCTTGCTCGATCAGGCCGGCCGGATTGCCTGCCGAGACCACGACCACCACTCCCGCGAATGACAGCACCGCCCCCAGTAGTGCGCCCGAGGTCAGGCGAGTGCCGAGGCAGGCTATCGACAGCCCCAGCGCCATCATCGGCACCATCGACTGAATGATCCCCATGTTGGTGGCGGTTGTCAGGCTGGCCGCGAAATACGCCAGGCTTTGATACAGCGCTGTGCCAAGCACGGCCAGAATGAAGATCTTGCCAAGTACCGGTTTGATCGCCGCGCGGTTAGCCCACACAGGCCCGAGCATGAACGGCGTGAACAGCAAGCCGGCCAGCGCCCAGCGATAAAAGCCTATTTCAGCCGGAAAGATCACCCCGGCAGACGCCTTGGTGACGGCTGTGTTGACCGCCCAGATAAGGACGGTGATCAGCGGAAAAGCGTATTGCATAAGGGGATCATCGTTAAAGCGAGGCGTAATTATCCGCCTGTTTGTCGAGAATGCCAGCGGCGATGTCCGGTGTCCCGTCACAGAGTGCAGACGCTGACTACACTGAATCTCAGCCTGTGCCGCCCGGTGCAGTGGATCTGGAGAGTGGATCGATGAACAAGCTCGGTATTCCTGTGTTGCTCGTTGGTTTGATGTTGTCTGCCCAGGGTTTCGCTGCGACCGCGCAGCAGAACAAAATGACCACCTGCAATGCCGACGCCAGCGCGCAGTCGCTGAAGGGTGATGAGCGCAAGGCGTTCATGAGCACTTGCCTGAAAGCGGCACCGCCGCCGGCGGCTACCCAGCAGGAGAAGATGAAAACCTGCAACGCGACCGCCAGCACTCAGGCGCTCAAGGGGGACGCGCGCAAGAGTTTCATGAGCGATTGTCTCAAGAAGAAATAATTTTTCAGTCAGCCTCTTTGCTGCTGGCAACAGGCGCGGGTGCAGTAAACACTGCGCTTTCGCGCCGTTCTCGAGCCGATCATCGGGCAGATGATTGCGGCTTGTTTTTTAGCGCTTTCGGATCACTGGTTCTGGACTGAGAAGGCTGGCAGACTGCCCACCTTCCTTGTGTTGCCCGTTGAGGGTCTATGCCAACGTTTTCTGCGCGTCAGGTGTTAATAGCCAGCTGGATACTTGTATTTGGCGGTCTGTTATTGGTGTTGCCATTCAAGTTGTTGCCCAGCCTGCTGGCCGGACTGCTGGTGTTCGAGCTGGTCAACATGTTGACCCCCAAGCTGCAACGGCTGATTTCCGGCGAGCGGGCTCGCTGGCTGGCTGTGGCGCTGCTGGGCACGCTGGTGGTCAGCCTGCTGACGCTGATTTTTGCCGGGGCCATCAGTTTTGTGCTGCACGAAGCCGAAAATCCGGGCGCCTCGCTCGACAAGTTCATGACCCTGGTGGATCGCGCTCGTGGTCAATTGCCTCCGTTCATCGATGCCTACCTGCCTGCCAGCGCAGCAGAGTTTCAGGTTTCGCTCGGGCAATGGCTGCAGAAGCACGTGGGCGAATTGCAGTTGATCGGCAAGGGCGCGGCGCACATGTTCGTCACCATGCTGATCGGCATGGTACTGGGCGCGATCATTGCCTTGCAGCGTATCTCCGACGTGCATGCGCGCAAGCCGCTAGCAGCCGCACTGTTCGATCGGCTGTACCTGGTCAGCCGGGCGTTTCGCAACATTGTTTTCGCCCAGATCAAGATTTCCCTGCTCAACACGGCGTTTACGTCGGTATTTCTGGCCGTCGTGCTGCCGTTGTGCGGGATTCACCTGCCACTGACCAAGACCCTGATCATCATGACCTTCCTGCTCGGCCTGTTGCCGGTGGTGGGTAACCTGATGTCCAACACGCTGATCTTCATCGTCGGCATGTCCATCTCGATCTGGGTCGCGCTGGCGGCGCTGGGCTACCTGATCGTGATCCACAAGGTCGAGTACTTCCTCAATGCGCGCATCGTGGGCGGACAGATCAACGCCAAGTCGTGGGAGTTGCTGCTGGCGATGCTGCTGTTCGAAGCCGCATTCGGCCTGCCGGGCGTGGTCGCAGGGCCGATTTACTATGCCTACCTGAAGAGCGAGTTGCAAAAGGAAGGGTTGGTCTAGGGCGCTTGCGTAGATAGGCGTCCGAAAGAACGCCTATCGTGCCAGTTCACCGCGTTGGCATGCAGCTCTGGACGCTCTGCGTCTGCGGTGCTGCAGAGCATCCACATGGCTCGAAACACTCCCGCCCGAGGGAGTGATCCGCATGGCTTGAAAACACCCCGGCCCTGTGGGAGTGAGCTTGCTCACGAAGAGGCCCGTGCAGCCGCTGGAAGTCCATTGGTCAGGTAATCCGTCTTCGCGAGCAAGCTCGCTCCCACAAGATCAGCGATCTGTGACGCGGAGCATCACGAAGGGCATTCCCACGATAGGCGCATGACTAGCCGTAACGCTTCTTCGCTTCGATGGCCAGGCCGCTGCCGATGCTGCCGAAGATGTTGCCTTCGACGTGGCGTGCGTTGGGCAGCATGTTCGAGACGCTGTTGCGCAGGGCCGGGATGCCGCTTGAACCGCCGGTGAAAAACACTGTGCTGACCTGTTCGACACTCACTCCCGCATCGTTCAGCAAGTTCGTCACGCTGTTGCGCACCCGCTCAAGCTGGGCATCGATGGCGGCTTCGAACATCACCCGGCTCAGGTCCACGCTCAGGCCGGCTTCCACTCGATCCATGAGCAGGTGACGGCTGTCGGCGTGAGTCAGCTGGATCTTGGTTTCTTCCACTTCCATGGCCAGCCAGTGCCCGGCGCGCTGTTCGATCAGTTTGAACAGGCGATCGATACCGCCAGTGTCTTCGATGTCGTAGCGCATGCTGCCCAGGGCCAGTTGCGATTTTTGCGAGTACACGGCGTTGATGGTGTGCCAGGTCGCCAGGTTCATGTGGTGGCTGGTCGGCATGTACGCACCGCTTTTCATGCGGCTGCCATAACCGAACAGCGGCATCACGCCTTGCAGGCTCAACTGCTTGTCGAAGTCGGTCCCGCCGATGTGCACGCCACCGGTGGCGAGGATGTCCTGCTGGCGATCATCGTGCTGGCGTCGCTCGGGCGACAGACGCACCAGCGAAAAGTCCGAGGTACCACCGCCGATGTCGACGATCAGCACCAGTTCTTCGTCCTGGATGGTGGACTCGTAATCGAACGCCGCAGCGATCGGTTCGAACTGGAATGACACGTCCTTGAAGCCGATCTTGCGTGCCACTTCAGCCAGCGTGTCTTCGGCTTCCTGATCGGCCTGGGCGTCGTCATCGACAAAATGCACCGGACGGCCCAGTACGACCTGCTCGAATTCGCGTCCGGCCGTTTGCTCCGCGCGCTTTTTCAGCTCGCCGATAAACAGGGCCAGCAAATCCTTGAAGGGCATCGCCGTGCCCAGCACGCTGGTGTCATGCTTGATCAGCTTCGAGCCCAGCAGGCTCTTGAGCGAGCGCATCAGGCGGCCTTCGTAGCCTTCCAGATACTCGTGCAGCGCCAGGCGGCCATACACCGGCCGGCGCTCTTCCATATTGAAGAACACCACCGAAGGCAGGGTAATCTTGTCGTCCTCCAGCGCGATCAACGATTCCATGCCGGGTCGTTGCCAGCCGACAGTGGAGTTGGACGTGCCGAAATCGATACCGCAGGCACGGGCCGGGGATTGGTCATTCATGTCTTTTACGTTCCAGTCAAAAAACGGCCGCGCAGTTTATGTCAGCGCGGGCAAATTGCGTAGCGCGACACGTCGCTTATATTTACCTGGCTGTATTTGCGGCCAAGGCTTGAACTGAAGCCTGTTACCCCCAATCTTGAAGGGATTCCCGGTAGACGCTGTTGTCGGACATTAGGGTGTCGAGCTATCGACCCGCCGACAAAAGCAGCTGGTCTATCTGTATATTTTTCGACGTTAGGTAATCCAGATGCCTCGTGACAGAGGGAGCTGGGCGCGTGACGCCAGCGTATCTGGCTTTGCCGGATAATTCGGATGGGTGATCGTTACATGGATTTCAAAGACTACTACAAGATACTTGCCGTGGAGCCGACGGCGGACGACAAGGCGATCAAGACCGCCTATCGCAAACTCGCGCGCAAGTATCACCCGGACGTCAGCAAGGAAGCAGGCGCCGAAGACAAGTTCAAGGAAGCGTCCGAAGCGTATGAGGTACTCAGCAGCCCTGAAAAGCGCGCCGAGTATGACGAACTGCGCAAATACGGTCGTCAGGGCCGTCCGTTCCAGACCCCGCCGGGCTGGCAAAGCCGTGCCGGCGCCGGGGCAGGCGGGTTCGAGGAAACGGCAGACTTCTCGGAGTTTTTCAGCTCCATTTTCGGTGGCCGGCCACAGCAGGGCGGGCGTACCCGCAACCCTGGGCGTACCGGTCAGGACGTAGAGATGGAGCTGGCGGTGTTCCTCGAAGAGACCCTTTCGGGGGAATCCAAGCAGGTCAGCTTCAAGGTGCCGCAGCACAGCCCCAACGGGCAGCGCATGAGCGACATCACCAAAACCCTGAACGTGAAGATTCCGGCCGGCGTGGTCGATGGCGAGCGTATTCGCCTGAAGGGGCAGGGCGCGCCGGGCGTGGGCGGTGGTGCCAATGGCGACTTGTACCTGATCATCCGCCTGGCCCCGCACCCGCTGTTTGAGGTCGAAGGCCATGATCTGGTCATCACCGTGCCACTGGCCCCCTGGGAAGCCGTGCTGGGTACCAAGGTTGCCGTGCCGACGCTGACCAGCAGGCTCAACCTGACCATCCGCCCGGACAGTCAGAACGGGCAGCGTCTGCGGATCAAGGGTAACGGCTTGATAAACAAGAGTGGCGAGCGCGGCGATCTTTACGCGCAGTTGAAAGTCGTCGTGCCCAAGCAAACCGACGAGGCTACCCGCGCGCTCTGGCAGAAACTGGCGGACAGTTCGTCGTTCGATCCCCGCGCGCAGTGGAAGGGTTGAGCGGAGCGGTCTTGCGATTCTGTCTTTTCTGCCTGGGCTGATGCGGCACCCGCATCAGCAGGCAGTCAGCCTCGGTCAGTTTTTCGGCAGCACCACATTGAAGGTCGTGCCCTCACCAATGGTCGAGGTCACAGTGATGCTGCCGCCGTGGGCGTTGACCACTTCCTTGACGATGAACAGGCCCAAGCCAAGGCTGGTCGACGTGCCGCGTGTTTCGCTGTTTTCCTCGGTGCTGCGCACCAGCGGATCGAAGATCGTCCCGATAGCGTCTTCGGCAATCGGTTTGCCTTCGTTGTGGACCACCAATATCACGGCTTTCTCGGCACCCGTGACAGTCACCGTTATCTCGTGACTGGCGGCACCATGCTGCAGGGCGTTGCCGATCAGGTTCTGCAACATCTGGCTGATCCGCCCGGCGTCCCAGTGACCCTTGGTGTTGCCTTCGATGTTCAGCACCGGCACAGAGTCCGGTCGCCCGGCGCAGGCTTCCTCGATGGCCTCGCGGCAGGCGCTGGCCAGGTCCATGTATTTACGCTCTACCGGCAGCCCCGCGCCCAGGCGGCTGCGCACGAACTCCAGCAGATCGCTGACCATCGAGCCCATATGGCGGGTGCTGGTCTGGATACGTGAAACATAGGACTGGGTCTTGTCGTCCAGCGTTATTTTGCGGGCCAGCAACTCGGTGGACATGCTGACGGCCTGCAGTGGCGCGCGCAGGTCGTGACCGAGAATGGCGAGAAAGATATCCCGTGAGCGCCCGACCCGCTCCGCATAGGCCGCAGTGGATTCTGCAAGCGCCTCGTCGATGGCTTCGTTGAAGCGAATCACGTCCTGAAAATCGGCCAGTTGCGGCGCTGCCAGGCTTTCTACCCAGAGGCGGATGACGCTGGCGCGCAGATGGCGAAACTCCGACGTCATCTGCACCAGATCAAAACCGACCTCATGGCGCAATTCGCCATGGCTGCTGGCTGCTTCGTCCAGGCTTGGCGTCTTGTTCAGCTCTTCGCCTCTGGCCTTGGCAATCTCCTCGCTTTTGCTCTGCGCGGTCTTCATGTCCCGTGCTGCGGCGAGCAAAATCGACCTGGCGTGATCCCGCAGCTCGGCCGTGGTCATCGTTTCTGCCGCCGGTTTCAGGGTTCTGGCGAAGTCTTCCCATTCATCGACGATGCGATCCACATGAATAACGATGAATTCGGAAAGGCGCATGGCCGGTTACCTTTGGAGGAGCGTGACGAAAGAATGGGCGCATATTACCTCCTTTGCATGACGCGACAAACAGGGCGTTTACTGTCATTTCTGTCAGTAGACGTGCTATTCGCTTCGTCCTATGTTTCCTCCGGGGATTATACGAACGGAGGGCCGGGACATGAGTGTCATTACGGTTACAGATGCAACCTTTCAACAGGAAGTTCTTGAAGCCAGCAAGACGAAGCCGGTCCTGGTCGAATTTTCTACCAGAGGTAAGGAAAACAAACAAAAACTGCCTAATGCCAGTGCAAAAATGGACGCTGTCATAGACGAACTGGCCGTCGCGTACGCCGAGAAAATCAAGTTCGTCAGGGTCGAGATCGAGTTGGGTCCGGACTTGAAGGACACTCTGAATCCGGTGACGTCGAATACGTATGCCATCAACCACGGTCCGACGACCGTGCTGATCAAAATGGCCGAAATAGTCGGTGGTTATGACAAGCAGTACGTAGAGGACACGCTGAAAGCGTTTGCCGGCATTGTTGATGAGGGAGAAATTTCATGATCAAGGCTGAATTATTAACGCTTGTCGAGGCGCGTATCACGCTGGCGGAGCAGGTACCGGCCGGCGCCAACGGTAAAACCAGTAACCGATACGATATGGCGAAAGGGAAACTCAGTGTTTTTCGCGTGCTGAAGCGTACCTTGCAAGGCAAGGCTACCGCAGAGGACCTGGGGACGCTGGACGCCATCAATGATACGTTGCAGGCATTGAAGATACTGGAGTCGGACGAGACATTTCTGAATCGCAAGGAAAAAACAGTTAAAGCAATAACCGTCTCGGATGACGATGATTTCAATAGCGAGTTCTCTAAAGCCAACCCTCTGGTGTTGGTCGAATTCAGCCGACCCGGGGTCAATGAGTATAACGAGCCTGACCACAGCACACGGACTGGGGCGATTCTCGACGAGCTTGCGCCCGAGTTCGAAGGCACGGTCGTGATGCTTCGGGTGCCGATGGACAGCTGTGCAGCGACAGTTCAACAGTACAATGTGACCGTCGCGCCGACTGTTATCTTTTTCAAGAACGGTGTAAAGCTTAAGGAAACCGCTGATTTTCATCTGAAGTCCTGGTACAGGACCGAAATCAAAAAGCTGGACCCCAAACAGTCAGTTTGAGCTGAAACATCCCAGGGCCTTCGCATACCGAAGGCCCTTTTTTGGGTTCAAAACAGAAAGTACCGCTGCGCCATCGGCAGCACGTCCGCAGGCTCGCACCACAGCAACACCCCATCGGCCTTGACCTGATAGGTCTGCGGGTCGACTTCGATGTCCGGCAGGTAATCGTTGTGGATCAGGTCTTTCTTCTGCACGGTACGGCAGCCTTTGACGACACCGATCTGCTTCTTCAGGCCCAGTGACTCCGGTACACCGGCGTCGAACGCTGCCTGGCTGATGAACGTCATGCTGGTGGCGTGCAGCGAACTGCCGTAGCTGGCGAACATCGGGCGGTAGTGAACCGGTTGCGGGGTCGGGATCGAAGCGTTGGCATCGCCCATCAGGCTGGCAGCGATGGCGCCGCCCTTGAGGATCAGGGTCGGTTTGACGCCAAAGAACGCCGGCCGCCACAGCACCAGATCCGCCCACTTGCCGACTTCGATGGAGCCCACTTCATGGCTGATGCCGTGGGTGATCGCCGGGTTGATGGTGTATTTGGCGATGTAACGTTTGGCGCGAAAGTTGTCGTTGCCCGGGCCATCCTGCGGCAGTGGACCACGCTGTTTCTTCATCTTGTCGGCGGTTTGCCAGGTGCGCATGATCACTTCGCCAACCCGGCCCATGGCCTGGCTGTCGGAACTGAGCATGGAAAAGGCGCCCAGGTCGTGAAGGATATCCTCGGCAGCGATGGTCTCGCGACGGATGCGGCTTTCCGCGAAAGCCACGTCTTCGGCGATGCTCGGGTCCAGGTGATGGCAGACCATGAGCATGTCCAGGTGCTCGTCGATGGTGTTGCGGGTGAACGGACGCGTCGGGTTGGTCGAGCTCGGCAGCACGTTCGGCGAACCACAGGCCTTGATGATGTCCGGCGCGTGACCGCCACCGGCACCTTCGGTGTGATAAGTGTGAATCGTGCGGTTCTTGAACGCGGCCAGGGTGGTCTCGACAAAGCCTGACTCGTTGAGGGTGTCGGTGTGGATCGCGACCTGCACGTCGTATTCGTCGGCCACGCTCAGGCAGTTGTCGATGGCCGCAGGCGTGGTGCCCCAGTCCTCGTGCAACTTCAGACCGATGGCGCCGGCCTTGACCTGCTCGATCAGCGGGCCGGGCAGGCTGACGTTGCCCTTGCCGGTGAAGCCGATGTTCATCGGGAACGAGTCCGAGGCCTGGAGCATGCGCGCCATGTGCCACGGGCCGGGTGTGACGGTGGTGGCATTGGTGCCTGTGGCCGGGCCTGTGCCGCCGCCGATCATGGTCGTCACGCCGCTCATCAGGGCCTCTTCGATCTGCTGCGGGCAGATGAAGTGGATGTGCGTGTCGACGCCGCCTGCGGTGAGGATCATGCCTTCGCCGGCAATGACCTCGGTGGCTGCGCCGACGGCAATGGTCACGTCCGGCTGGATGTCCGGGTTGCCCGCCTTGCCAATGGCCGCGATACGCCCGTTCTTGATGCCGACGTCGGCCTTGACGATGCCCCAGTGATCGATGATCAGGGCATTGGTGATCAGCGTGTCGACCACCTCAGCAGCCAGCAACTGGCCCTGGCCCATGCCGTCACGAATGACCTTGCCGCCGCCGAACTTCACTTCTTCACCGTAGGTGGTGAAGTCCTTCTCGACCTCGATCCACAGCTCGGTATCGGCCAGGCGAACCTTGTCGCCGACGGTGGGGCCGAACATGTCTGCGTAGGCTTGTCGGCTTATCTTCATCTCTCGTACCTCGGATTCAGAGCGGCAAGCTGCAGGCCGCAAACTGTAATGTGTTCAAAGCGACAAGCTGCAAGCCGCAAGTCTTTAGTCGTCATATGCTTTGCTCTTGAAGCTTGAAGCTTGAAGCTTGAAGCTAAAGCTCCCCCATCACCCGGCCGGCAAACCCGTAAACCTTGCGCAAACCGGCCAGGTCCACCAGCTCGACTTCGCGGGACTGGCCCGGTTCGAAGCGCACGGCGGTGCCGGCCGGAATGTTCAGGCGCATGCCCCGGCTGGCGGCGCGGTCGAAGGTCAGTGCGTCGTTGGTTTCGAAAAAGTGGAAATGCGAGCCCACCTGAATCGGCCGGTCGCCGCTGTTGGCGACGGTCAGGCTGAGGGTGCGGCGTCCGGCGTTGAGTTCGATGTCGCCGGGCTGGATCTGGTATTGACCAGGGATCATGTCGGTTGCCCCAAGGTTTTGAAATAAATGGCGGTCGGCCGATAGCGACCGTCCGGTGTCGCGCAATAATCCGGCAGTTCACCGACACGGTGGTAGGCCAGCGCGCTGTAGAAGGCTTCAGCCGTTGAGCCCGCTTCGGTGTCCAGGTGCAACAACCCACGCTTGTGTTTCACGGCGGCCTGCTCAACGGCCTCCATCAATTGCCTGCCCAGGCCACGCCCGCGCGCCGCAGGCAGCACCATCAGTTTCTGTACTTCGGCGCGGTTCAGGCCATTGGGCTTCTGACACAGCGACAGTTGCGCACTGGCCAGAACGTTCTCGTTCTCGACCACCACCCACAGCAGCAGAGTGCCAGCGGCGACGTCGACTCTGAGCCCGTCACACCAGCCGTAGGCCTGCGCCATGTCGAGGTCGGCCATGAAACCGACCGACGCGCCATCATGAACCGTATCGAACAACAATTGCGCCAGACCCTGGCGGTAATGCGCGAAGCTTTCGGCGGTGACGCGGCGCAGCTGTGCTGGGTTCATGGCGTGCTCTCTAAAGGGCGGAAGGGGCTTGCGAAACCGGTGGCTGAGCACCGGGCGACAGGTCGAGCTGCATGAACGTCAGGTCCAGCCAGCGACCGAACTTGGTGCCGACCTGCGGCATTTGTCCGGTGGTCTTGAAACCCAGGCGATCATGCAGGGCGATGGACGCCGCGTTACCGCTTTCGATGGCCGCGACCATCATGTGCTTGTCACAGTCGCGGGCGCGCTCGATCAAAGCGGCCATCAGGCGCGGGCCCAGACGTTTGCCACGCTGGTCGGCGCGCACGTAGACCGAATGCTCGACCGTATGGCGAAAGCCTTCGAACGGCCGCCAGTCGCCAAACGACGAATAGCCGAGCACTTCGCCTGCGCTGTCGACCGCGACCAGAATCGGATAACCCTGACTCTGGCGAGCTGCATACCAGGCCTGGCGGTTGGCCAGATCAACCGGCTGCTCGTTCCAGATAGCCGTGGTGTTGAGCACTGCATCGTTGTAGATGTCCAGAATGCCCGGCAGATCGTCCGGCAGGGCATCGCGAATCACGTCCGGCATGATCACTCCTTCAGGCAATCGGCTGATGCACGGTGACGAGTTTGGTGCCGTCCGGAAAGGTGGCTTCCACCTGGATCTCCGGGATCATTTCCGCGATACCTTCCATGACCTGATCGCGGCTCAGCAGGGTCGTGCCGTAGTGCATGAGCTCAGCGACGGTCTGCCCGTCACGCGCACCTTCGAGCAGCGCCGCAGAAATATAGGCCATGGCTTCCGGGTAGTTGAGCTTCACGCCGCGCGCCAGACGCCGTTCGGCGACCAGTCCGGCGGTGAAGATCAGTAGCTTGTCTTTTTCGCGTGGTGTCAGGTCCATGGGGCTTCCGTTTGTTCAAACTCGGTGGTTGATCGTTCCCAGGCTTGAGCCCTCATCGTTATGTATAAGTCTGTTTTAGGTTCTGTCCGAAGGCCGTGGGAGCGAACTTGTTCGCGAAGGGGTCGGTGTAGTCGCCGAACATGCAGCGCCTAAAACATTGTCTTCGCGAACAAGTTCGCTCCCACGACCTGCGGGCAGAAGCGCTAAAAGACCCGATTTTCGGGCTTTTCAGGACTTATGTATCACGCTGAGTGCATCAGCGCCGAGGGTGTAGCCTGGAATGCATAGCGTCCAGTCATCAATCAGGTGTTCCAGATTCTTGGCGTTACCGCCTCGCGTCCCAGCAGGGCAGGGCGCAGTCGTTTCCACAGTTCTATCAGCCAGGCCCGGGCGTGCAATGCTTCGTCTGCCAGACAGCGAGCGACCAGCAGACCGGGCAATTGAGTCAGGTCGCCGCGTACCGGGTTGGGCATCGACAGCGAACGGCAGGCCTCGAGCAGCTCGCTGCTTACTTCGCCGGTCATCAGCAGGGTGGCGAACACCGTCCTGCCGTCCAGGCCGATGGGCGAGTCCAGCAGCCCGTCGCCACCGATAATGCGTTGTCGCTCATGCCAGAGCAATGTGCCGTCGCGCCGGATATCCAGATGCGATTGAAAATGCCCGTGTTCGAAACGCTCGCCACTGGCTGGCCGGCCCAGCGCCACCACATCCCAGTAGCATAGCTTCGCATCACCGTGCAGCTCTATGCGGGTGCTCAGTTCTGCCTGGGCGTTGCTGAAGACGATGGTTTCCTGCGGCAGCCATTCCAGCGTCGCACCGGGCTGGACGTGCAGCTCCAGTTGCTGAAAGGCCGGGCTGGCGGCGCGATACCATTTGGCCGCGCCGGGGCTTGTCAATTGCGCCCACGCATCGGCCCCCACGGTGGCCGAGATATCCAGCCGGTCACCCCCGGCGATGCCACCCGGTGGATGAACGATAATGTGCTGGCACACCTCAGGGCCTTCGGCGTACAGATGCTTTTGCACCCGCAGCGGTCCTTTGTGGCGCCGCTGCGTCGGGCGTGTGCTGTCATCGAAACGGCCGTAACCCAATTCCAGCTCGGCGTGCCAGCTGGGGGTGAAGAGGGCGGTGTTGGCAGGCAGGTTCATGGTGTCTTCATTGGCTTGTCGAATGCTGCACGATAACGGATTGACGCATCAAATGGTGACCAGACCACGAACGCCGTCGCTCTCCATGTTCTCGCCACGGCCCTGCTGGACGATCTCGCCCCGCGACATCACCAGGTACTGATCGGCCAGTTCCGCGGCGAAGTCGTAGAACTGCTCGACCAGCAGAATCGCCATGTCGCCCCGCTCTGCGAGCTTTTTGATAACTACGCCGATTTCCTTGATCACTGAGGGCTGAATACCTTCGGTGGGCTCGTCGAGAATCAGCAGGCGCGGACGGCTCGCCAGTGCCCGGCCTATGGCCAGTTGCTGCTGCTGACCACCGGACAGATCGCCGCCGCGACGGTGCTTCATTTGCAGCAGCACCGGGAACAACTCGTAGATGAAGGCTGGCACTTCCTTGGCCTCGGAGCCCGGAAAACGGGACAGGCCCATGAGCAGATTTTCCTCGACCGTCAGCCGGCCGAATATTTCCCGGCCCTGCGGCACGTAAGCAATCCCGGCATGTACCCGCTGATGCGTTTTTAACTGGGTGATGGTCTTGCCTTCCCATTGCACCGAACCTTCCTTCGATGGCAGCAGGCCCATCAGCACGCGCAAGAGCGTGGTCTTGCCCACGCCGTTGCGGCCCAGCAGGCAGGTGACTTCACCGACCTTCACATCAAACGACAGACCGCGAAGAATGTGGCTGCCGCCGTAATACTGATGAAGCTTTTCGACCTGGAGCATGGTGGGTCCTTTTTTGAGCTGCAAGCTACAAGTTTCAAGCGGCAAGAAAGAGCAGCATGCTGCCTTTGCTTCTAGCTTGCCGCTTGCAGCTAAAAGCTTGCAGCAGGGCGCTAGCGCCCTAAATACACTTCGATCACGCGTTCGTCGGCCTGTACGTCGTTCAGCGAGCCTTCAGCCAGCACGCTGCCCTGGTGCAGCACGGTGACATGGTCGGCAATCGAGCCGACGAAGCCCATGTCGTGCTCAACCACCATCAACGAATGCTTGCCGGCGAGGCTCTTGAACAGCTCGGCGGTGAATTCGGTTTCGGCATCGGTCATGCCCGCGACGGGCTCGTCGAGCAGCAGTAATTGCGGGTCCTGAACCAGCAGCATGCCGATCTCCAGAAACTGCTTCTGGCCGTGGGACAGCAAGCCCGCAGGACGCTGCATCGAGCTGGTCAGGCGGATCGTTTCCAGCACCTCACCGATCCGGTCCTGTTGCTCGCCGCTCAACCGCGCACGCAAACTGGCCCACACCGATTTGTCGCTCTTCTGCGCCAGCTCGAGGTTTTCGAACACGCTCAAGGCCTCGAATACCGTGGGTTTCTGGAACTTGCGGCCGATGCCGGCCTGAGCGATCTGCACTTCGGTCATCTTCGTCAGGTCCAGCGTTTCACCGAACCAGGCCTTGCCGTGGCTGGGACGGGTCTTGCCGGTGATGACGTCCATCAGCGTGGTCTTGCCCGCGCCGTTGGGGCCGATGATGCAGCGCAGTTCGCCCACGCCGATGTACAGATTCAGATCGTTCAGGGCCTTGAAGCCGTCGAAGCTGACGCTGATGTCTTCCAGCGTCAGGATCGTGCCGTGGCGAGTGTTGAGGCCTTTGCCAGCGCTTTTGCCGAATCCCACTGCGTCGCGGCTGGTGCCAGCGTCGGAGTTTGGCGCCAGGATCGGTTCCAGCATGAAAGACGGGGTCGGAGTGGTTTTCATTGCTCGCTCCTTTTCTTCAGCATGCCGATCACGCCCTTGGGCAGATACAGCGTGACGATGATGAACAGCGCGCCAAGAAAGAACAGCCAGTATTCCGGGAAGGCCATGGTGAACCAGCTCTTCATGCCGTTCACCAGACCTGCGCCCAGCAGCGGGCCGATCAGCGTGCCGCGGCCACCCAGGGCTACCCAGACAGCGGCTTCAATCGAGTTGGTCGGCGACATTTCGCTGGGGTTGATAATGCCGACCTGCGGTACATACAAGGCGCCAGCCAGACCGCACAGCACGGCGCTCAGGACCCAGACGAACAGTTTGAAGCCGCGCGGATCGTAACCGCAGAACATCAGACGGTTTTCCGCATCGCGCAGCGCGGTCAGCACGCGGCCGAACTTGCTCTGCGCCAGGCGCCAGCCGATGTACAGACTGGCCACCAGCAGTGCGACCGTGGCCAGAAACAGCGCCGCTCTGGTCCCTTGTGAACTGATGCTGAAGCCCAGAATGCTGCGGAAGTTGGTGAACCCGTTGTTGCCGCCAAAGCCGGTCTCGTTGCGAAAGAACAGCAGCATGCCGGCGAAGGTCAGCGCCTGGGTCATGATCGAAAAGTACACGCCCTTGATCCGCGAGCGGAAGGCGAAGAAGCCGAAGACCAGCGCCAGCAGTCCCGGTGCCAGGACCACCAGGCACATCGCCCAGAGGAAGTGGTCGGTACCCGCCCAGTACCACGGCAGCTCGGTCCACGACAGGAAGGTCATGAAGGCCGGCAGACCATCGCCAGCGGCCTGACGCATCAGGTACATGCCCATGGCATAACCGCCCAGGGCGAAGAAAAGGCCGTGGCCCAGCGACAACAGCCCGGCGTAGCCCCAGACCAGGTCCAGCGCCAGCGCGACGATGGCGTAGCAAAGGATCTTGCCCACCAGGGTCAGGGTGTAGGCCGAGACCTGAAAGCTGTTATCGGCAGGCAGCAGCGACAGCAGCGGCAGTGCCAGCAGCACCGCCAGTATTAAGGAGCCTGCGGTCAGCGTGCCTCTGGGCCCGACTTTTTGCGCGGCAGTGACTATCAATGGCTGGCTCATCAGTCAATCACCCGTCCTTTCAGTGCGAAGAGGCCTTGCGGACGTTTCTGGATAAACAGAATGATCAGCGCCAGGATCAGGATCTTGCCCAACACGGCGCCGATTTGCGGTTCGAGAATCTTGTTGGCGATGCCCAGCCCGAAGGCCGCCATCACGCTACCGGCCAGTTGCCCGACACCGCCGAGCACTACCACCAGGAACGAATCAATGATGTAGCTTTGCCCAAGATCAGGGCCCACGTTGCCGATCTGGCTCAGGGCAACACCCCCCAGACCAGCGATACCCGAGCCCAGACCGAAGGCCATCATGTCGATGCGCCCGGTCGGTACACCGCAGCAGGCGGCCATGTTGCGGTTCTGGGTGACGGCGCGCACGTTCAGGCCCAGGCGGGTCTTGTTCAGCAGCAGCCAGGTCAGCACCACCACGAACAGCGCGAACGCGATGATCACGATGCGGTTGTAAGGCAGCACCAGATTAGGCAGCACCTGGATGCCGCCCGACAGCCATTGCGGGTTGGCGACTTCGACGTTCTGCGCGCCGAAGGCCAGACGCACGGCCTGAATCAGCATCAGGCTGATGCCCCAGGTCGCAAGCAGGGTTTCCAGTGGGCGGCCATACAGGTGACGAATGACCGTACGCTCCAGGGCCATGCCGATCGCGGCGGTGACAAAGAACGCCACCGGCAACGCGATCAGCGGGTAGTACTCGATGGCCCCCGGTGCGTAGCGCTGCAGCATCAGTTGCACGACGTAGGTGGAGTAGGCCCCCAGCATCAGCATCTCGCCGTGGGCCATGTTGATTACGCCCAGCAGGCCGAAGGTGATCGCCAGACCCAGCGCCGCCAGCAACAGGATCGAGCCCAGCGACATGCCGCTGAACGCCTGGCCGAGGATTTCACCGATCATCAGCTTGCGCTTGACCTGCGCCAGGCTGGTTTCAGCCGCCACGCGTACCGAAGCGTCGGTTTCCACGCCGGGTGCCAGCAATGATTCAAGACGGGTACGCGCCAGCGGGTCACCGGTTTCGCCCAGCAGTCGCACGGCAGCCAGACGTACTGTCGGGCTGGAATCGACCATTTGCAGGTTGGCCAGCGCCAGGGTCAGCGCGCTTTTGACACTGGAATCGGATTCGCTGGCCACGCGTTCGGTCAGCAACTCGAGTTGTGCAGGGCGCGCGCTTTTTTGCAATTGCAGGGCGGCGGCCATGCGCAGTCGTGTATCGGCTGCCAGCAGCTGATGGCTGGCCAACGCCGTTTCAACCAGGCCGCGCAGCCGGTTGTTCAAGCGCAATTTACGCGGTTCGTCAGGCGTTGGCGCATCGGCGGCGGCAGGGGCCTGTGCATCGACGGCCACGTATTGATCGTTGTTTTCGATCCAGGCACGCTTGCTGCTGTCGGCACCCACACGGCCATCGCGCAAGGCTTCAAGCAGCTCGACACGTTCCGGCACAGGCCTGGCGGCCCAGGCTTCCAGCAGCTCTGCCTGTTGCGAAGAACTGGCTGCGACAAAGTCACTGGCATCACCGGCCTGGGCAGCCAAAGGCAGCAGCAGGCTGATGGTGAGGATCAAACGGTAAAAATAAGAAGGCATATCAATATGGCCTTGGCTGTTTTTGATTCTGGCCGAAGGCCGTAGGAGCGACCGGGGCGGCGATCCGCCTTGTTCGCGAAAGGGCCGGTACATTCTCCGAAAATGTATCGTTCGAACTACCGTCTTCGCGAACAAGTTCGCTCCTACGCCCTGTGGGCAGAAGCTTTGAAGCCCCTTATTTCGCGGGCTTCAGGACCTGTCTATAACGCTTGGCGCTGGAGCGTGGGAACGATCAAGCAGCGTTGATCCGTCAGTTGCTCTTCGCCGGGGTGTCCGGCTTCTTGTCGTTGCCAGGGATGTACGGGCTCCATGGCTGGGCGCGGATCGGCTCTTTGGTCTGCCAGACGACGCTGAACTGACCATCGTCCTGGATTTCGCCGATCATCACGGGCTTGTGCAAGTGGTGGTTGGTCTTGTCCATGGTCAGGGTAAAGCCCGACGGCGCTGCGAACGTTTGGCCGGCCATGGCTTCACGGACCTTGTCCACGTCGGTGGATTTGGCTTTCTCGACCGCCTGCGCCCACATGTGAATGCCGACATACGTGGCTTCCATCGGGTCGTTGGTCACGGCCTTGTCAGCGCCTGGCAGGTTTTTCTTTTTGGCGTAGGCCGTCCAGTCAGCCACGAACTTCTTGTTGACCGGGTTTTCCACCGACTGGAAGTAGTTCCAGGCAGCCAGATGGCCTACCAGTGGCTTGGTGTCGATGCCGCGCAGTTCTTCTTCGCCTACCGAGAAGGCCACAACCGGTACGTCGGTAGCGTTCAGGCCCTGGTTGGCCAGTTCCTTGTAGAACGGCACGTTGGAGTCGCCGTTGACGGTGGAGATAACGGCCGTCTTGCCACCGGCGGAGAACTTCTTGATGTTGGCGACGATGGTTTGATAATCGGAGTGGCCGAACGGGGTGTAGACCTCTTCGATATCGGTATCTTTCACGCCTTTGGAATGCAGGAAGGCGCGCAGAATCTTGTTGGTGGTACGCGGGTAGACATAATCGGTGCCGAGCAGGAAGAAGCGTTTGGCCGAGCCGCCATCTTCACTCATGACATATTCGACGGCAGGGATGGCCTGCTGGTTAGGCGCGGCGCCGGTGTAGAAAACATTGGGCGACATCTCTTCGCCTTCGTACTGCACCGGGTAGAACAGCAGCCCGTTGAGTTCTTCGAAAACCGGCAGCACCGATTTGCGCGACACCGATGTCCAGCAGCCGAAGACCACGGCGACCTTGTCCTGGGTCAGCAACTGACGGCCTTTTTCCGCGAACAGCGGCCAGTTGGAGGCCGGGTCGACGACGACCGGTTCCAGCATCTTGCCGTTGACGCCGCCTTTGGCGTTGATCTCGTCGATGGTCATCAAGGCCATGTCCTTGAGCGATGTCTCGGAGATGGCCATGGTGCCGGACAACGAATGCAGAATGCCGACCTTGATGGTCTCGGCAGCCTGAACGGTCCAGGTCAGCCCCATGGCGGCGATGGATGCGGACAGGGTAAAGGCTTTGATCAGGCTGCGACGCTTCATTGACTGGCTCCCTTAGTACATTGTTTGAGGTTTGGCGGCGGTGCATTTCGTTGCTCTTCCAAGCTTTAGCAAGGTCTGGGCCAATGTAGGAACGTCGCAAAATGGAACGAATGTGTCGCGGTTCGGGGAGGGTGTGCACCAAGGTGGAACCCGGCTTTGCCCCGCGGGCGCTGCGGGCTCTGCAATGGTGCAAGGCTGCTTCGCAGGAGCGCCGGCCAGGAACGGCCGGCTTTCCAGATCACTCGCTTGCGGGTTTCAGACCCAGAGTTCCTGTTCTCCGGTATACAGATCATAGGTCTGATCGACCAGTTGTTCGGGCGCATCGAACCAGGCAAACAGCTGCCCGTTGATCCGTTTGGTCGCGCCCAGTTGCACGCACGTGCCTGGCGGGATTGCCACGTGGTCGCCAAGAAAACCGGTGAACATGTTCTTCTTGGGCACCGCCGGTGCAAAGATGAAGAACACCGGGTGGTTTTCGGCATTGGCGTTGCGACTCACGAACCCGTCCTGGCTCCATCTGGAGGCATTGGCTCGCGACACCGATGCAGACTGCACGCCGTTGTCGGTGAACACCGAACCCACCTCGCGTTCAAGGCAGGCCACCCCGTCGCTGGACACATAGGTGGCGCGAAAGGCAGTGCCTTCCCACGCCTTGAGTTTATGGAACTGACGTAAAAACCTGCGCGTGGTGGCGTTGCGCACGCCGCTTCGCAGCAGCGGGTTGATGTCCGTTGAACCGCTTTCCACATAGGCGACTATTTCGGAATAGTTCTCTGCGTTGGATGTCTGGGCCAGCGCCAGGTAATCGCTCTCGAACTTCAGGCGTTCGGTGCTACTGGCTTCCTCCAGAGAGGCCGGCCAGAGAGTGGTCAGGCTGGCCAGCCGGGATTGGGCATTGCGGATTGCCGTCTTGCTCATGCGCGGTATCTGTTTGCCGACGACTTTCCAGGTGCCGCTGGTGCTGCGCAGGGCAAACTCCTGCTCGTGCACCAGTTGCGTTGCATCCATCGGGTTGACCCGATAAAGGCGTGAGTGACCGAACATGTTGGCCCGCCGGCTCAGAAAACAGGTCTGGCCTTCTACTTCAATGGCAACGAAGCGTTTGGGGTCCATGGCGACGATCAGTTTCGAGTTTGCAAAACGCGGGGCCTTGGAGTGCGACAGGAGGTAGCCGATCTGTACCTGACCGTCATGGCCTACCCTGCGTATCAGGTGCGGGCGTCTTGGCTTTTTTGTCGCGTTGACTGCCGGTTTCAGGGCCAGCGCCAGGTGGCCGACCAAGGCGATGGCCAGATAGCTGATGGCGCTCAGGAACTCTTCGGCAGCACCTTCCAGATCGTTCTCATCGATTTTTGAAAAGGCACTCCAGGTCTTGTACAGGCCTACCCCCAACGAGACAGGCAGCATGATCGGATCAGGCAAAAACAGAATCGCAATGCCGGCGATCAGGTCGAATCCCCGGGCCGATTGCCCCCTGCCGGTTGCCTGACTCATCTGCCGTTTGGCTTCGTTGATCAACTGATCAATCTTGGTCTCGTGACTTTCCTCATAAATGTCCTTGCTCTGTGTGACAAACACGACCGGGCGCAGCAGCCTGGGCGGGATAGGTACAAGCGTGAGTTGAGTCAATACCTCTGGCGGGCGCCAATGCTTCGCTTGCTTTTCGTATTGCATGGCACGCAGTGTCTCGAGGCGCCTGGAAAGCGGTATTTGCTCAAGCAGATACCGCTGGAACGGCGCCTCCTCCAGAAAGCTCGTGGTGAGATGAAACATGCTGTAGAACCAGCGGAAAACGATGCCGTCCGGAGCATCCAGGGTGCACAGTACCAAGGGACCCTTTTCGAATTTTTCGGCAGGAGCGATCAACATGACATTGGTCATCTTGAATTGATTGACGCTGAAAAACCTGACCTCTATGGCTTCGCCGTTGACGGTCGGACGTCCTTGCGGCGCGGGGGAGTCCAGCACTGCTTTGATCCACTCGCGGCCTGAAGGTGAAAAAGTCTGCTGCTCCAGCTCCAGCAGCACCATCTTCATCTGCGCCTCCAGCATGGCCTTTTGCAATCTTTTCAGCTGCTGTGCGTAGGCCGAGGTCCTCAGATGAAGGTCGAGGTAATCACTGAGATGCCGCGGGTCCTCTATGGCCTCTACCAGCGCCTTGATCGCTGACTTTTCCAGTCGAGTGATGACAGCACCGGTGTCATCGACAGCCCGGACTACCAGTGCGTCCTCGACCAGAATACGGTGAGCACGGTCATGCGCCAATTGCCTGAGTGATACCTGCAGAGTACTGGTTGCCGGTGGCACGGGGGCGCCGGTAATCTCCTGCACTTCAGTGCCTACACGGTACGTCATTGACAGCGTGATGCGTTCTGCTGCCGTCGGGATGGACGAGCGTTTCAGCATGTCATCCAGTTGCTTGTCGATATAGCGCGTGAGGTAGGTGCGGCTGTCGTTCTCCGGCTGGTCGAAGTTATCCTTGCTGGCTTGCCGGATGCTGACGATCGATTCACCAAACCGTTGTGCCTGATCCAGCCATTCCTGGTGTTGCGATGGCGTCATGGTTTTCCACCATTCAGGCATCTGGCTCTGAATCAGATCGGCATCCAGTCTGTCGAGCCGCCAGTGGTTGTCGAAATAAACGTCCGATCCCGGCAGATGGGTCAATGATTGCTCGAAACAAATCTCGTCCATGCGTTGAGCGCGAGCGAGTTGTACGGCCTGTGCAAAAATTGACTGCTGTCTGACGACCAGACCTGCATGCAGCAGGCTCAGGAAGTCGCCCTCCATCAGGGTGTACTGCCATTGCAGCCCGTTGGCGTTGAAGTCGATCTGCTTCACCTGTTCAGTTCCCAGGCTTTGCCCGTATTCGAGAACTGCTGCCCTCTTGATCAGGGTTTCGTGCAGTTGCTTCAAGGACGCAAATGCCTGCAGCCCTTCGTGGGGCGTGAACAGCAGGACATCTTCACGTTCTTCTTCGTCGATCCGTACCGGTTCGTCACGCAGGCGTCGGGCAATGACAAACGCACCGTAAAGCGACACCGGAGGATTCTCACCGGTACGCGCCGAGAGGCTGTACACGCTGTGCGCTTGAATATCCGCCATGTTTGCGGCCAGGCTGGTGTCGCATGGGCGCAGTGCTTGCGAAAGCAGGCTGTAGTGGTTGGTGGTCATTGTTCCCAGCGCGATGAGCACTACGCACTCGGCTTTCAGGCACTCGATCTGTTCGGCGATGAACTGACTGCGCCGGGTTTCGCCGCCATCGGGGGCTGCGCTCCAGTAGTCTGCCAGTTTCTGGCGGTAGAACGGTTCCAGTTGCTGGCTGATCTGATTGTAAAACAGGGTCGTGGCCGCGCCGTCCAGCAGCGGGATGGCGGGCGTTTGTGACGTGGAGGAGGGCGATGGGTAGAGCCCTTGTACGTCGCTGTGGGCCCAGTTCAGATGACCGGTGAAATACTCGACCAGACTGGATATCAGTGGGGCATTGATGATATTCCCGCCGTCGTCTGAAGCTGCCTGGCTGTCCCGGTAGCTCAGCGATGTGGTCTGAACATCCAGCCCGGGTATGAGGCGGTGCAGCAGATCGCGGGCCAGGTCCTGCGTAACCTGGCTGAAAGCGGGCGGGTAGGTATCGCTGGCAGGTGGGTTGTCTGGCAGTGGGGGTGATGCGGTGAGCGGTAGGTTCATGGTGCTGATTCGTCTGCATGATGGATGATCCACTCAAGGCGTTGGCCGAGCGGTTCATTTCATATAGTCAGGCTTGAAGGCACGCGGGTATCGGCCAGCGCAGTTCGAGGACTGCAGCATCGGCTGTCTGATCGGTAGGAAGTATCGGAAACGCGCGAGATTGAGGCAAGGGCGGGGCCTGAAACCGGGTATGAGGAGGAATTCATCACAACGCCACTCAGTGGTTTCAGGCCCCGCAGTGAGCAATCTAAGCTGTTGCCGCTGTTTTGGCAAAGCGCGAAAGCACTATTCGATCAAGCGCCCGGACAATCAGCATCTGACCTGCGTGCCAGGTGTGTCGCCGCATCAGGGATAATGAGGATATTCAGCTCCCGGCCCTGCTCGTGAAGGCTACTCAGTGCTGGTGTTCCGGAGCCTGTTTTTGCACCACGACCTGTACCTCCACATCCCCCGCCTTTTCGAAATGCAGAGTCATCGGGAAGTGCTGGCCG
This sequence comes from Pseudomonas sp. SZ57, assembly GCF_009495975.1. Taxonomy (NCBI): domain Bacteria; kingdom Pseudomonadati; phylum Pseudomonadota; class Gammaproteobacteria; order Pseudomonadales; family Pseudomonadaceae; genus Pseudomonas; species Pseudomonas sp. SZ57. The sequence continues at coordinate 1,388 of NZ_WIBD01000025.1, read as the reverse complement.
ACCACCAGCTTCGAGCGGTCCTTGATGTCCAGCAACATCACGTGCCAGGCCATGGGGGCGAAAGCCACCTTCGCGCCAGCCGGTATGTCGACCGCCTGCACGTGCTGCATCTTCATCAGCCCGTCGGCATGTACATGCTCATGCAACTGCGCCTGCCCGGCGATGGGCGTGTCGACGCTAATCAGCCGGTCGGCGCTGTCACCCTTGTTCTCAATGGTGAAATACGCCGCCACCGTCGGTGCATTGGGCGGTAGCTCCATCGACCACGGATGGCCAATCAGCAATGACCCTGCCTTGTACTCATGGGCGTGGACGAGGCTGGCTGGCAGCAGCAGTGCGGCCAGCAGCAATGCTTTTTTGAGCATGGGGAGATTCTCCGGGGATTCGATGAAGGAGTGAAAGGTAGCTCAATTGGACATCCGAAACACTTGGGCAAACCTTTGAGCACTGCTGAGTGAGCCCGTTTCGTACAGTCGTTCCCCGGCATGCAGCCATTGGGTGATTAGGATGAATGAAAGGGCACAGTCACATCGTTTGCGCTTGGGGCGATTCTCCGGTACGGGCCAAATGTATTTAGTCACCGCAAAAACATTCCAGAGAAATCCTGTTTTTTCCGATTGGCGCATGGGTCGTCTGTTGGTTGATGAGCTTCGACACGTTGAAGAGCAGCAACTGGCCGATTCATTAGCCTGGGTGGTAATGCCCGACCACATTCACTGGCTGCTGCAGTTGCATAGTCACTCATTATCCAGCGTTGTACAGCGTGTCAAATCGAAAAGCGCGATCGCCATAAACAGAGCCAGAGGCTGCAGTGGACCTTTTTGGCAAAGCGGGTTCCACGACGTCAGCATCCGTACTGAAGAAAGCCTTTTGGATTTTGCCCGTTATATCGTTGCCAATCCTGTTCGAGCCGACCTAGTCAAAAGCGTGCGCGATTATCCCTTATGGGACGCAATTTGGCTGTGAAAAACCGGTCTCTTCGTGAGCAATCTCACTC